>NZ_ANBD01000213.1 GCF_000341005.1 Nocardiopsis alkaliphila YIM 80379 | reverse complement strand
CTCCTCCATGCCATGGAGGCGCGCTACCAACTGCGCCATAGCCCCGTGAAGCCGTACTCCGATCCTAACAAAGAACAAAGGGTGGGCCGGACGTGTTCCAACCCACTTCTGACGTCCTTGGAGGCGTGATGTCCGAGAATCCCCAGGCCCAGGCCCAGGCCCTGTTGCGTTGGGAAGAGAACGGTGCCCCGTGGCGAGTGCTCGAACGCACCCCGAGCCATGCCACGGTGGCCCTGCTCACTTGTGACGACGGCACCGAGGTAGATCGTCTGGCCTCTTCCGATCCTTCGTTCTTGGCCCTCATCGATCATTTGCTCCGAACAGCCGAATCCACATCCGAGGATTGAGTCCCGTCCCCGAGCAAGATCGTTCCGGAGCCAAGTGGGCCTCGGAACAAGGTGACCACCACCCCGCGGGGCCAAGCCCCACACCGGGGGCCCAGGGGTCGCCCCCCAGAAGAAACGACGAAACGACCCGGCGAGCGCGGTCACGCGCGAGCAGGGTCG
>NZ_ANBD01000212.1 GCF_000341005.1 Nocardiopsis alkaliphila YIM 80379 | reverse complement strand
GGCAAGGACAGGCTCGACGAACGCCTCGCCCGCGCCAAGGAGGGCAAGCGTTCCAAGGGCCAGGCCGCCATGAAGACCTTCGAGACCACCCGCCCCACCGTGGGCGCGATGGCCGTGGGCGCCGCCCGCGCCGCCTATGAGTACGCTCGCGACTACTCCACCCAGCGTGAGCAGTTCGGCAGGCCCATCGGCGACAACCAGGGCGTGGCCTTCCTGCTCGCCGAGATGGCCACCAGGATCGACGCCGCCCGCCTGCTGGTCTGGCGCGCCGCCTGGATGGCCCGCAACGGCAAGGACTTCGACAACGCCGAGGGCTCCATGAGCAAGCTCTACGCCTCCGAGACCGCCACCTTCGTCACCCAGAACGCACTGCGCATCCTGGGCGGCAACGGCTACACCCGCGAATACCCCGTGGAACGCTGGCACCGCGACGCCACCATCTTCACCATCTTCGAGGGCGCCAGCGAGATCCAAAAGCTCATCATCGGCCGCACCATCACCGGCCTGCCCATCCG
>NZ_ANBD01000211.1 GCF_000341005.1 Nocardiopsis alkaliphila YIM 80379 | reverse complement strand
CGTAATGACTACGCCGTGTTGTCGGTTCCGGCTTTGGGGGAGTGGACGCCGACGTTGTCGGTGAGCGTGGTGATTCCGGCCCATGGGGGTGCGGACAAGCTCGCCTTGGTGTTGGCCTCGCTCGCGGCGCAGAGCTACCCCTCGCATCTGATGGAGGTGGTCGTGGTGGACGATGGCGGTCCGGAGCCGCTGAAGCTTGCCGGGGTGCGTCCTGAGAACACGCGGATCGTTCCTGCGGCGGAAGGGGGGTGGGGGTCGGCGCACGCGGTCAACACCGGGGTCGCGGTCTCTTCCGGGCAGGTCGTGCTCCGGCTCGACGCGGACATGCTCGTCTACCGCGAGCACGTGGAGTCGCAGATGCGGTGGCATCATCAGGTCGATTACGCGGTGGTGACGGGGCACAAGTTGTTCGTCGACTTCGATCCCGCGGCGATGAGTCCTGAGCACGTGCGTGAGGAGGTCGCGGCCGGGCGCGCAGAGGGGCTCTTCGACAAGGAGAGCGCCGACCCGCACTGGGTCGAACGG
>NZ_ANBD01000210.1 GCF_000341005.1 Nocardiopsis alkaliphila YIM 80379 | reverse complement strand
CATCAGGAGATGCCGTTCGATTTGTTGGTGGAGGAGTTGAATCCCGCCCGGTCCTCGGCTCACCACCCGATCTTTCAGGTGACGGTGGCGGTGGGTTCGCAGGGTCAGGGCCTGGTCCCGGAGTTCGGTGGGGTGGAGGCGAGGGTCCAGAGTGTGGCTCTGGGCGCGGCCAAGTTCGATCTGGCGTTCGGGTTCGTGGAGCAGCGTGATGGTGATGGGGCCTCGGCCGGGCTTTCTGGTGTGGTCGAGTTCGCCACGGATGTGTTCGATGAGGGCACGGTGCGGGCTCTGGTCGATGTGGTGGTTCGGGTGTTGGGGGCGATGGCGGCCGATCCCGGGGCCGTGGTGGGGCGGTCGGTGGAGTTGACCGAGGACGAGCGTGAGGCGTTGACCGATCGTTCCGGTTCTGAGGTCCTGGTGGAGCCGGTGGAGGACGTGGTCGAGGGGGCCGTGCTCTCTCCGCGCCAGGAGATCTTGGCGGGTCTGTTCGCGGACTTGTTGGGTGTGGATTCGGTGGGGGTTCGGGAGAACTTCTTCCGTGCCGGTGGTAACTCGTTGCTGGCGTTGCGT
>NZ_ANBD01000209.1 GCF_000341005.1 Nocardiopsis alkaliphila YIM 80379 | reverse complement strand
ACCGACCTGGGCCCGGAGGAGACCATCGAGTCGCTGTCGGGGTACGCCGGGTCGCGGCCGGTGCGCGTGGGCAACCTGGCCGATCACCAGGTGCAGTTGGACGTGTTCGGTCCGGTGGTCGAGCTGATCTGTCACCTGTCCAAGGCCCGTGGGTTCTTGGCCGATCGTGATTGGGAGTTGGTGCGGGCGATGGCCCGGGCGGTGGCCCGGCGGTGGCACGAGCCCGATCACGGGATCTGGGAGGAGCGTGATGAGCCTCGCCAGCGGGTGTACTCCAAGGTGATGTGCTGGGTGACCTTGGACCGGGCGTTGGGTTTGGCCCGGGCCTATGGGCGTACCCCCGAGCAGGGGTGGGTCGAGTTGCGTGGGGCCATCGCCGAGGAGGTGTTGGACAAGGGGTGGAACGAGGGTGTGCAGGCCTACACCACCGCTTATGACGGCACCGATCTGGACGCGGCTTCGTTGCACATCGGGCTGTCGGGGTTGATCGATCCGGCCGATGAGCGTTTCCAGGCCACGGTGACCGCGATCGAGGCGGAGTTGCGCAGTGGTCCGACGGTGTACCGCTATCACCGTGACGATGGTCTGCCCGGGGGTGAGGGTGGGTTCCACCTGTGCACGACGTGGTTGATCGAGGCGTACGTGTTGACCGGGCGTCGGGCCGAGGCCGAGGAGTTGTTCAAGCATCTGGTGGACGCGGCCGGTCCCACGGGGTTGATTCCCGAGGAGTACGATCCGTTGGCCGAGCGGGCGTTGGGCAATCATCCGCAGGCGTACTCGCACCTGGG
>NZ_ANBD01000208.1 GCF_000341005.1 Nocardiopsis alkaliphila YIM 80379 | reverse complement strand
AGAGACTGTTGGGTATGCGGGTGCGTTCGCTGGGTGATCACCAGACCCGCCGGTGAGAAAACAGAACATCCCCGCCAGAATCGCGCTGTGTGTGCAGATGCGAATCCGGCGGGGATGCCCGCCCATGCTATCCCTCCGACCTCTCCGACGCGGTATGGGCGGTGATCGAACCCCTCATGCCCGTCCGTGACCAGGCCAAAGGCGGAGCTCCCCGCGTCTACGGCGACCGGTTGGTGCTCGACGCGATCTTCTTCGTGCTGCGCTCGGGCTGCCAGTGGCGGATGATCCCCCGCGACCTGCTGCCCTGGGACGCCGCCTACCGGTGGTACCGCACCTGGGCCGCCGACGGCACCATCGACCGCATCCACGACGCCTTGCGTACCAAGGTACGCATCGCCGACGGACGCGACCCCGACCCCTCGGCCGCGGTGCTGGACGCCCAGTCGATCAAGTCCAGCGAGGGCGGCCAGGCCCGCGGGTTCGACGCGGGCAAGAAGACCACCGGACGCAAACGACACCTGATCGTGGACACACTCGGACTCGTGCTGGTGATCGCGGTGACCTCCGCCTCGGTCCAGGACCGGCCCGGAGGGCGCCGTGTCCTGCGGGAGCCGGCCGCCCGGTTCCCCTCCATCGGCCTGGTCTGGGCCGATGCCGGATACGCCAACAAGATCGACAACAGCATTCTGAGCTGGGCTTACGAGAAGTTCCGGCTGGTGGTCCAGATCGTCAAACGCAGTGACGACGTCAAGGGCTTCCAGGTCCTGCCGCGCCGGTGGGTGGTCGAGCGCACCTTCGGCTGGCTGGTACGCAACCGCCGCCTGGCCCGCGACTACGAGCGCCTGACCGACAACTCCGAGGCCATGGTCAAGATCGCGATGATCCGGCTGATGGCCACACGACTTGCGGGCCAGAGGGTGCGCTGGAGCAACCGCCCGACCGGTCAAACCGTGTAGCCACCCGGCTACCCAACAGTCACT
>NZ_ANBD01000207.1 GCF_000341005.1 Nocardiopsis alkaliphila YIM 80379 | reverse complement strand
TCGTTGCTGATGTCGTAGGACCGGTGCATCTGGTTCATCCGACGCAGGGAGTCGCGGCCCTTACCGGGCTCGAACCCGTACCGCATCATGTTGCCCAGGATGAGCGCGGTGTCGTCGTAGCGTTTCTGCGTCTTTCCGGTGAACTCGTCGGTCTTGCCGAGCAGTTCACCGATGCTGGGCACCGCGTAGGTGCGGTACAGGGCGATGCCCAGGGCTCGACCCATGTCCCACGGGAACTCGTGTGAGTTCAGGATCTGGACGATGCGGACGCAGTCGGCCTCGGCGTCCAAGCGGTGGATCTCGTCTCGCCAGTCGAAACGCTTCATTCGCGGGGGTCCTTCAAGGGGAGTGGGGACGGGGCGGGGTGGGGTGAGGAACGAGGGAGGGATCCGGGGCGTCCCCGCTCCCTACCGCTGCTCAGGGGTGTTCGATCGGGGAGCGAGGGCCTGACCGGGGGCGGGGACCTTCGCGCCGGTGGCGGGGATCTCCTGCGTGAGCATGTCATGGGGTACCGGGCATCCCTGGGGGAAGGTACCGATGCGGGAGGGATCGTAACCATCGGGGTAGGTGCGGATATTGGGGCTCATCCGGGCCCAACGCGGCTCCGTGCGCGGCTTCATCCGGCGTACCACCTTGGCACGTGCCTTCATCGCCACGTCGCCGGCCTTGCGCCAAAAAGCCGATGGCTCCGGATAGCGGAACGCCTTGATCAGGCTGTCGTCCAACAGGGCCTTGGTGAAGGGGCGGACCAGGGGACGCTGCCAGGCCGGGTAGAAGTTCACCATCAACTCGAGGGTGGCGTCGGAGACCGCGCGTCCGCCCTCGGTGTAGGCGAAGTGTTCCTCCTCTTGGGAGTCCATGAGGTCACGGAACTCCTCGTAGGTCTGGGGGATGTCCTTGATCCCCATGTGCTTGCCGAGCTTGCGGTAGTAGTTCGTGCTCGCCGTGATCTCGTGGTCGGACAGGCGGCGCCAGCCGTAGCCGTAGTCGTTGA
>NZ_ANBD01000206.1 GCF_000341005.1 Nocardiopsis alkaliphila YIM 80379 | reverse complement strand
GCCAGGACCAACCGGAAACTCAGGGCGCTGGCCGGGCGGTCGTGGCTTCCCAGAGCCCCCTTCAACCTGCCGCGTCTGGCGCGTTCCATGTGTGGCCACCTCCTGACCCTAGGCTCACCCCAGCGCCCCGGCCTTGGCCACGGGGCCCTCGATCGACCCTGATCAGGGCCTGGATCTCACAGAGTTCGAAGAACCCCGGTGGAGGCGAACCAAGTACTTTAGGATTTTCTTAAGTCGAGTTATTCTTGGGAGCGAGGAGTTGCGGAGCGTGTGGGAGATTCTGATGACCTCCGAGGTAGCGGATTTCCTGGAGACGCTCTACGCGACCGATAGAAAGAGTCACACCCTGGTGAACCAGGCGATCCTGATATTGGAACGCAACGGTCCTGCGGAAGGGCGACTGTTGGTGGACACGGTGACCGGATCGGCGATGGCCAACTTGAAGGAGCTTCGGCCCGGATCCGCCACGGGGAGTGAGGTGCGCATTCTGTTCGCCTTCGACCCTTGGCGCTCGGCGATCCTCTTGGTGGCAGGGGACAAGGCCGGTCGCTGGAAGAGTTGGTACCGAGACGCGATCCTTGAAGCTGAACGCCTCTATCAGGGTTATCTGAAGGAACGTGAAGGGGAAGGGGCCTGATGAGCGGGTACCAGAGCTGGCGAAAGAGCGGGCACCTGGAACGGGCGGTGGCCGACGCTGGAGGCTCCGAGGCATTCGAAGCCGGGGTGGAACGTCTGCGCGACCGGGCGCGGGCTTGGCGCTTGGTGGAGATGCGTGAACACCGAGGACTGAACCAGAGCCAAGTGGCGGAGCGTATGGGGATCTCCGTCGCCCGCGTCTCACAGATCGAGGCCGGTGACGTCTCCACACGTGAGGTACTCGACCGCTACGTCTCGGCGCTCGGCGGCACGTTGACGCTCATCGCCGACTTCGGAGACGAACAGCTGAAGGTCGGCTGAGTGCTCCACCTCGAGCATTCATGGAAGAGGGCCCGGAGCGGGTGAATGCTCCGGGGCCCGAGGTGGTCTAGTGACCTGGG
>NZ_ANBD01000205.1 GCF_000341005.1 Nocardiopsis alkaliphila YIM 80379 | reverse complement strand
GCTGGAGCCGTCGGACTCACCCGGAGGCTTCATCCACACATAGGCATCGATCCCCGGCTCGGGAGCGGCGGTGGGACGCTCGCCCAACCCGGCCCCGGACTGGTTGCACCAGTTCCCAGGGTTGATGCGCTGGTCGTAGCGGCCACCATCGACGTAGGCGTCCACGTCCGTTCGCGGACCCGGACCCGTGGGCCGGTCGGGGCCGCCCCACCCGTTACGGGAGGTATCGATCAACATGCCGATCCCCGCGTCGAACCCCTGGGAGACCAACTCCTGACGCAGCGCCTGGGCGAAGGACAACTCGTCGGTGAAGTTGTTCCAGTCCACCCAGGACGATTCGCGCACGCTGGCGCCGTCGACCTGGTCGGTGATGGAGAAGTTCTCCTCCACCAGGGCCGAGTAGTTGGCGGTGTTGGCGATGAACCCGTGCACGTCGTCCGGGGTGGCGCCGTTGGCGTTGGCCGCCTCGTAGAACAGGGCGGCCGAGGCGGTGAAGTTGTCCTCCCAGCCGATCCAGCCGTGGTGGCCGGCGTCCACGTAGTTGTAGACGTTGTCGATCGCGCCCAGCTCGGCCAGGGCGTAGCCGACCCCTTGGACGTAGTTGCCGTTGGCCAGCATCTGGTCGCATTCGGGGGTGGCGGTGGCGCGGTCGCCCACGTTGGTGACCAGGTTGGGCAGCGAGTCGATCTCGATGGTGGTGACCACCCGCAAGGAGGTGTCGGCGTAGTCGGCCAGGATGTCGGCGATGGGGTCGATGTACTCGGTTTGGTAGCGGTCGAGTTCTTCGGGGCCCAGTTCGCCGTTGGAGGCCAGCGCGGCGCAGTCACGGCCGGGCAGGTTGTAGATGACCAGTTGGAACACCAGGGGTTGACCGGCGGCCTGGTCCACGGCCTCGTCCAGGTGGTCGCGCAGGCCCATGTTCCCGGTGGTGGGGCTGTCGTTGCCCTCGATGGCGCCGATACGGTCCATCCACACACCGGTGGGTTGATCGGCGATGGCCTCACCGCCGGGTTCGGCGGCGGCGTTGGCCGACCAGATCGGGTTCACGTACACATCGGCGCCCACGTACGGATTATCGACACGCTC
>NZ_ANBD01000204.1 GCF_000341005.1 Nocardiopsis alkaliphila YIM 80379 | reverse complement strand
ACGAGAACTTCGCGTTCTGGCACTCGGCGACCTTCACCAACGACGCGGGTGCGGTGATCTTCACCGACGAACTCGGCGGTGGTGGTGGTGCCATCTGCACGCAGGACTACGGTCCCGAGCGCGGAGCCAACGCCATCTACACCATCGATGAGACCGACGACGAACCCGAGCTGGTTTTCGAGAGCTACTACAAGATCCCGCGCGTTCAGTCCGCCACCGAGAACTGCGTGGCGCACAACGGTTCCCTGATCCCGGTTCCGGGCCAGGACTTCTTCGTGCAGGCCTGGTACCAGGGCGGTGTGTCGGTGATCGACTTCAACGACCCGAAGAACCCCAAGGAGATCGGTTACTTCGACCGGGCTCCGATCGACGATGACCGGCTCATCCTGGGCGGGTCCTGGTCGGCGTACTACTACAACGGCCACGTCTACTCCTCCGACATCACCCGTGGCCTGGACGTGCTGAAACTGACCGATCCGCGTTTGCGTGCGGCCGAGCGCGTCACCTACGACGAGTTCAACCCGCAGACCCAACCTTCCTACCGGCCGGGACGCTGACCCCGCCTCCACGGCCCCTCCCGGTGGCTTCTCCTGGGAAGTCAGGGCAAATGGGAGGAATCAGGGGCCGCGGCGATGGCCGCGGCCCCACCGCATACCGCCCCGCCCTCTATGCGACCCACAGGAGTAACGATGCCCGCAGCTCCCCCGGAACGAAGAGGTCTTCGAGGCTCGACGGCCGTCGCGCTCACCGCGGCCGCCACCCTGCTCGGAGGGCTCCTCGGTCCGGCGGCCGCCCATGCCGACACTCCGCCCTCCGACAGCGTCACCAGTGACAACGTCGAGCACATCGCCAACGTCCCCAAACCGGACGCGGTGGCCGGCACCAACTCCGACCTGGCCTTCAGCGGTGACTACGTGATCGGCGGTAACTACGACGGGTTCGTCATCTACGACGTCTCCGATCCCGAGGACCCGCAGATCGTTTCCGAGGTGCTGTGTCCGGGAGGGCAGGGTGACTTGTCGGTCAGCGGTGACCTGGTCTACTTCGCCGTGGACTATCCGCGCGCCTCCGACGAGTGCGGCGCCCCGTCCGTTCCGGTGACCGACCCGGACGGGTTCGAGGGTGTGCGGGTCTTCGACATCTCCGACAAGGCCAAC
>NZ_ANBD01000203.1 GCF_000341005.1 Nocardiopsis alkaliphila YIM 80379 | reverse complement strand
GTCAGGGTCGAGTGGGACACCAGGGGATAAACTTCACTAACTAGTACAAGCAGGGCGAGGACAGGCAGTAGCGACGGTGACGATGACCGATCACGACCTCCAGACCACCGACCAAAGACCACGAGCCGACCGACCCAAGCGCCGGACCTTCACCCTCGCCTACAAGCTGCGGATCGTGGAGGAATACGACAGCGCCCCCGCCGGAGAAAAGGGCGCACTGCTACGCCGAGAAGGACTCTACGACTCCAGCGTCCAGTTGTGGCGCAAACAGCGTGAGTCCGGTGAGCTGAGCGCCTCTTCGGCAGCCAAGCCCACCACCAAGAAGAAAACACCGGAGCAGGCCGAGCTGGAACAGTTGCGCAAGGAAAAAGCACGACTGGAGCGCGCCAACACCCGAATGGCCAAGAAATTGCAGCAGACCGAGGCCGCCATGGAAGTGCTGGGAAAAGCACACGCGCTCTTGGAAATGGTATCCGAGAGCGCGGACTCGGAGAACTCGTAGACCAGACCCGACAAGATGTTCGCACCCAGCTCGAACCACTTGTCGGTATCAAGGCCTCGTGTCGCCTGTCGGGGATCAACCGTTCGACTTACTATCGACACCGCGACCCTTCGCTGAAAGTAACGCAAAAAGCGTCCAGAACCTCACCACCGAACCGTTTGTCGCCGGCTGAATGCCACCACGTCATCACGGTCCTCAACAGTGAAAGGTTCCGTGATAAGGCACCTCGGCAGGTGTGGGCAACGCTGCTGGACCAGGGCGTCTACCTGTGCTCGGTCTCCACGATGTACCGGCTGCTGCGCGCCCAGGGACAGAGTCGGGAGCGGCGTTCCCAGGCCCGCCACCCGGCCAAGACCAAGCCGCAGCTGATGGCACGGGCCCCGAACCAGGTGTGGAGTTGGGACATCACGAAACTGCGTGGCCCGGGGCCGGGGCACTTCTTCGATCTGTACGTCATGATCGACATCTACTCCCGGTACGTGGTGCACTGGGAGATCCACTCCGGCGAGTCCGGCCACATCGCCGGCCACTTCATACAGAACTGTATCCGCGCTAATAACGGGGTCGCGGCCGAGGTGATCCATTCCGACCGCGGCACGGCGATGACTTCGCAGTCGGTGGCCGAGTTGCTGTCCATGCTCGGGATCACCAAGTCTCATTCGAGGCCGAAGGTCAGCAACGACAACCCTTACAGCGAAGCTCAGTTCAAGACACTGA
>NZ_ANBD01000202.1 GCF_000341005.1 Nocardiopsis alkaliphila YIM 80379 | reverse complement strand
GCCGCCGATCTGGGTGTGGAGGTGTCGTCGGGGTCGGTGGCGTGTGTGATGTTCACGTCGGGGTCTTCGGGTGTGCCCAAGGGTGTGGTGACGGCGCATCAGGGGTTGTTGGGGACGTTCCTGGGTCAGTCGTATGTGGATTTCGATGCTGATCAGGTGTGGTTGCAGTGTTCTCCGGTGTCGTGGGACGCGTTCGCTTTGGAGTTGTTCGGGGCGTTGTTGTTCGGGGGGCGGTGTGTGTTGCAGCCGGGGCAGCGTCCGCGTTTCGATGCGATCGCTGACCTGGTGGTGGCGCATGGTGTGACGAATCTGCAGATGTCGGCGGGGTTGTTCAACGTGATGTTGGATGAGCGGCCTGAGGTGTTCGATGTGGTGCGGGTGGCGATGACGGCGGGTGAGGCGGCGTCGGTGGCGCATGTGGCCAAGGCGTTGTCGGAGCATGCGGGTGTGCGGGTGGTCAATGGTTATGGGCCTGCGGAGAACATGGGGTTCACCACCACCTACGAGGTGGTTCGGGTGGAAGAGGAACGGGCCTCGGTTCCGATCGGTGGGCCTTTGGCCGGTGCTCGGGTGTATGTGCTGGATGGTTGGTTGCGGCCGGTTCCGGTGGGTGTGCCGGGGGAGTTGTACATCGGTGGTGCCACGGTGGCGCAGGGGTATTTGCGTCGTCCGGATCTGACGGCTGAGCGGTTCGTTCCTGATCCTTTTGTCGGGGGTGGGGAGCGGATGTATCGCACCGGTGATGTGGTGCGGTGGGGGCGTGAGGGTGAATTGGAGTATGTGGGTCGGGCCGATGATCAGGTGAAGGTGCGGGGTTTTCGGGTGGAACCCGCCGAGATCGAGGCCGTGCTGGAGAAGCTGCCGGAGGTCTCCAGAGCGGTGGTCGTCGCTCGGGGCGGTCACGGGGGGGTTCTTTCCCTGGTCGCCTACGTCGTTGGAGGGGCCGGGGTGGTACTCGATACCGGATCGGTTCGTGTCCAGGCCGCTGATCTGCTTCCGGAGTACATGGTTCCGGCGGCGGTGGTGGTGTTGGACGAGTTGCCGTTGACCGAGAACGGGAAGTTGGATCGGCGGGCGTTGCCCGATCCTGATTTCTCGGCGGAGGTGTCGGGGCGTGGTCCGCGTGATCCGCGTGAGGAGATCTTGTGTGGTCTGTTCGCCGAGGTCTTGGGTTTGGAGCGGGTCGGGATCGATGATTCGTTCTTCGATCTGGGTGGGCACTCGTTGTTGGCCACGCGGCTGATCGGCAGAATCCGCGCCGT
>NZ_ANBD01000200.1 GCF_000341005.1 Nocardiopsis alkaliphila YIM 80379 | reverse complement strand
GGGCACTCGTTGTTGGCCACGCGGCTGATCGGCAGAATCCGCGCCGTTTTGGGTGTGGAGTTGGCCTTGCGTGAAGTGTTCACCTCGCCGACCGTGATCGGGGTCGCCAGATCGATCGACCGAGTGGGTGAACGTCCCATGCGTCCCGAGATCACGGCACTCGAGCGCCGTGAGGATCTGCCGTTGTCGTTCGCCCAGCGCCGACTGTGGTTCCTCAACCGGCTCGGCTCGGCGGGGTCCTCGTACAACGTGCCACTGGTGCTGCGGTTGAGGGGAGAGTTGAATGAGGACGCCCTCCGAGCCGCCGTGCGTGACGTGGTCGTGCGGCACGAGACCCTGCGTACGACGTTCCCTGCGATCCAAGGTGAACCATGCCAGCGTGTCCTGGACCCGGACCAGGCGTTGGAGCGGCTGCGATTCACGGTGGAGGTCTGCTCCGCCGACGAAGTCCGTCCCATCGTGGACGGTTCGGTGGACAAGACGTTCGACCTGGCCGAGGAACTGCCGGTCCGGGTGGACTTGCTGAGGATCGGTGAGCGGGAGCACGTCCTGATGGTGGTGATGCACCACATCGCCACCGATGGTTGGTCGGAGGGAGTGCTCGTCACCGAACTGGCCGAGGCCTATGACGCCAGGTCGACGGGGCGCGCCTTCGAGCCGGAACCCCCGCCGGTGCAGTACGGCGACTACACGCTGTGGCAGAACGCTCTGATGGACGAGACCGACCCCGAGGGCCGGGCCGCTCGCGAGGTCGCCTATTGGAGTGAGGCACTGCGAGGGGCCCCCGAAGTCCTGGACTTGCCGACCGACCGGTCACGACCGGCGGCGGCGTCCCACCACGGGGACAGTGTCGGGTTCGGATTGGACGCCGGCCTGCGTGACGCGTTGGAGGATCTCGCTCGTCGTCACGGTTGCACGTTGTTCATGGTGTTGCAGGCGGCGTTGGCGGTGACGCTGTCGCGTTCTGGGGCGGGACAGGACATTCCCATCGGCACCCCCGTCGCGGGTCGTGAGGATCCCGCGTTGGATGATCTGGTCGGTTTCTTCGTCAACACCCTGGTGTTGCGGACCAGGGTGGAGGGGGATGTTTCCTTCTCACGGATGCTCGAAGAGGTCAGGGAGACCGACCTGGCCGCCTTCGACCACCGGGACCTACCCTTCGAGCGGGTGGTGGAGGCGCTGGCCCCGACACGGAGCATGGCGCACCACCCTCTGTTCCAGGTCATGTTGGTCTTGCAGAACGGAGTGTCCGCGGAATCGGATTTCGCCGGGCTCGACGTGAAGCGGGAACCCTACTCCTGGAAGGTCGCCAAGTTCGATCTGACGTTCTCCTTCACCGAGGAGGAGGATGGGCTCACGGGCGTGGTGGAGTTCGCGACGGACCTGTTCGATCGGGACACGGCCCTGGCTCTG
>NZ_ANBD01000199.1 GCF_000341005.1 Nocardiopsis alkaliphila YIM 80379 | reverse complement strand
GGTGGTGTCTGGTCTGGGACCCGATTTTGTAGTAGGTAAGTGATGGGGTGACGCAGGAGGGTAGCTCTACCCGGCGGTGGTTGTCCGGGGGTAAGCGTGTAGGCCGGTGTGTAGGTAAATCCGCATACTGTGTGGCTGAGACGTGACGCCGAGCCGTTTTTGGTGAAGTGAGTGATCCCATGCTGTCGAGAAAAGCCTCTAGCGAGTTCGTGTGTGGCCAGTACCCTAAACCGACGCAGGTGGTCAGGTAGAGAATACCGAGGCGTTCGGGTGAACCATGGTTAAGGAACTCGGCAAATTGTCCCCGTAACTTTGGGAGAAGGGGAGCCCTGTCCGGTGAAGGAGTTTTCCTCTGGAGCTGGGTGGGGTCGCAGATAGCGGGGGGAAGCGACTGTTTATTAAAAACACAGGTCCGTGCGAAGTCGTAAGACGCTGTATACGGACTGACGCCTGCCCGGTGCTGGAACGTTAAGAGGACTGGTCAGTGGGGTTCGCCCTGCGAAGCTGGGAATCTAAGCGCCAGTAAACGGCGGTGGTAACTATAACCATCCTAAGGTAGCGAAATTCCTTGTCGGGTAAGTTCCGACCTGCACGAATGGCGTAACGACTTCCCCACTGTCTCAACCATGGGCCCGGTGAAATTGCACTACGAGTAAAGATGCTCGTTTCGCGCAGCAGGACGGAAAGACCCCGGGACCTTCACTATAGCTTGACATTGGTGTTTGGGATGGTTTGTGTAGGATAGGTGGGAGCCGGTGAAGCTGTCACGCTAGTGGCGGTGGAGGCGTTGGTGAAATACCACTCTGACTGTTTCGGGCATCTAACCTTGGGCCGTGATCCGGTTCGGGGACAGTGTCTGGTGGGTAGTTTAACTGGGGCGGTTGCCTCCTAAAGAGTAACGGAGGCGCCCAAAGGTTCCCTCGGCCTGGTTGGTAATCAGGTGTTGAGTGTAAGTGCACAAGGGAGCTTGACTGTGAGACGGACGTGTCGAGCAGGAGCGAAAGCTGGGACTAGTGATCCGGCACCGGCGTGTGGAAGCGGTGTCGCTCAACGGCTAAAAGGTACCCCGGGGATAACAGGCTGATCTTCCCCAAGAGTCCATATCGACGGGATGGTTTGGCACCTCGATGTCGGCTCGTCGCATCCTGGGGCTGGAGTTGGTCCCAAGGGTTGGGCTGTTCGCCCATTAAAGCGGCACGCGAGCTGGGTTTAGAACGTCGTGAGACAGTTCGGTCCCTATCCGCTGCGCGCGTTGGAGACTTGAGAAGGGCTGTCCCTAGTACGAGAGGACCGGGACGGACGAACCTCTGGTGTGCCAGTTGTTCTGCCAAGGGCATGGCTGGTTGGCTACGTTCGGGATTGATAACCGCTGAAAGCATCTAAGCGGGAAGCTTGCTTCGAGATGAGGTCTCCTGCCTCCGTGAGAGGGTAAGGCTCCCTGGAGATGACGGGGTTGATAGGCCGGGTGTGGAAGCCTTGTGAGGGGTGGAGCTGACCGGTACTAATAGGCCGAGGGCTTGTCCGCTGCAGATAATTGGTTGCTCGCGCGCATGTGTTCACGAAGCTTGGCGCT
>NZ_ANBD01000198.1 GCF_000341005.1 Nocardiopsis alkaliphila YIM 80379 | reverse complement strand
GGGCTGCGTGACTTCTTCGGTGATCCGACGGTGGCGGGTGTGGACCGGCTGGTCGCTCGGGGGCGGGGCGTCGTGGCCCGTGCGGAGTTGGTTCCCGTGGATCGGGGGGCGTCGTCTCCGCTGTCCTACGCGCAGCGGCGACTGTGGTTCCTGAACCGCCTTGAAGGGGTGAGTTCGACCTACAACGTGCCAGTGGTGGTGCGGTTCGACGCTGGTATCGACGCCGCCACCCTGGAAACAGCGCTGAGCGACGTGGTGGAGCGGCACGAGATCCTGCGAACGGTGTACGGAGAGGAGGCGGGCGAGCCTTACCAGGAGGTGTTGGATTCGTCCGGGGGGTGTCCGGAGTTCGAGAGGGTGGAGTGCTCTATCGACGAGGTGGACGCGCTGGTGGAAGAGTTCGCGCGTACGCCGTTCGACTTGGCCGCCGACCGGCCGGTTCGGGTCCGTTACTTCGCTTGTGGGACGCAGGGGTCGGTGCTGGTGCTCTTGATGCACCACATCGCCACGGATGGCTGGTCCGAGGGCGTGCTCGTTCGCGACCTGTCCGCGGCCTACGCCGCGCGCAGCACCGGACAGCCGCCCGGCTGGGAGTCGTTGCCGGTGCAGTACGCGGACTACGCGCTCTGGCAGAACGACGTCCTGGGGAGCCCCGACGATCCGAATGGTCTGCTCTCCCAGCACTTCGACTTCTGGGAACGGGCCCTTGACGGTGTACCGGAGGTTCTCGAACTGCCTCTGGACCGGCCTCGGCCCGAGAACCCCTCTCATCGGGGTGAGAGCATCCGCTTCGAGGTGGACGCGGACCTGCACGCGGGATTGGCGCGTGTGGCCAAGGAACATGGCTGCACCCTGTTCATGGTGGTGCAGGCGGCCCTGGCGATCGCGCTGTCCAAGGCGGGGGCGGGTGAGGACATCCCGCTGGGCACTCCGGTCGCGGGCCGTACGGATCCCGCGTTGGACGACCTGGTCGGATTCTTCATCAACACTCTGGTCCTGCGTACGGACGTGGCCGGGGAGAAGACCTTCGCCGAGATCCTGGAAGGTGTCCGGGAAACGGACCTGGCGGCCTTCGACCACCAGGACGTGCCCTTCGACCTGCTGGTGGAGGAATTCAACCCGGAGCGTTCGACCTCCCACCACCCCCTGTTCCAGGTCACGTTGGCGCTGAATACCGCTTTCGCGGACACCTCCGGCTTCGAGGGCGCCTGGGCCCCGGAGGTCACTACCGTCGCCACGGGCGTGGCCAAGTTCGATCTGGCGGTGGGTTTCGTCGAGTACCGGGACGGGGGTGGTGTGCCTGCCGGGCTCGGGGGTGTGGTCGATTTCGCCGTGGATGTCTTCGATGCTGCGACGGTCAGCGCGTTGGTCGCGGTGTTGGAGCGGATTCTGCGGGAGATGGTCGGGGGCACCGCGGTAGCGGTGGACAGCGTTGTCCGGTTGACGGATGGTGAGCGTGCGGCTCTGACGAATCGGGGTGGGCGGGCTGTTCCCGAGCGTGCCGAGGAGGCCGCGGTCTCCGCTCTGGTGACTCCGCGTCAGGAGATTCTGTGCGGGTTGTTCGCGCAATTGCTGGGGCGGGAGTCGGTGGAGCCGGGGGAGAACTTCTTCCGTGCCGGTGGTAACTCGTTGCTGGCGTTGCGT
>NZ_ANBD01000197.1 GCF_000341005.1 Nocardiopsis alkaliphila YIM 80379 | reverse complement strand
CGCTCGGCGCGCAGGCGGCGGGCCTCGTCCGGATCCAGCACCGGAGCCGCGGTGAGCAACCGCCGCGTGTACTCGCTTCGCGGATTCTCGTACACCGAGTCGCTGTCCCCCATCTCCACGATCTCACCCTTGCACATCACGGCGACCCGATCACTGACCTGACGCACCACGGCCAGATCATGGGCCACGAAGATATAGGTCAACCCGAAGTCGTCCTGCAACTCCGAAAGCAAACGCAACACCTGATCCTGGGTGGACACGTCCAACGCCGAGACCGGCTCATCACAGATGATCAACTTGGGCTTGAGGATCAACGCCCGAGCGATGGCGATACGCTGACGCTGACCCCCGGAGAAGGCGTGCGGGAACCGGTTGTAGTGATCGGGTTCCAACCCCACCCGCTCCAACAACTCCTGCACCCGGGCGCGGACCTTCTTCCCCTCGCGTTCGCCCTGGACCTTCAGGGCGGTACCGATGCTCTCCCCGATGGTCAACCGCGGGTTCAGCGAGGAGTAGGGGTTCTGGAACACCATCTGCACGTGGCGGCGCAACGGTCGCAGCTCCCGCTCTGGCATGTGGGTGATGTCCTGGCCCTCGAACTCCACGGTGCCGCTGGTGGGCTCCAACAAACGCATGATCATCCGCGAGAGCGTGCTCTTGCCCGAACCCGACTCACCCACGATCCCCAGGGTCTCACCCTTGTACAGGTCGAAACCGACCCCCTTGACCGCCCAAAAGTCGGTGGAACGCCCCCACATACCACCACGCACCTTGAAACGCTGCGCGACCTCACGCACCCGCAACAAGGGCTCCTCCCCACCGGTGGCCGGGGTGAAGGCCTGGAAGGCACCGGGGTCGGTGACCTTACCCTGGCGTTGTTCCCGCTCGATGCGGTCGGCGCGGTCCTGGGCGCGGCGCTGGGCTCGGGAGACCTCCACTCGCGGCACCGCCTCCAACAAGGCCCGCGTGTAGGGATGTTCCGGTGCGGACAGCACCTTGCGCACGTCACCGCGCTCCACGGCCCGACCATGGCGCATCACCACGACCTCGTCCACCGACCCGGCCACCACGGCCAGGTCATGGGAGACCAGGATCAGCGCCATGTTCAGGTCCCGACGCAACTCATCGAGCAGGTCCAGGATGCGCGCCTGCACGGTGACGTCCAACGCGGTGGTGGGCTCATCGGCCAGCAACACCTTGGGATCGCACATCAACCCCATGGCGATGACCACGCGCTGGCGCATACCACCGGAGAACTCGTGCGGATAGGAATTGATCCGCTTGGCCGCCTCGGGGATACCGACCCGCTCCAGGGCCTCGACGGCGCGCTCGCGCGCCCTGCCCTTGGCGGCCTTGGGGTTGTGCACCCGGTAGGCCTCGATGAGCTGGTTGCCGATGGTGTACTGCGGGTGCAGCGACTGCATCGGGTCCTGGAAGACCATCGCGATGTCGTTGCCGCGCATCTGACGCAGTCTCTTGTCGCTCGCGGTCACCACGTTCTGCCCGGCCACCTCGATCCCCCCGCTGATCCGGGCGCGGCTGCCCCGGTGCAGGCCCATCAGGGCCAGCGAGGTCACGCTCTTACCCGAACCCGATTCACCCACGATGCCCAAAGCGCCGCCGGCGGGCACCTCGAAGGAGAGTCCCTTCACGGCGTGGACGTCGCCGTCCATCGTCGGGAACGTCACCCGCAGGTCGTCCACGCGCACGAC
>NZ_ANBD01000196.1 GCF_000341005.1 Nocardiopsis alkaliphila YIM 80379 | reverse complement strand
CACGAGGAACTCCCCGAACGCTCCACACTGCTGCTCTACACCGACGGTCTGGTCGAGAACCGTCACCAACACCTCGACACCGGTTTGGACGACCTGCGTCGTCACGCCTCGGAACTGGTCGGCCATGACCTGGAGGACTTCTTGGACGAACTCCTCGCGCGCATCGACCCCAGGGGTGACGACGTCGCCCTGCTGGCCCTACGCCTTCCCACCCTGGGAGAGGGCAGAGCCGAAGACGACGTGGCGCCCCCACAACACGCGCACAGCCCCGCCACCCCCAACCGGAGGGCTCCCGGGGTCAGGATCCAGGGCAGCCCGGTCAGGGATACCTCCAAGCCGACGTGACTTCGCCTACGCACCGGAGTGGGTGTGCCGGCGATGACCGGCCGAGCGACCACCCCGTTCAGCTGCCGTTTCCGGGGTGAAAAGACCCTATCTGAGGGTGTGGGGAAGTGCAGCCGGGTCCGTCCGACGGCTAGTGTCGCTGTCAACGGTCGGGCTCAAAAGCACCCCGTGACCGTAACATGCTGGTCGTGGCGCGATACTCCGTTTAGTCCGGATGGGGCACCACGCTGTAGGACCCTGACCAAGTTGTAGGACCTTGACCAAAGTCACTTGAGGAGACTTGGCGTGCTCGCATTGCATGAGCAGATACTTCGAACCGACCCGATGCGAATCCGGACGGGTGCGGGCCCGGCGCCGCGGAACGCTTCAGGGTGGAAGGGCCGAGCACTCCACCCGGGTTCCGGTACCCCGTCGCCCCACGGAGATGAGAATCGGGGGGAAGGACGATGAGTGGCGCCGGCCAAGAGCTGGAGACCACTTTGTTGCGTGCGGTGTTCGACAGTGTGGGCGCGGGGATGTTCGTCATCGACTCCGCCGGCCGCATCATCGCGTCCAACCCCCACTCGCAACGACTTCTCGACCGGTCCGAGGAGGAATTGTTCGGCGCCGACCTGCACGACCTGCTGCACCGCGACGCCAACGGGAACAAGGTCCCCCGGCAGGAATGTCCGGCCTTGAGCGTGCTCGACACCGGCCGACCGACCGAGGGAAGCGAACACTTCTACCTACGCGGTGACGGCACGCTCATACCCATCATCTGGGTGGTCACTCCACTCCAGCAGGGGGACGGAGCGGGAGGCGCCGTCATCGTCTTCCACGACTTCCGCAAGCACCGTGACGCCAGTGAACAGACCGCGGCACACCTGGCAGCGCTGGAGGAACTCACCGGAAGACTGAGCCTGGTGGCGGAGGTCTCCGTCCTACTCATCTCCTCCCCGAACACCGACGAGGTGTTGGACCGCTTGGCCCGATTGTTGGTACCGGACCTGGGTGACTGGGCGGTGATAGACGTCCTTCCCAAGGGAAGGGACAGCGACGAGATCCATCGCGTGGCCGTGCACTCCCTCGATGACGACGACACGGCCGAGGCGTTGAAGGGTCCGCTGCCACCCCTGTCACAGACCTCCCGTTCGGCGCTGGCCCACGCCCTGTACAGCCTCGAGCCGGTACTGCTCGACGCCGGAAGGCACAAGGGTGGATCGAACGAGTCACTCGCCCAGGCTCACCGGCAACTGTTCGAGCATCTGGGTGAGGGCACGGCGTTGGTGGTGCCGATGTACACCCGAAGAGGTCTCTACGGCGCGTTGACCGTGGCCCGTACCGGAGCACGGTCCACCTTCGACGAAGCCGAGGTCCTCCTACTGAGCGACATCGCCCGACGCATCGCCTTGGTGATCAAGAGCAACCGGCTCTTCGAGCAGCAACGGGACATGGCCGAGACCCTGCAGCGTC
>NZ_ANBD01000195.1 GCF_000341005.1 Nocardiopsis alkaliphila YIM 80379 | reverse complement strand
GGAGCGAATCCCTGAAAGCCGGTCTCAGTTCGGATTGGGGTCTGCAACTCGACCCCATGAAGGTGGAGTCGCTAGTAATCGCGGATCAGCAACGCCGCGGTGAATACGTTCCCGGGCCTTGTACACACCGCCCGTCACGTCATGAAAGTCGGCAACACCCGAAACTTGTGGCCTAACCCTTCGGGGAGGGAATGAGTGAAGGTGGGGCTGGCGATTGGGACGAAGTCGTAACAAGGTAGCCGTACCGGAAGGTGCGGCTGGATCACCTCCTTTCTAAGGAGTCTTTGCTAGGCCAACATTTTCTCTGGTTGGTCGGACTCGAAAGTGGACCTCACACCCTGCGGGGTGGTGGGGAATGGCTGAAGTGGAATCGAACCTGGCCTCTGGTGACTAGAAGCATCAGGGGGCGCGCTGTTGGGTGTCTGAGGAAGCAATCCTGTGTGGGGTTGGTTCCCGCTGCCACCCTCGAGAACTCCCGTCGGATCGGTTCGGGTGGGCCTTCGGGTTCGCTGTCTGGTCGGGGCGGTTGGAGGTATCGGGGTTTGTGGTCGGTGTTTTGATTTGTGAATAGTGTGCGCGAGCATCTAATTATCTGTAGTGGCCAAGTGAATGTGGCACACGGTGGATGCCTTGGCATCAGGCGCCGATGAAGGACGTGGGAGGCCGCGATAGGCCACGGGGAGCTGTCAACCGAGCTGTGATCCGTGGGTGTCCGAATGGGGAAACCTAGCCCGAGTTGTGTCGGGTTGCCGTCATCTGAATGTATAGGGTGGTCGGTGGTGACGCGGGGAAGTGAAACATCTCAGTACCCGTAGGAAGAGTAAACAAGAGTGATTCCCTCAGTAGTGGTGAGCGAACGGGGAAGAGGCTAAACCGTGCGCGTGTGATAGACGGCAGTCGTTGCGTGTGCGGGGTTGTGGGATGCATCTGTTCGGGTCTGCCGGCCCGGAGCGCTGATGGCTCTTTTAGCTGAATCCGTTGGGAAGCGGTACCGGAGTGGGTGAGAGTCCCGTAGACGAAGTCGTCGGTTAGGTGTTGGTGTTGTCCCGAGTAGCGCGGAGCCCGAGAAATTCCGTGTGAATCTGGCAGGACCACCTGCTAAGCCAAAATACGTCCTGATGACCGATAGTGCACTAGTACCGTGAGGGAAAGGTGAAAAGTGCCCCGGTGAGGGGTCGTGAAATAGTACCTGAAACCGTGTGCTGTCAAGCCGTCAGAGCATCCTTTCGGGGGTGTGATGGCGTGCCTTTTGAAGAATGAGCCTGCGAGTCATGGTGTGTGGCGAGGTTAACCCGGGTGGGGTAGCCGTAGGGAAACCGAGTCTGAAGAGGGCGATTTGAGTCGCATGCTGTGGACCCGAAGCGGAGTGATCTACCCATGTCCAGGGTGAAGCGGGGGTAAGACCTCGTGGAGGCCCGAACCCACCAGAGTTGAAAATCTGGGGGATGAGGTGTGGGTAGGGGTGAAAGGCCAATCAAACTCCGTGATAGCTGGTTCTCCCCGAAATGCATTTAGGTGCAGCGTCACGTGTTTCTTGCTGGAGGTAGAGCTACTGTTTGGCTGATGGGCCCGACCAGGTTACTGACGTCAGACAAACTCCGAATGCCGGTGAAGTGAAGCGTGGCAGTGAGACTGCGGGGGATAAGCTTCGTAGTCGAGAGGGAAACAGCCCAGATCATCAGCTAAGGCCCCTAAGCGTGTGCTAAGTGGTAAAGGTTGTGGAGTTGCCCAGACAACCAGGAGGTTGGCTTAGAAGCAGCCATCCTTTAAAGAGTGCGTAATAGCTCACTGGTCAAGTGGTTCTGCGCCGATAATGTAGCGGGGCTGAAGTACACCGCCGAAGCTGTGAAGCCTGAGATTTGTTCTTGGGTTGGTAGGGGAGCGTCGTGCGTCCGGTGAAGCCGCCGAGTGATCGTGTGGTGGAGGGTGTGCGAGTGAGAATGCAGGCATGAGTAGCGAAAGCAACGTGAGAAACGTTGCCGCCGATTGACTAAGGGTTCCTGGGGCAGGTTAATCCGCCCAGGGTGAGTCTGGACCTAAGGCGAGGCCGACAGGCGTAGTCGATGGATAACGGGTTGATATTCCCGTACCCGTGCACGAGCGTCCCATACCGAGGCTTTTGATGCTAACCACGCTGGATGCTGCTGTTTCCTTCGGGAGG
>NZ_ANBD01000194.1 GCF_000341005.1 Nocardiopsis alkaliphila YIM 80379 | reverse complement strand
GTCCACTCCCCCAAAGCCGGAACCGACAACACGGCGTAGTCATTACGATGGATTCGAGGTTGTGCGCCGGGTCGGCCCTGTCGTGGAACGGCCCCGGTCAAGGAGATGTTCTCGGTCAGCGGGCTGGGACCCTCGTTCTTGTACGCAGAGGTGTTGTCGGCGGTGGTCAACGGTGACCTCCCATGCTGGTCGATGAGTCCGTGGTTCCGGGAACGTCGAGCCGGCCCGGACCTACGGAGCCGGAGCGGACCGGCTCCTTTGTCCTGTTCGGTCCTCCCAGCGGCTCGGGAGCGCCTTCCAACAGCGCGCTGGGACGCCACCCGGACCATTGCCGGCTGTTACGGCGCAGGAAGTACCCCATGTCGGCGCTCCAGGTGTGGCCCTCCCCCGCACGCCGCAGCAGGTACCCCAATCCGTGAGTGCGATAGATGCGCCCCCCGGAACGGCGCACGGCCAGCAACAACTGGCTGTCGATCGCCCGTGGCAATGGTCGGAACCCACCGATGTCCACGAGTACGGAACGATCGATGACGATCGTGCTGCCCACCACGTCCGGGGAGGGCTTCTCCGTCTGGTAACTGCGCCACACCGTCAGGTCCAGTTCCTGTAGGTAGACCAGGTCCTGCGTGATCCCGACGAGGTCGGCCGAGGCGTACCGCCGGGCCATGAGCATGTCGGCGAGGTGGTCGGGGCCGTACCAGTCGTCGTCGTCCCACTTGGCGATGACGGTTCCGCAGGCGCGATCGACGGCGTCGTTGAGGACCGCGCCGAACACCTGGTCGGCCGGGGCCTCGTGAACCGCGACGTGGAGTCCTCTGGCCGTGAAATCTCTCAGGGCCGATCGCACCTCGGGCAGATCTGCGGTGAACCCGTGGAGGGCCAGTACCAGTTCGAAGCGCACTCCTCGTTGCCGGGCGACCTGGGCGAGCGCGAAGCCGATCAGCTCCGGTCGGCGGGTACAGAGCATGACCGTGACCAAGGGCTCCGGTGGGACGGGCACCCCGGCGCGCGCGGCCAGGGCCCGCCAGCGGACCGACGTGGAATGAGTACCCAGGGCGGCTCGCCGCAGACGGACGCTGTGCTCCTCACGGGTGAGCGGATCCGCCAACTCCTCTTCCTCCACCGAGGTGAGCAGATCGACCAGGTCGGGCCCCAGGTTCGCGGCCCAACCCGGAACCGGTCCGCTCACCAGGGGCACCCCGGAGGCGGCCAATGAGGCGACGGTGCGTACTGCGGTGAGCGGCCCGGAGTGCCCGGACCAGTCCACCCGGACTCCGCGCAGATAGCGTGCCCGCCCGATGTCCAGGTCGGTGACGGTGCCGTCCTCTGGCACCGTGAACAGGACCTTTCTTCCTTGGACGAGAGAGGCTCGGTCGCCGTGTGCGGTGAGGTCGCCCATGGGGCCGTCGGCCTTCTTGGTGAAACCGATCGGGTTGACGGTGTACTCGTCGATGGGCGGCACCAGGTGCTGGTCCGCGGCCACGACCTGGTGTGGGACCTGTGAAGTGATCGAGGACCAAGAGTGCGCTGCGGTGGTGGCCACGTCCAGGTGCGGAACGACGGGGTCCTCCCAAGGGGGAAGATCCCCCTCCCCAGTGCGCAGGACCATATCGGCCACGGGCGAGACCCGGCGCAGGGGAACGGGACCGGTGGCGCTCACCCCCGTGGAGGCGATGTCACCGGGACGCCACAGGGCCCCTTGGACTCCGTGGACGGCGGTCAAAGGGACCGAACGGCGGCCACGTCGTCCCCCACGTGCTCCGTGCAGAACGCAGTCGAGCGCCAGAGCGGTCTCGACGGAGTCGGGAAAGAACAGTTCACAGATCCAGCCCCGTTTACCCAGACGGCGCACCCGGGCTTCGAGGAGGGCGTTCCACTCGTCGATACCGGGCGGCGCGGGAAGCAGTGGCCCCTGGTGGGCCGGAGTGTCCACGACCGCCACGAGCAGGTGCACGGTGCGCGGCAGGGCGGTGGCGGTGGTCAAGACCCTCCGCAGGTCGGTGAGGCTGGCGGCCACGATGACGACCAGGCCGGCGGTGACGATGGACCGCTCGCCGTCGGCCTCGAGGACTTCCATCGGATCGCCCGAGCAGTGAGCGTCCAGGTCGACGAGTCGGTCATCGGGGCGCAGCCGCAGGGCGGCGAGCGCGCGCCGGGTCGTGGTGTGTTCTCCGGTGTGGCACAGGATCGCGGGTTCCTCACCGCGGATGTGCAGCGCCTGACGGACGACTGAGGTGATCATCGGGCAACCTCGGGCGTGCTGGGCGAAAAGGACACCCGCCGAAACGGGACACACCCAGAGTGTCACATTGCCCACTTTAAGTAACTTTCGTGGGTGGGTGTGTCGCCTTCCTGGAAATATCTGAAGTGAGCCACGGTGTCGTCATCCGTGGCCCACCTGGGAACGTTTCAGCGCGCGATGCGGCGCAGGACCCTGCGAACCAGCCCGGGGGTGAACCAGCGCAGCTTGCGTTCGGCCCGCTGGGCACGCGCCCGCAACCGGTCGACCTCGGTCAGGGCCTTGTCCAACCGCCGTTGGAGCACCTCCGGACGGGCCGGTGAGGCGTCCTCGTCCCCTTCTGGCGCGGCGACGAAGCCCTCCCCGGGCATCCAGTGGGTTCCGTGGGTCTGCTCCACCACACGGTCCAGTTCCTTGCCCCGGGCCTGAGGGACCAGGTGCCGGGCCCGGGCGTAGGCGCAGGTCCGTTCCAGACGCAACACACCTTCGCCCGCACGGAGCGCTCCGGGAAGCGGCGCACACAACAACCCGGCCTCCCGCCGATCGATCTCCTTGATCAGGTCGGCCACGGCCGTGTCGGTCAGGATCGGCCCCGCCGACGGGTACAGGCGAAACGGCACCCGCGCGTCGATCCGAGGAACCGATTCCACGAACCGCACCCGTGGATCACCCCGGAAGCTCTCCTGAACCAATCGGAGGTCCAGCGACTCCTCGTCCAAGGGCGCACGACGGCCCTCGTGCAGCCTCGACCACGGTCCCACCATCCACAAACGCAGATC
>NZ_ANBD01000193.1 GCF_000341005.1 Nocardiopsis alkaliphila YIM 80379 | reverse complement strand
CCTATAGTGGCGGAGCGTCTTTTTCAACCTGGGCGAATTCTTCCTGATCCGAGGGCATGACGACGGCCGGTCACGGCGTGGGACTTCGCACTCAGGAAACGTTCACCGGGTGGGCGGACGGTAGCGAGCCCACTTTCCGCCGGCGATCTGCGCCCACTGCTCTGCCGTGCCAGGCGAGAACCCGAGCAGACGCCCCAGGACCGGAGGCGGAAGCTCACGGGCGTAGCTCATCAGAGCGCCATTGCGGGTGACACGGGGATCGATGCCGAGGGCGTTGAGACGGCGGGAGAGCGTGGCCGGGTGCAACGGTCGCCCGGGAAGGCGTCCGGGGAACAGCCAGGGGCTCTGCCCCGCAGGAGAAGCAGGGAGACCGTCGCGCAACGCGGGGAGCCGGGTGACGAGCCGGGCCAAGGGCTCGATCAGGTCGAGGTCGGTGTGGCCCAGCCGCAGGCCGACCTTGCCGTCGCCGAGGACGACCTGATCACAGGTCAGAGCCGCTATCCGTGAAACGGGCTGGGCATAGAGCAGCACCAGCGAGCCCACAACGCGATCGACCAGGTCAAGGCCCGTGTCGGTGTGCAGGCGCTTGGCCAGCGTCCAACGCTGGTCCTCGGGGGCGAACCGGTTGGGGAAGCTCCGCATGGGCAGGGGGACGACCAGGTCCGGCATGTGCCGGTGCTTGATCGCCCAGTTCAGGAACCCGGTGGTGTGCTGGGCGTTGGTCGAGCTGATCGAGAGCCAGGTATCGACGTCGGCCTGGTTGCATGTCGAGCGGTCGCGTCCGCGAGAGCGCAGCCAGGACAGGAACCGTGCCGCGGTGCCGAGCTCGCCGCGGGCGTTGTAGACCACGTTCGGAGGGATCTCTCCGCCGTCGTAGCGTCGGCGAAGACGCCGCAGACGGTGGGTCCTGGCGAACAGTGACAGCACGTTCCGATCGCCGGGGTGGGCGTTCTCAGCGGTGGCCTTGGCGAAGGCTTCAAGACGGGCCATGGGCTCGTCGCGGGCTTGAAGAGCGCCGGTCGCCACGAGCAGGTCGCGCAGGCAGCGGATCGAGTAGCCCTGCTCCTGGCCGTCCAGCGTGGCATGGGCCAGTGGGAGTTCTCCCGACGCGATGCCCTTCAGCAGCTTGTGTGCTGGGCTGCGCCCGAAGTTCGACAGGGCCGCCTGCGGGTTGGCGGTGTCCACGAGAGCCTCACGTACTCCCAGCAGCTCCGGGGCGATGGTCCCCTCGGGGCCGGTGAGCAGGGCCTGGACCCGGGCTGCGAGCATGCAGCCGAAACAGGCCGGGCGGCCGTCGTTGCCGGTCAGGCGCCCGCGTAGCCGCTGGGAGCAGATCGAGCAGTCCACTTCCGGTGCCTGGTGGCAGGTCGGGCAGATGTCGGGTCCGGAGTCGGATGCCTTCACGGCGACCCGGCGTTCGCGTCCGCAGATCCCGCATACCCGCCGCGGATGCTCATAACAGTCGGGGCACAACTTGCTTCCGCTGCCCTGGAAGCACTGCCCGCACTGCGGGCAGACCGTCTCCGGCCTGGCCTTGACATAGCAGGTCACACACAGCGCGGGTTCGCCGCTTCCGGAACGGCCGGAGTTGATCACCCTCATCCGCCCGCAGCCGTCACATCGCCGCTGGGGGCGTTCGGAGCGGTAGCAGCGGCGGCACAGCGTCCGAGGGCTCCCCGACCGGCCGCCGGCCCTGACCGCTGGAGGCTCCATCCGGCCGCACCCCTCACAGCGGATCTTGGGCTTGTAGGCGCGATAGCAGCTACCGCACACCGCGTCCCCGCCGGGACGGTAGCCGCCGATTCGCCGGTGTCGGCCACAGTCAGAGCAGCGGGTCTCGCTCACGGATCCTCCGGCAGGATCCTGGCCCGGCGGGGCCTACGCGCAGGCGATTCCCCTCCACTTGGGGCCGGTGGTGGCTCGATGCCCACCACCTTGCGTCGAGACCGCTCGACCGCGTAGGGCTCGAACAGCTCCCCCGGCTCGATCTGGAGGATGTCGCATAGCGCCGCGAACACCTTCAAGGTCAGCCGCTCGGGAACTCCGGACACCAGTCGATGAACTTGGGACGAGGACATCTCGATCCCGCGCTCGGCCAAGTGCGGCACCAAGTCGCTGGTGTGGAACATGCCGCGTTGGGCCATCAGCTCGCGCAGGTGCCAGTGGTAGCCGACCGTGCGCATCAGTGCTCTCCTTGCAGTCCGGCGTTCAGCAGGTCCTGGAGCGCATTGTTCATGAAGTCGGAGCTGGTGTGGGTGTAGATGGCGGTTGTGGAGCCCCAGGCGTGCCCGACCTGTTGCTGGACGAAGTGGGGATCGGCTCCGTCCTCGATCAGGTGGGTGATGTAGGAGTGCCGCAGGCAGTGCGGATGCAGTTCCTCGGGGAGCCCGATCTGGTCGCGGTATTCGGCGAACCTGCGGTCGATGTGGCGTCCGCTGATGCGGTGGTCGCGCTCGGTGGGCCACAGCAGCTGACGCCGTCCCACACCGAACAGCGGGCGGATCTCCTCGACGTACTCGGCCAGGGCCTCGGCGGCCCACTCCCAGACCGTCAACACCGTGCGCCTGCGCGGAGGCGATCCCTTGACGGCCTTGCCGAAGCGCACGTAGCAGGCGCCGTAGCGTCCGAACTCGGGGGCTCTGGGGTTGCGCGAGAAGTCGGCCAGGTCGAGTTTGGCGGCCTCACGCCGACGCAGGCCCCAGCCGTAGATGACCTTGAACAGGGTCGCGTCTCGGAAGGCGGGCAGCCACCCCTTGCGCCCTGAGGACCTCAGCCTCATCACCTGATCGTCGGCGAAGTCGAAGAACTGCTGGAGCTCTGCTCGGGTCAGCGCCCGCACCTCGGGGCGGCCCTCATAGGCGGAGACGTGCGCTGGCATGTTGCCCTCGTGGCAGATCTGCACCGGATGGGTGCCGAAGTGGTGTTCGCAGTGCTCAGCCCAGCCGTAACGGGGGTCGGTGAGGTAGTCGCAGAACATCGCGATCTGGGCGAGGTAGGAGCGGGTCGTGGAATGGGCCAGAGCAGAAGGAGACGAGCGCAGGTCGGTGGCCCATTCTTCGACGTCACCGGGCGTCCAGTCCCAGGGAAAAGTCCCGGTGAACTGGGCGAATCGGCGGACCAGCCCCAGTCGGCTTGTGATGGTCGTCGTGGCCAACTGACGGCTGAGTTGCTGGCGCCGCCACCCGGTGAGCATCGCCTCGAACACCGCCTCGGCCGGGTGCAGCGGCACCACGCCCTCGGTGAGGACCAGGTGCGCAGCGCCTTCGATAGCCACCCGTTTCACCCGAAAGACCTCCTCGCATCTGATGCGGGATTCTCGCATCTGATGCGAGATGCGTGGGGTGGAACGGAGAAAAACGCAGGTCAGCGCACACGATGGGCGAGACACAACGCCACCGAGAAGGAGGGGTGGCCACCGCGTTTGACCAGCCCATACCTCTTTCGTGAGGGGGACGAATCCCGCAACAGACGGGATTCGTCCCCCTATCAG
>NZ_ANBD01000192.1 GCF_000341005.1 Nocardiopsis alkaliphila YIM 80379 | reverse complement strand
GGGCACTCGTTGTTGGCCACGCGGCTGATCGGCAGAATCCGCGCCGTCATGAGGGCTCGGGTCACCCTGGAGGACGTTTTCCGAGCGCCCACGGTGGCCCGTATGGCCGAGCGCCTGGAGAGTGCTCCCACACCGAAGCGCCGACCCGCCTTGCGCAGGCGTACCAGCGCTGGGGTCGAGATGGGCGGCTGACCACGTCTCGAGTCTCCTTGACGGAACGGCCGATACCCCGATGGGTGTCGGCCGTTCCGTCGTTTCGTCGCCGCCCGGCCTGAGGCAGGAGGCGCGGGGTTCGAAACTGCCGCCGCTTTGCCGTTCCTTCCTGCCCTTTCCTCGGACAAGGCGAGGTTAGTTTTTCAATATCAGATATTTGGAGTGGGGCAAGGGATCGCGAAAGCCGAGTCCTCGTCCCAGAATTCGCTCCCTCGCGAGTATTTCGCGAAATGAAGTCGAAGGGAATGAAGGAATTGGCGAACGATCTGGACGCAAGCGACGCGCTATGGGAGATCAGGAAGAGTCCGGTCCCTGATGGGCCCGCGCTCGTGGTGCTCCCCCACGCTGGAGGCAATGCCCACTACTACGCCCAGTGGGAACCGAACCTGCCCGCGCAAACAGGGCTCTTGATCGCCCAATATCCGGGACGCGGATCACGTTTCACCGACGACCTCGCGGAGAACATCGGTGAGCTGGCCGCTCCCGTCATCTCTTTCCTCGCTGAGCAGCCCTTCGCACCGGTGATCATGGGACACAGCATGGGGACCTTGGTGGCCTACGAGGTCGCTCGCGGCCTGACCGAACTCGGGCGCCCCCCACTGGCGCTCATCGGCTCCGCATGCCGCGCTCCCTATCTGCCCAACCCGGCACCGGTAATGCCACAGACACTCTCCGACGAGGAATTGGTCGAGGCGATCAAGAACCGGGGTGGTACCGACAACGAGATCCTCGACGAGCCCGAGATGTGGGAGATCATCCTGCCCTCGATCCGGGCCGACTTCGCCATCGACGACGTCTATCGCAGCCCCGACGCGGTCCGCACGCTCAGCTGCCCCATCACCATCGTGGGCGGGGAGTCCGACCCGATCGTCCCGGTCCTGGACCTCGTCTCCTGGCGTGAGGTCACCGAGGGTGAGTCCCAGGTCGAGACCATTCCTGGAGGCCATTTCTACTTCGACGAGTCGGTCGAGAACATGGACCGTTTCATGTCAATCGTGAATTCGATGGTCACCTCTGTTATGCCTCTTCGGATCTCTTGATCTCCTGCCCGTCCATTTGCCGAACGTTCGAGATGAGACGACTTTTATGAGAATTGGAGTAGCAATGATGACCGCAGCTCAACAGATCACCCTCACCCGAGAGACCGGAAAGCCCTCCATCATCGAGATTCCGGACGTCCGGGACCTGGAGGAAGGGCTCGCGCGCCTGGAAGCCGAGAAGGACGCCGTCATCGCCGAGATGACCGCCAGCGGAAGCGTCCTCGTCCGCGGCCTGCCCGTGACCGACGCCGAGGCCTTCGCGCGTGTTCGTGACGTACTGCTTCCCCGGCCCGCCGCCTACAAGGAGAAGGCCACACCGCGCACCGACTTCGGCGGCGGGGTCTTCTCCTCCACCGATCTCCCCGCGATCCAGCCGATCCGATTGCACAACGAGAACAGTTACACGCTCGACTTCCCAGGCACTCTCCTGTTCTGCTGTGTCACCGCCCCAGAGAAGGGCGGCGCCACCACGGTGGGGGACATGCGGGAGGTCCTCGCGATGATTCCGGAGGACCTGCGCCGCCGCTTCGAGGAACATGGATGGCTCCTGGTGCGCAACTATTCCGCGCTGGCGGGCCTGCCTTGGCAGACCAGCTTCGCCACCGAAGAGCCGGCCGAGGTCGAGGCCTACTGCTCGGAGAACGTCATCGGCTGCGAGTGGCTGGACGAGGAGACGCTGCGCACCCGGCAGCGTCGGTCGGCGATCATCACCCACCCCGGTACCGGCGAGCAGGTCTGGTTCAACCACGCGGCCTTCTGGAGCCGCTGGTCCCTGGACGAGGACGTCCGGGACGTGCTCTTGGAGACCTACGGCGAGGACGGCCTGCCCTTTGAGACCTTCGTTGGAGACGGCACCCCACTGACACGAGAAGAGGCGGACCTTCTCAACGACGCGTACACGAAGGCCACCCGTCGCGAGACCTACCAGGTCGGCGACCTACTGATGGTGGACAACATCCTGAACGCGCACGGCCGGGAGGCCTTCGAAGGCGACCGGAAGATCCTCGTCGCCATGGGCGACCCGATCCCCCTGGCGGACTGTGCTCCCACGGCCGGCCCCTCCACCACGGCGAGCGAGAACGGAAAGCACCAGTGAGCACGCGGACCACGAGCCTTACGGCTCCCTCACAGACCACCACCCGGGACCTGCTCGATCGTCTGGCCGAGGTTCCTGGTGAGCGCCAAGCCGTCATCGAGGGCTCAACCGAGATCACCTTCGACGAGCTGCGCGCCGCGGCGGGACGACTCTCCCGTCTGCTCGCCGACCGCGGCCTCGGCAGGGAGAGCCTGATCGCCCTGCACCTGTCCAGGGGCGCGGAACTGGTCATCGGCCTCATCGGCGCTTTGGCAGCGGGCGCCGCCTACCTCCCGGTCGATCCCGCGCTACCCCGACAGCGGCGCAGGTACCTCATGGAGAGCGCAGCGGCCGACCTGATCATCGTCGCCTGCGAGCGGGGTGGGCGGGGCGACCACGTGTGCGACACGGAATCGGTCTCCACTTTGGCCACCTGTGCCTTCATGGTCGGCCAGGGTGCGCAGGACACCATCCCCTTCCTACCCGCCGCGGTCCGTCCCGGCGACCTGGCCTATGTGATCTACACTTCCGGCTCCACCGGTCGCCCCAAGGGCGTCGAGGTATCACGCGGCTCGGTTTCGGAGCTCCTGGCCGCCCTGGAGTCCGAGCACATCGCCGGGCCCGAAGGGGGCAGGGTCGGTTGGAACGCCTCACCCTCGTTCGATGCGTCGGTACAGCAGTGGGTCCGTCTGTGTCGCGGAGACACTCTGGTCCTTCTCGACGAGCACACACGATCCGATCCCTCCCTCATGACCGAGCTCATCATCGGTCAGGCCCTCACCGCCATCGACGTCACCCCCTCCCACGCCGACCTCCTGCTCGAGCACCTGGAGGAGAAGCTGAGCGTCGACCGACCCGCGGGGCCGCTCACGATGCTCATCGGCGGTGAACCGATCAGTCCGCCACTTTGGCAGCGGATCAGTGGCCTGGTGGAACGTGGGATGGTCCGCGCGGTCAACTTGTACGGGCCGACCGAGTGCACCGTGGACGCCACGGCCGGGTGGATCGACTCCGCTCAGGAGCCCCACATCGGCACCGTCCTTCCGGGCCTGGAGTTGCACCTGCTCGACGAGGACCTGCGGGCGGTGGTTCCCGGGGAGACAGGAGAGATCTACCTGTCCGGCCCTCGAGTGGCACGCGGCTACCGCAACGCGCCCGTCCTGACCGCGGACAGGTTCCTTCCCGACATCGTCTCCGGTAGTGGGGGGCGCATGTACCGCACCGGCGACCTCGCCCGGCTCCGTGAGAACGGCCTCTTGGAGTATCTCGGGCGTGGGGACCGGCAGGTCAAGCTACGTGGGTTCCGTATCGAGCCCGGAGAGATCGAGAAGGTGCTCGGCTCCGACCACGCCGTGGCGGAGGTCGTGGTGGACGTCAGGGAGACCGCGGGTGGTCCCGCCCTGGTCGCCTACTTCAGGGCCCATGGGGAAGTGGACCAAGCGCGGTTGCGTGACCTCGCCTCCGCCGAACTGCCGGGGTACATGGAGCCCGCCTCCTACATCGAACTCGACGCCTTCCCCCGGACCCCCAACGGCAAGCTCGACCGTGCCGCGCTACCGGACCCCGCCCCGACGGTTCCGACCGACGACATGGCGTCCGATATGGATCTGAGCCCGACCGAACAGCTGATCGCCGAGGTCTGGTCGAAGGTCCTCGGAGTGGCGGCCATCAGCGCGGAGGACGATTTCTTCCGTCTGGGGGGCCACTCCCTTCTGGCCATCAAGCTGGTCTCGCAGGTCAAGGCGCGACTGGGCGTGAAGATTCCTCTCAAAACGGTCTACGAGAATCCTCGACTGCGCGGTCTGGCCGAGGCCATCGATGCTCAGGCCTGACCGGATGCCCTGTTCGGTGGTGCGCGAACCCTCGCTCACACCGATCGATGAAGGGTGGTCGGCCCATGGAAGGCGGGACGGCCACCCGACCGGGCGCTCCCGCCCTGGCAGTGCCCCTCTCCACGCCGCTTCCGCGGCCTCACCCCCCTCCAACACCGGCGAGTGTCGCCATCACCTTCCCAAGGAGTAGCCGTGATCCCCCTGTCCTTTGCCCAGCGCCGGTTGTGGTTCGTGAATCGGTTGGAGGGTGCGAGTGCGACGTACAACGTGCCGACGGTGTTGCGGTTCGGTGCGGGTGTGGACGTGGATGCCTTGGTGTCGGCGGTGGGTGATGTGGTCGAGCGCCATGAGGTGCTGCGGACCGTGTTCGGGGAGTTGGATGGTGAGCCGTTCCAGCGGGTCATGGATCCGGTGGAGGGTGCGCCGGTGGTGGAGCGTGGGGTGTGTTCCGCCGCTGAAGTGGATGTTTTGGTGGGGGAGTTCTCGCGTTCGGTCTTTGATTTGTCAGTGGATGCTCCGGTGCGGGTGCGGTTGTGGGTGACCGATGCCGGCGAGACGGTGCTAGTGGTGTTGGTGCATCACATCGCGACCGATGGTTGGTCCGAGGGTGTGTTGTTGGAGGATCTGCGCGCGGCCTATGAGGCGCGTGTGGAGGGTGGGGCTCCGGTTTGGGAGCCGTTGCCGGTGCAGTACGCCGACTACGCCCTCTGGCAAAGGGACCTGTTCGGTGACGCCGAGGACCCGGAAAGTCTTTTGACCGGTCATCTCCGGTTCTGGCGTTCGGCTCTGGAGGGTGTTCCCGAGGTTTCGTCCTTGCCTTTGGACCGGGCTCGTCCGGGGGAGCCCTCGGGTGTGGGCGGTGTGGTGCGGTTCGATCTGGACGCTCGTACGCATGAGCGTGTTCTCGCGACGGCGCGGAGGTCGGGTTGCACGTTGTTGATGGTGGTGCAGGCCGCTGTGGCGGTGGCGTTGTCCAAGGCCGGTGGGGGTGAGGACGTCGTGCTGGGCACCCCGGTGGCCGGGCGTGAAGAGGAGGACCTGGAGGGGCTGGTCGGGTTCTTCGTCAATTCTCTGGTGCTGCGGACGAGAGTGGACCAAGAAGGGTCGTTCACTGATCTGTTGACCGGGGTGCGTGAGGCCGATCTGGAGGCCTTCGGCCATCAGGAGATGCCGTTCGATTTGTTGGTGGAGGAGTTGAATCCCGC
>NZ_ANBD01000191.1 GCF_000341005.1 Nocardiopsis alkaliphila YIM 80379 | reverse complement strand
GCGTCCGGCAGCCAGTAGTGGAAGGGGAACTGCGCCGACTTGGTGAAAGCCGCCAGGATCACCAGGGCGGCCACCGCCGAGGCGAACACGGGGTCTTGCGCCCACACGGGGTCGGTGAGGATCTCGCTCAGTCGGGTGGTGCCCACACGCAGTGCCATCAGCACCACCGCGGTCATCAGGGCGAGTCCGCCCACCACGGTGAGCAGGAACGTGCGGATCGCCGGACGGCTGCCCGAGGGGCCGGAAAGGCCGATCAAGTAGAAGGAGGCGATGGTCGTGAGCTCCCAGAACACGTAGAGGAGCACGACGTCGTCGGCCAGCACCAGCCCCGTCATCGCGAACGCGAAAAGGGTCATCAGGGCGTAGAAACCCAGCCGTGGCCCGGGAGGGAAGTAGCGGGTGGAGTAGGCCAGGATGAGCGCGCCGATACCCGTGACCAACAAGGTGAACAGCCAGCCGATCCCGTCCATGCGCAGGCGCAGTTCGACGCCGAGCTCGGGTAGCCAGGGCCGGACGAACTCGATCGGGCGCCCTTCACCGAGCACCTGTGGTACTTGGGCCAGGACCACACCGGTCAGAGCCACGAGAACCAGCGCGAGCGGCCAACCCGAGCCGCGTCCCAGGAAGCGGTCGAGGGGGAACGTCACGAACACGGCGGCGGCGAGGACCAGAAGCAGTATCAGAAGTACCACGTCACCGTCATTTCACAATTCCTGGTCGCCCTCGAGTCGACACAGCGTCGAGAGGGCGACCGTGGCGTTATTCCGTCACTTTTGTGTTTTATGCGGTTATTCGAGTTTTCTTTGATTTCTGTGGCGACGGCTCGGGGCCACCGCCGGCCTCGCGATCGACCTGGGGGGACGCGCGGCCAGAAGGCGCCGTCCGCTGTGTGAAGCGGGTCCGGGCGGCGTCGCCGGTGCGGATGGGTCGATACCCAAGGTGTGGTGCGGGTGTTGAGCAGGAGCCTAACAACGGGTCCTGAGGATGGGAAAGGTGATCGCCCCGAAGGTGGGGGTCACCACGAATGGCGCGAGAATGTTTATCCCGTATCCATACGGATATACGCACGCATACGCGAACGGGGTCCCACCACCCTCCCGGTGGCGGAACCCCGCTTCCTCTTCGGAGGTCAGGACCGTTTCTCGGTGCCGGTCGTGGCCAGGTCGTCGAACTTCGTCCCCTCGGTGGGCTTCACCCCGGTCAGGTAGCCGGCACGGACGATGGCGTTGCCTCCCACCGCGGCGGTCGACAACTGGATCAACAAGGCCAGACCGATCTTGAGCGCGTTGCCCACCGTCGGGTAGTGCAGCAAGAGCCCCAAGAGGAGCAACGCGGTTCCCAGGGCTCCGGCGATGGTGACTCCGCTCAGCCTGGAGTAGAAGTCTGGGAGCCGGATCAGTCCGATCGCCCCGATGAGGAACACCACGGCTCCGGCGATCATGCTGATGACCCCGAGCGTGTACAGCAGGCTCATCGTTTACCTCCGGTGATCAGTCGGGCCAGGGAAAGGGCGGCCAGGAAGCCGATGAGCGAACACACCAGCACGATGTCCACGACCAGTTCGGTGTCCAGGCGAAAGCCCAACATGGCGACCAGGCCGACGAAGCCGAAGAAGACCACGTCGGAGGCGGCTCCTCGGTCGGCCGCGGAGGGGCCGATCAGGATGCGGTACGTGGCGATGGCCATGGCCAGCACGATCGCGGCGATACCGATGTCGATGAAGTTCATCAGCGCCGTCCCACCTCGTCGACAGTGTCCTCCAGCGCCCCGGAGGGTCGGGTGACCGCCAGGATGCGGTCCTCCATGGCGCTGACGTCCTCGCGGAAGGAGTCATGGTCCTTCACGTACAACCCGTGCACCCACAGGGTGGGAGGGTCGTGTCGTACGGCCACCGTGACCGTCCCCGGGGTCAGGGAGATCAGGTTGGCCAGCATCGTCACCTCGAAGTCGGTACGGCACCGGATGGGTACCTCGACGAAGGCCGGTGTCGACGAACTTCCCGGTGTGACGATGTCCCACATCACTTGGAAGGAGGTCTTGGTGATCTCGGCGCCCGCGTAGAAGGGGAACCAGAGCACCCGAAGTGCCCATGTCAGATAGGTCATCGCCCCAGCACCGCCTCGACGTAGGTGGACGTGTCCATGAGATTGGCGGCGGCCTGTGCGCTCAGTTCCAACAGGACGTGCGCTCCCAGACCGAAGCCCAGGGTGATCGTGGTCAGGATCAGCCCCGGAACGATCAGGGACGTCTTGACCTTGGGCCGGGTCAGTATCGCCGTGCTCGCGGTGGGTTCCCTGGCCCCGGCGGCCTCGGAGGACTCGGTGGATCCGGCGGCGGCGGTGGGCGCCTCTTCGTCCAGGCCGCTCTTGGGCCCCTTGCCCCAGAAGACCCCGCCCCAGATCTTCAGCATGGACATCAGGGTGATGAGGCTGACCACGATCATCACCGCCGCGGCGGTCCACTGTGCGTCGTCCACCGCGGCGATCACCAGGGTGAGTTTGGCGACGAACCCGGAGAAGGGCGGCAGTCCGGCCAAGGAGAGAGCGGCGCCCATGAACACCAATCCCAGCAAGGGTTCTCGTTTGGCGATGCCGCCGAGCCGGTCCAGGGCACCGGTGCCGTGGGTGTGTTCGATGGCGCCGGTGGACAGGAACAGTGAAGCCTTCACGATCATGTGGTGGATCAGGTAGAAGATCCCGGCCATGAGCCCGATCTCGGTGAACAGGGCCACGCCCAGCAGGATGTAGCCGATCTGGCTGATCATGTGGAAGACCAGGATGGAACGGGTGGTGTTCTCCCCCACGGCCCCCATGACACCGATGAGCATGGTGAGGGTGAAGGCCACCACGCCGATCCACAAGAACCGTGAGTCCCCGTCGAAGACCAGTGCGTACAGACGGTAGATGGCGTAGATGGCCACCTTGGTGTGCAGCCCGGAGAACAGGGCGGTGATGGCGGGTGAGGTGAACGGGTAGGTCCGGGCCAACCAGCCGTGTACCGGTACCACCGCGGCCTTGATCGCCAACGCGAGGATGACCACGCCCATACCGAGCGCCACCGCCGGTGATTCCTGGGCGGCTCCGGCGAGTTCACCCAGGTGCACGGTCCCGGCGGAGGCGTAGACCAGTGCCACGCCGGCCAAGAAGATCGTCGAGGTCAACAGGTTGACGGTGACGTAGATCCGACCGGCCTTCAACCGACCCAGGGCGCCCAACATCGCCAGCAGTCCGTACGAGGGCAACAGCATGACCTCGATGAACACGAACATGTTGAACAGGTCACCGGTGAGCAGGGCGCCGGCCACCCCCGCGGTGAGCACCAGGACCAGGGCGGGAAAGAAGGTGCGCTCGTCGTCTCCGGTGGCCACTGCGAACAGTGAGCACACCAAAGCCAGCAACGCGGTGGTCCACAGCATCAACGCACTGAACACGTCCGCGACGAACGGGATGGCGATTCCGTTCTGCCACAACCCCACGTTGTGCGCGAACACCGTGCCGTCACGGGTGAGCCAGATCAGTCCGGCACCGCCGAGCGTCCCGGCGGCGCTGGGGCCGAGGAACAGAGTGCGTCGAAGCCAGCGGGGCCCCTGAACGAAGGTCAGCAGCCCGGCCGCCGTCAAAGGGACCACGACGAAGAGGGGGAGCAGCGCGGCGTTCATGAGGCGTCCTCGGTGTCGTCGTCGCTGCCGGAGGCGGCGAGGGTGAGCATGTAGATCGCGATCGAGAAAGCGATGACGATCGCGGTCAGCACGAAGGCCTGGGGCAACGGGTCGGCCGTTTCCGAGCCCCAGCCGAACTGGAGCAGGGGTTGATCCCGGCGGGACACGCCACCCGCCGACATCAACAGCAGGTTCACGGCGTGCCCCACCAAGAGAAGGCCCAGGACGATACGGACCATGCCACGTTGGAGCATCAGGTAGACGCCCCCCGCGACCAGGATCGCGATGGTGATGGCGAGGGTCATCGCTTACCTCCGGTAGTGGAACCGTTCAGGGTGGCGGTGGTGTCGCCGGCCTCGGACGTGGTCTTGGAATCACTCCGGGCCGAACTCCCCTGGGCACTCTCGGCTTGGCCCGGGTCCCGTTCCAGTCCGAGTTCGTTGAGGGCGGTGAGCAACACCCCGACGACGGCCAGGTAGACACCGATGTCGAAGACGAAGGCCGTGGTGAAGTGGAAGTAACCACCCCAGGCCAGCGGGATGTCGGCGTGCAGGGGCCTGAGGAAGGAGCCGTCGACGAACCCCAGGACGCCGGAGAAGGCCGCGACCAGCACACCCACACCGATGATCGCCGGGTAGGCCAACCGGATCCGCGCCCGTTGGTCACTGGGGGCGGCCAGATAGAGCAGGGCGAAGGCCGAACCACCCACGAGACCGGCGATGAAACCGCCCCCGGGTTCGTTGTGTCCACGGAACAACAGGTACAGCGACCACACCACCAGCAGCGGCATGAGGTAACGGCCCACCGTCCGCATGAGCACCGTGTTGTCCTCGGCCGGGAACGCGGCGTTGGTGCGGGAGACCACCACCTGGCGCGAATCGTGCACCGGAAGCAGACCGCCCGAGCGCAGCACCGCGATGATGATGAGGCCGGCCACGCCCAGCACGACCAGTTCACCGAAGGTGTCCAGGGCCCGGTAGTCCACCAGGATGGTGTTGACGACGTTGGTGCCGCCGGTGTCGGCGGGAGCGTTCTCCAGGAAGTACTCCGCCGCGGGTGACAGTTCCCGGCGTCCGGTCAGGGCATAGGCCGCCACACCGGCGCTCAAGCCCGAGACGATCGCGATCGCCGCGGTCAGGGCCTTGCGTCCGGCCTTGACCGGATGGAACCGCCTGGGCAGCCGACGCAGCACCAGGACCGCGACGACCACGGTGAGGATCTCCACCAGGAACTGGGTGAGGGCCACGTCGAAGGCACCGAGGAAGAACAGCCACAGCGCGACGGTGAACCCGGCGACACCGACCAGGGCCAGCCCGGCCATGCGGGAACGGGTGATGGTCGCGGCCAGCACGGCGATCGCCATCAGGCCCACGAGCACCCAGTCCAGCCCCAGCGAGGTCTGGCCGGCCGGGGCGGGCAGGTCCAGGCCGATGACCACCCCGACCGTGGCCAAGGAGATGACCATGACCATCGGGACGCCCAGGTGGAAGGCCGGTGAATCCGTTCGGGTGAGATCGCCGGTACGCCTGCCCCACCGGATGACGCCCTCGTACAGCGACTCGAAGACTCCCACCCCGGAGACCGGGACGAAGTCGCGTCCGGCCAGCGAATCGCCGACCCGGGAACGCCAGGCCACCAGGGCGCCGAAGCCGATCGCCGCCATCGACATGAGCAACGCGACGTTGAAACCGTGCCACAGCACCAGGTGTGCGTCGGCCGCTTGATGCGTGGTGTCGGCCGCGACCCCGTTGACCAGAGGATCCAGTACCGGGACGGTCAGACCGAGCAGCACACCACCGAAGGCGGCGATGATCGCCGGTGTCCAGAAGCTGATCCGGGCCTCCCGCGCGCCGGCCTCCTTCGTGCCCTCCTGGCTTCGCGAGTCACCGAAGAAGGTGCGGTAGACGAACCGGAAGGAGTAGGCGAAGGTGAACACGGAGGCGCAGACCGCCACCACACCGGCCAGTGGACCGAACCAGGCCGGACCGGGGGCGTGCAGGAAGGACTCGAACAGGTTCTCCTTGCTGATGAAGCCGAGCAAGGGTGGGATGCCCGCCATCGACAGGGCCGACAGCGTGGCCACGATGGCGGTGATGGGCATCCGGCGCCCCAAACCTCCCAACTTGCGCAGGTCACGGGTGCCCGTCTGTATGTCCACCAGGCCGACCACCATGAACAGGGCCGACTTGAACAGCGCGTGCGCCACGGTGTGCACCGACGCGGCGACCAAGGCCTCCGGGGTTCCCACACCGATCACCGCCACCAGCAGACCCAACTGGCTGACCGTGGAGAAGGCCGCCAGGCGTTTGAGGTCGTTCTGCTGGATCGCGAAGAACGCGCCCATCACGGCCGTGATCAGACCCGCGGTGATGAGGATCACGTTCCATGGGAAGACGTCCGCGAAGGCGGGGGTGAAACGCATGGCCAGGTAGATGCCCGCCTTGACCATGGCGGCGGCGTGCAGGTAGGCGCTGACC
>NZ_ANBD01000190.1 GCF_000341005.1 Nocardiopsis alkaliphila YIM 80379 | reverse complement strand
CCTTCGCCGCCTCTCTTCATTCTCCGCACAAGGGTATCTGTTCGTCCGGTTCCCTTTGCTGCGTAACCGGGTCACCATACCTACACGATATCGACAGTGTGTCGCGCACCTCACGGGGACGTACGCACACCCCACCCCATCCCTCCACGGTGCGGCCCGAAGCACGGCCGACCCCCACCATGATCGGCACGGCCTCGGACAACTCTCCCCGCCATCGGCTCACACGAATTGCGCCCAAACGAACTTTCCACCGGGCGGCGTGGGAATCACACCCCACTCTCGCGCGAAAGCACTCACCAGGGCAAGCCCTCGGCCACCTTCCGCAGCGGCGTCGGGTTCCCTTCTACACGGCAAGTGATCTCCACCATCACGGACCGCGCAGATGAATTCACTACCGCTGCGCATGAGGGAGAGTTGAATACCGCCCTCCCCTTGCCTGGTCAAGGCCACCGGACCGCCGTGACGAACCGCATTGGTGACCAATTCGGAAACGACGACCGTAACATCGTCGGATAGTCTCTGCATCCGCCATTCCAGAAGCAGTGCCTGAGAAATCTCGCGGGCCGTGGCCACCGCACGCGGCCGGGGCTGGAAGGTCCACGTGACGGCGTCGTGCCGGTCACCGCACACGGGTGTCCCCCAACGCCGAGACCCGTGTGTCAGGACCTTGAGCCACCAGGCGCCCGCCGGCTCGGCCACCGCCTCCGCGCACTCCATGCCCTTCAACTCCTCACTGACGCGCTGTGCCCAGGCCACCGAAGCGGCAGGGAGGCTCGTGCTGTTGCACGTGCCGAATGCACGTGCATCCCGTTCTTGTTCCGTAATCGTAAGCCAAGCCCTCATCACTCGCAGGCAAACGACGACAACGGAGCGAAAGCTTTGCGTTCGCCCTGGTGAGGGCCGTGACACGCGCGAGAGAACATTCGAGCCGCCGCCTTCGGTGTGGCCCTTCGAGCGCACCCGGGTACGTACCGACCAGTAGGCATGCCGATAGGATCCTTCCGCGCCCACCACGTGATCAATGGAGGTAAGTCCATGTCCCCAACGCCTCGTGTGGCGATCGTGACCGGCGCGGCCCGTGGCATCGGCGCCGGTACCGCCGAGCGCCTGGCCCGTGAAGGTCGCGCCGTCGCCGTACTGGATCTGAAGGAGTCCGACGCCCAGGAGGTCGTGGACCGCATCACCGCCGACGGTGGTAAGGCCATCGCGGTGGGCTGCGACGTCTCCGACCCCGACCAGGTGGACACCGCGGTCGACACCGTGGCCGAACGGCTCGGCCCGCCCACGATCCTGGTCAACAACGCCGGGGTGCTCCGCGACAACCTCCTGTTCAAGATGTCCCCCCAGGACTGGGACACCGTCATGAACGTCCACCTGCGCGGTACGTTCCTGATGAGCAAGGCGGCCCAGGCCCACATGACCGCCGCCAAGTGGGGCCGGATCGTGAACCTGTCCAGCTCCTCGGCGCTGGGCAACCGCGGCCAGGCCAACTACTCGGCGGCCAAGGCCGGTCTACAGGGCTTCACCAAGACCCTGGCCATCGAGCTGGGCAAGTTCGGTGTCACCTGCAACGCGGTGGCCCCCGGGTTCATCGAGACCGCGATGACCCGCGCCACCGCCGAGCGGATCGGGATCGAGTACGACGACATGAAGGCCTTCAAGTCGGCCGAGATCCCCGTACAGCGCGTGGGTCTGCCCGAGGACATCGCCAACGCGGTGGCGTTCTTCACCGGTGAGGACGCGGGCTTCGTGTCCGGCCAGGTGTTGTACGTGGCCGGTGGGCCGCTGGACTGATTCGTCCCAGCGAGCGCGCCCCCGTCGCCCCGGATCCAGGTCCGGCGGTCGGCGGGGGCGCGTCGTGTCCTTCGCGGGCCCCGGAGAAGGCACCGCCGATGACAAGGGTCCCTCAATGGGGCGGGGCACCGGCGAAGGTGGCCTCCTCGTGCGGGGCCGGGGCCTCCAGGGTCCGCACGACCTCGGCGACCAACTCCTCCACCAGCGCGGTCCCGGTGACGTAGTCGGTGTGCCGGTCCGACATCACCGCGATCAGGTATTCACGGTCCTGGCCCACCACGTAGCCGACGCTGTTGATGTTCCACAGGCCACCGTTGGACTCGCGCGGGGTCCAACCGTTCTTGAGTCCCACCAGGTCGCCGGCCGAGGCGGCGGCGGACACGCCCCAGGCCTGTTCGGGAGCGACCGACTCCATCAGGCCGCGAATGTGGGCGCGAGCGTCATCGGTCAGCGGCCCCTCGTCCGTGTACAGGGCGCGCAGCAACCGGATCTGGTCGGCGGGGGTGGTCATGGTCGAGCCCCATGAACCTTTGGGATGGGGCTCGGTGCCGGTGAACCCCAGGGCCTGGGCGTGGCGCACGAACCCATCGGTGAATCCCATGCGCGCGTAGAGACCATCGGTGACGTCGTTGTCGCTGTAGCGGATCATCACCTCGGCCTGGGCGAGCTCGACGGAGGTGAGTCCACGCCCCTCCTCGGCGGCGCGCAGGTGCAGCATGGCCAGCACGGTCAGCTTGGCCACGCTCGCGCTGGGCAAGCGTTCGCCCGCGTTGTGGCTGTAGGTCGTTCCGGTGCGCAGGTCCTGGACCGCGACGCCCAACTCCACGCCCTCGCCCAGGGCCGCGATCCGTTCGTCGAGCGCCGCGCGTTCGTCGGGGGTGAGGGCGGAGCCACCGGTGGCCGGGGCGGTGATGGGGGCGAACGGCACCAAGGGATGGGGAACCGTTTCGACCAGCCGGGCGAGCGTGGACGGCTGGGGAGTCACCGCGACGGCACCGGCCGAGGTCGCCCCGGGCAGGGTCGGGAGGAGACACAGGGCGAGGAGGACGGACGTGGCCAGGGACCAGACTCGTCTTTGGGCGGGCAAACGCCAAGGCACGCGATCACCGGTTCATGTGCGGCGAGGGGACGTGGGCTCGGGACCCGAGGACCGGGGCCGTGTCGGCATTATCCACGGACAGAACCCACAAATCACCCACCCGATACTGAATCGGTACCGAGCCCCCAAACCGCATCGCCACGTCACGAGCGCGCGGTACGGGCCTCCTCATCGACCCCCCGCGCCACCAGGGCCTCACCGGTCGCCTCGGCCGTTCTGAGCAGATGCACGATCACCGGCACCACCAACAGGTACGGGCGGCCTCGCAGCCCTCGGGCCCGATAACCGTC
>NZ_ANBD01000189.1 GCF_000341005.1 Nocardiopsis alkaliphila YIM 80379 | reverse complement strand
ACAGGATCAGGGCCACCGCGAGCGCGCCCAGGGAGGCCCACGGGTTCGCGAGGGTGATGAGGACCACGCCCAGCACCAGCAGGACGAGGAGTTTGGGGCCGGCCGGGATCCGGTGCAGCGGCCCTGCGCCGGGGACGTACAGTCCGAGCACGCTCACCGCACCCGCCCCTCTTGGGGCGCCTCGTCCATGAGCTCGGTGTAGAAGGCGACCGCGTCGGCGGGGCGGCCATCGAAGACCACCCGGCCCTCCTCCATGACCAGGACCCGGTCGAAGTCGGCGAGCAGGTCGAGGTCGTGCGTGAACAGGATGACCTGCTGGTCGAGTCCGGTCAGGGTGCGGTGGACCATGCGGGTGTTGCGCAGGTCCAACAGGGTGGTGGGTTCGTCGCAGACCAGCACGTCCGGTTCGGTGACCAGGATGGAGGCCAGCGCCAGCAGTTGCTTCTGTCCACCCGAGAGCAGGTGTGCGGGATGGTCGCGGTGCCCGTCCAGGCCGTGGCGGACAAGGATCTCGTCCACCCGGCGGGCGGTCTCGGCACGCCCCAGACGCAGGTGTCGTAACCCGATCTCCACGTCCTCGGCGACCGTGGGCATGAGGATCTGGTTGGCGGCGTCGGAGAAGACGAATCCGACACGGCGGCGGATGTGTTTGGCGTGCCGTCGGGTGTCCCACTCCCCCCACGACACACGGCCCTCGTCCGGCAGGACGAGTCCGTTGAGGGTGCGGGCGAGCGTGGACTTGCCCGATCCGTTGGCCCCGATCACGCCGATGCGGTGCTGCGCCAGGTCCAGGGTGATCTCGCGCAGGACCGCGCGGTCTTCGTAGGAGTGGGACACCCCCTCAAGGCGCAGCATCAGGCGTTCTTCCCGGCCTCGCTCCGGGTACCGGACGACTCGGCGGTGGCTTCGACGGGGCGACCGGCCGGCGGGATGGGGTAGGCGCGAAAGACGGTGGTGGCGATGAGCGCGGTCACGACCGCCTTGACGATGTCACCGGGCAGGAAGGCGACCATCGCCAAGCCGGTGGCCAGGACACCATCGCCCAGGACGACGCCCATCCACGGGACCCCGATGGCGTAGATGACGATGACGCCGCCCAGGGCGTTGATCAGCAGCCCCTGCCAGAAGCGGTACTTGCCGCTGCGGACCATGAGGTCGGTGAGCAGACCGATGACCAGGGCGGCGAACACCCAGCTGACGATGAAACCGGCCGAGGGACCGGCCAGGACGGCCAGTCCGCCGCGTCCTCCCGCGAAGAGGGGCAGCCCGGCCAGACCCAGGGCGAGGAAGGCGACCACGGCCAGGGTTCCGCGCTTGGCTCCCAGGAGGGATGGGGCGAGCATGATGCCCAGGGTCTGGAGGGTGATCGGTACCGGGGAGAACGGCAGGGGGATGGCGACGGTGACGCTCATCGCCGCGATGAGTGCGGCGAAGATCGCGATGAGCGCCAGGTCACGGGCGGTGAGTCCGCGGCGACGGACGTGCTTCCTGGTCCCGGTGGTGGGCATGGGTGATTCCCTCTCGAAGGGGCGATGGGAGGCGGTCGTCCCCATTGTCCGCTACGGGGAGGTCCCAGGCAGTGACCGGGGCGCACAGAAGAGTTCCCATGGACCTTGTAGGGGTCCGCCTGAGACCCACGTCACCCCGTCAAGGGATGGCGAGGGCCATGCGTGTGGCCCGGGGCACCGGCATCGAACCCGACCGGAGCCCCGGGCCATACGCGTTCGCGTCCCCTTGGGCGAGGAGGACGTCAATCCTCGTTGGGGTCCTTCTCCGCGTCCTCGTGGGCCGGGTGCACGGTGCCCGGTTCATGGTCCGGCGGACCGTAGAGCGCGTACAGCTTCAACGGCCTGTCGCCGGTGTTGACGACGTTGTGCCACGTGCCCGCCGGAACCATGATGACGTCGTCGTCCTCGACCTCCCGAACGAAGTTCAGATCGTCCTTGGCCGGCCCCATCTCGGTGCGTCCGGTCCCCTGCTCCACTCGGAGGAACTGGTCGTTGTCCGGGTGTACCTCCAAACCGACGTCGTCACCCACGTCGATGCTCATCACGGTGAGCTGGAGGTGCTCACCGGTCCACAGGGTGCGCCGGTAGTGGCTGTTCTGGACGCTGGCTTCCTCGATGTCGACGACGAACGGTCGTTTACCCCGGTCCTTGCCGGTGGTGTAGTCATCGCTCACGGTCGTATCGCCTCCTGGGATCACGCGTGGAACACCTCTTGATCTCCCTCACCCTAGACACGGAGGGATAAACCGCCCCTGAAGGCACGGCCGGGTCCGCGGATCCGACCGGGCCTTCGCCCCTCACCAGGTCCGAGCACTCGAGCAGCGACCGGACCGTCATCTTCGCCCGGGCGGCGGGCACGCCCTCGGCCCTACCTCGATCATCGTTGGATGCCCCAGGTGCCGGTCTCCCCGGCCCGGTACTCCTGAAGGGGCACCCGACCGGACTTCCAGGCCTCTAGCACCGGCTCCACGATGCGCCAGGACTGGACCGACATGTCACCGCGCACCGACAAAGGCATCTCGTCGGTGAGCACCCCTCGCAGCACCTCCCCGTATTCGAGCAGGTCACCGGGCCCGTAGTCGGTACCGAGCGCCACCGGGGAGACGTCGAAGGGGTCGCCCGGCCCGTTGACGTTGAGTTCCATCCGGAGGTGGCGGGACCCCAGACCGACGCACAGCCTGTTGTCGATGAGGTCACCGGTGAGCCCGGTGGGCACGTGCGGGGGCGCCTTGAAGTGGAAGACCACCTCTTGGCGGGGAGAACCGAGCGCCTTCCCCGTACGCACGTGGAACGGCACGCCCCGCCACCGCCAGGTGTGGACCGCGAACACGACCTCGGTCAGCGTCTCGGTTTCCCGCATGGGATCGACGCCCTCCTCGTCGACGTAGGACGGGAACGCATGGCCCTGGACCGTACCGGCGATGTAGCGGGCGCGGTGGCTGAACCGTTCGGGATCGTCGTTCCACACCCGGGTGGCCCGCAGAACCCGCGCCTTGGCGTCACTCACCTCGCGCGCCTCCAGCGTGCTCGGCGGCTCCATCGCCACCAGGGCCAGGACCTGGAGCAGGTGGCTCTGGACCATGTCGCGCAGGGCACCGGTGCCGTCGTAGAAACCGGCACGGCCCTCAAGACCCAGTGATTCCTCGAAGAGGATCTCGACCGACTCCACGTGTTCGGAACCGAGCAAGGGCTCGACCACTCGGTTGGCGAACCGGACACCGAGGATGTTGAGCACCGTCGTCATGCCCAAGAAGTGGTCGACCCGGTGGACCCGTTCCTCCGGGACCAGGGTGTGGAGCAACTCGTTGAGCGAGGCCGCGCTGTCGCTGTCGGTGCCGAAGGGTTTCTCCACCACCAGGCGGGTGTCCTCGGGGACACCGAGCCGGGCCAGGGCTCGACAGCTTTCGACGATGATCGCGGGTGGTAGCGCGAAGTACAGGACCAGACGGCCTCGCGCATGGGACAACAGGTGGCGCAAATCCTCTTCCTCGGTGGCGTCCGCCCGCACGTAGTGGCTACGCCGCACGACGGCGTCCACGGCGGACCCGCTCGCCTCCCCTCGCGCGAACGCGCGGG
>NZ_ANBD01000188.1 GCF_000341005.1 Nocardiopsis alkaliphila YIM 80379 | reverse complement strand
TCCAACGGCAACCCCGACACCGCCGACAACGTCGCCACCCTCGTCCCGGGCACCACGACCACCTGGCAGAGCATCGACACCCAAATGGGCCGAGCTGACTGGCTTATGGAGGCGGCCGACGAGGCAGACGAGGATGCCGACCATGCCACGATCAGCTGGATCGGTTACGACGCACCCAACGTCGCCGAAGCAACAGGGCCAGGCCGAGCCGAAGGTGCGGTCGATGAGTTGAGCCGTTTCCAGGACGGCCTTCGTGCCACCCATGAGAACACCACACAGTCGAACAACACCGTGATCGGACACAGCTACGGCTCCACCGTCGTCGGACACACCGCACAGAGCGAAGCCGGCCTCAACGCCGACAAGATCATCCTGGTAGGAAGCCCAGGCGCGAACGCCCAACACGCCTCCGAACTCGGGTTCCTCCCCGAGAACGTGCACGCCTCAACAGCCAAGAACGACGGGATCACCGCTTTCACCGATCTGACACATGGCACAGACCCCACCAGCCCCGACTTCGGAGCGACCGTCTTCAAGTCCGACAAGGGAAGCGAAGGAGGATCATTTCCTCTCGGAACCGCCCACTCAGAATACTTCAAGGAAGGCTCGCTCTCCCTGAAGTACATGGGCAAGATCATCGCTGGACAATAAAATGAACAAAAATATTAATCGACTAAAAACAACAATTCACACCACCATCGCCGCCCTCACACTAACGATCCACAGCACCGGATGCGCATACATGACAGGAATGGAAGAGACGATCACCCAAGACGAAGCCGCAGAAAAGGTCTGGGAACACATCAACGGGGTGATGTCCTCACTCCCAGAAGAAGCCGAACTCGAAAAACGACAGGGAATGAACTTCGCCTCCTGCGACGACCCCACAGACGGCGGCCCGAAAGACCGAGTCACTGTCGGAGAAAGATTGTGGATCCGAGGACTCCCCATGGAGGAAAACGAAAGTAATATCCAACTAGTGTATGACTACTGGATCAATAATGGCTACCACGTAGTTCACGATCTACGCCCTGATGAGCTTTTCGTAACCGTAGAAAACGAAAAAGATTATTTCCATGCATCTATTCAAACTAGCAACAAAGGGAGTCTTTCCATCGGCGTCACTTCCCCTTGCTTATGGCCCGAAGGCACACCGAACTCCTAAGGACGAGGACACCCGGCTCAGAAATCCCTCAGCCGGACACGATCACCCTTCACAGCATGAGCCAGACCGGGCTACCGACATACCTACGACAGGATGAGAAACCATCTAAACAGGTTTTTTCGCACCCCATCCAGCACACACCACTCAAAGCCACCCACCCAGCAAGTCAAGAAACATAACAGTTTAAGCAAACACAGGAGCGAGATCATCACCGACCAAAACAAGAGTGACCAAGAAAATGATCCACCTAAAAGCCGCAACCTACACCACCATCGCCGCCCTCATGCTAACGATCTACAGCACCGGATGCGGATACATGGCAGGAATGAAAGAAACCATCACCCAAGACCAAGCCGCCGAAAAAGTCCAAGAACACATTGACGGGATCATGTCCTCACTCCCAGAAGAAGCCGAACTCGAGACCCGACGAGGTACCCTTTTCGCCGCCTGTGACGACCCCACAGACGGCGGACCGAAGGACAGGGTCACTGTGAGCGAAAGGCTGTGGGTCCGGGGACTCCCCATCGAAGACAACGAAACCAACATCGAACGCATTTACGACTACTGGATCAACAACGGCTACCAAGTACTGCGGGACGAACGCCCAGAAAAGTCATCGATTACGGTCGAAGACGAATATTCCTTCGCAGCATTCCTGCGTGTCAGCGACCAGGGCAGTCTCTCCATCGGCGCCTCTTCTCCTTGCGTATGGCCCGAAGGCACACCGAACCCCTGAGGTAGCCGCTACAGGTCGAGGCACTACCCGAACGAACGGCGCCGACCAGCCCGAACGGCACCAAGGCCGCTGAGTCGAGCCGTGGGGAGACAGGGTCGATGTCGCTGCCAAGTGCTGCTTCGCCGCACATGACATCCGTCATGCACGGGCCGCTGCGAAACGCGGAGGAACCTCATGATCGTCGGTACTACCGTGGACCATCCGCTGAATCTAGGTTCGAAAGCATGAACCGCGATGACGAACACCTCTCCGCGCGACCGACCGAGGCGGCTCTGAGGGCCCCGAGTGGGCACCCGGAGCACCCACCGCCCGGGACGAAGCGAAAGCGCGGCCCGCGCCCACTCCCGCCGGGGGTGCCCTACCACCGCGTCCTCGCCGATGACAAGCGCCGGATCTGGCGAGGGATCGCCGCCCTCGCGCTCTTCATCGGCGGGATGCTCGCCTTCTCCTTCGTCCTCGGGTTCCTCGGCGCCTTCGTCGACTTGGCGCTCGGCCGGTCCAGCGTGCTCTTGGGCGGCGATGAGTTCACCCCCATCGCCCAGGCCTCCGGCCTGCTCGGGCTCGCCCTGCTGTGGCCGTGGAGCATGCTCATCCAGCGGTGGCTCTACGGCGTGAAGGGCGCCTCGCTGCATTCGGTCCGGTCGCTCTTCCGGGCCGACGTGTTCGGGCGAACCCTGCTGGTGATCCTGCCCATCTGGACGATCTACCTGGCCGCCTTCTCCGCCTTCTCGCCCTACGAGGAGTCCTCCTGGCTGTTCGCCGACCTCATCGCCATGTTCGCCATCACCCTGCTGTTGGCACCCTTGCAGTCGGCCGGTGAGGAGTACGGTTTCCGCGGGCTCGTCTTCCGGGTCGCCGCGAGCTGGGGGCGCGGGGCGCGCGCCGGTCTCATCCTCGGCGTGGTGGTGTCGAGTCTGCTGTTCATGGTGGCGCACCTGGCGTTCGACCCGTGGCTCAACCTGTACTACTTCACGATGGGCGTCACCCTCGCCCTCATCACCTGGCGCACCGGCGGTCTGGAGGTCGCCGTGGTCATCCACGCGGTGAACAACACGCTCGCCTTCCTGATCACCATCATCACTCGTGCCGACTTCATGGAGGGGATGGATCGGTCGGTGGGCGCCGGGTCACCGGTCATGCTCGTGCCCTGCGTCCTGCTCATCGCGATCACGGCCGTGGTGTGGCTGCGCACGCGACGGACGGGACCGGCCCTGACCCCGTTGGAGGCCGAGCCCGCACACGTGGTGGAAAGAAACCTCTGATTAGTCGCCCGGCGTTACGGGATTTTGGCCCCTGACGCCGGTTCGATCCTTCGAAAAGGTATTCGGTCCTCGCTGGGGCCCGGTTTTCGGGCATGCTGAGGACAAGCGACGTCGACTCTGGGTCACTGCCGCCGTGGTTCGAGTGAGAGACGTCGGTGGCTTGCCCGTGATATCCGGTTCCGAGGACTCGGGGAACGCGATTCGCCGTTTCTTCGGGCGTCTTCTACTTCGGGTGTGTTGAAACCACTCGTTGGAGGGGAACGTGGCCACCCGGAACGTCACCGGGGACGTTGGTCTCACCGAGTCCGAAAGGATTCTCGGACCTTCCTCGGCCCGAGGTCCGGGCCCTTGGCCACCGATTATTCGGCGGCGGCGCGTGCCTTGGGAGTCGGCACCTTCATGCCGCGGTCGCGGCCGTAGTCGGCGAGCATCTCGCGCAGTTGGCGGCGTGCCCGGTGCAGCCGCGACATCACCGTGCCCAGGGGCGTGCCCATGCGCTCGGCGACCTCCTTGTAGGCGTAGCCTTCGATGTCCACGAGGTAGATGACCTCCTGGAACTCCTCCGGAAGGCGAGCCAGGGCCTGCTTGATGTCGGAGTCCGGCAGACGGTCCAAGACCTCCGTCTCGGCCGACCGCATCCCCGATGAGGTGTGCGTCTCGGCCGCGGCGAGCTGCCAGTCCTTGATCTCGTCGGTGGTCTCCTGACGAGGCTCCCGCTGCTTCTTACGGTAAGTATTGATAAAAGTGTTGGTCAAAATCCGGTAGAGCCAGGCCCTTAGGTTGGTGCCGGCCCGGAACTGGTGAAAATTGGCGAAGGCCTTGGCGAAGGTTTCCTGTACGAGGTCTTCGGCGTCGGACGGATTGCGCGTCATGCGCAGGGCCGTCGGATAGAGCTGGTCTGCGAACGGTGTGACCGCGGTGGCGAAGTCGAGCGTCTGTTCCTCGTCGCGGGTCTCACCGGCCGTGGAGATGTGGTCCTTTTCGAGAGTCGTCAAGATTCCCCCTCGGGACGACCGGAACGATCACTTCCACACTGTTAGACGCAGCATCACCTTCCCAATGATGACATCAATCCACGTGATAAGGGTCACGGGATCACCCAAGACATCGCCGGAACCGGTAAGTATGCGATAAAGACGCAGGGTGGCGCTCGACCGGTACGCACCCGCCCCCTCGGGTGCCGTACTCTGACGTCGCCACCGGGCGCCTCCCGACGAAGCGCCCTTCGCACGGTGGACCGATCGCCCTACCCGTTTTTCTGTGGAGGACCCGTGGCCCGCGTCGTGGTTGACGTCATGCTCAAGCCCGAGATCCTGGACCCCCAGGGTCAGGCCATCGCCGGGGCCTGCTCCCGCCTCGGTTTCGAGGGGATCGAACAGGTCCGTCAGGGCAAGCGGTTCGAGGTCGAGGTCGAGGGCGAGGTGGACGAGGCCAAGCTCGCCGACGTTCGGCGCCTGGCCGAGACCCTGCTGGCCAACACCGTGATCGAGGACTTCGAGGTCCGCCCGGCCTGACCTCCCAGGATCCCCGCCGGCACGGTCACGAAAACACCGCCGGCCGACATCGGTCGGTACCGACGGACCTACCGTGGGACCACGTGCCGGAAGTGCCCGACTTGTTCAGCCGCGTCCCTTGAGGGCGCGGCTGTTCCGTTTTACCGGGAGCGGCCTCGGGAAGGTTCTCTAACGTGCCGAGCTGATCACCGACAGGAGCACGAGAGGTACACGGATGACGACCGTTTTCTCGATCTCCCTCCCACGACGGGCCTACACGGTCTCCGTCGTACGCGACGTACTCGGCGCTCTCCTTCGCAGGTCGGGGCTGTGTGAAGGGTGCGTGGACGACATCCTCCTCTCAGTCTCCGAGGCCTGCGCCAACGCCATCGAACATGGGGAGCCGGCCGACGACTACGAGGTCGAGGCCGAACTCGCACCCGGGTGGTGTGAACTTCGCGTCTCCCACGCCGGTCGCGTGCCGGAGGGCACGGCCCTCGCACGAAGATTCACTTCTGACCACGCGCATCTGCCTGGCCTGGAAGAGGAATCCGGTAGGGGCATCTCCTTGATGCGCTACCTCATGGACGAAGTCGCCTTCAGCGGAGAGCCGCGCACCACCGTCATCCTGCGCAAACGCGTCACCGCCTGTGACCTCACCGATGATCAGGCGTTCGGGGGAGAGGTCCCGCAAACCCGATTCGCCCTGTTGTAGACGACGTCGGAGCACCGACCCCGTACCCGTGGCGTCCACCCCGGGTACGGCCACGTCTCACCACCCCCATGGGGAGCGTGACGTAGGACACCGGACCTGTTCGGTCGCACACCCACACCCCCTGGACACGGGCCTTCCTTGGGAGGATCACACAGACGTACGCACCTGAAAAGGGGTGAGGGTCGTACCCGAGTACAGACGAGCGGGTACGCTGCGGAAGTAGCGGACCCACCGTCCTCGTGGCGGGGTCGGGCACCGAACTTCTCCCGTAGAACCACGATCTCGGAGTGTGCTCATGACAGCCCGTGTGGGCGTCGTCACCTTCCCCGGCTCCCTAGACGACAAGGACGCCGCTCGCGCGGTCTCCCTGGCGGGTGCCGAACCCGTCCCCCTTTGGCATGACGACGCCGACCTCAAGGGGGTCGACGCCGTCGTCCTGCCCGGCGGCTTCTCCTACGGCGACTATCTGCGTTGCGGCGCCATCGCACGATTCGCCCCGCTGATGTCCGAACTGGTCCCTGCGGCGCGTTCGGGCGCCCTGCCGGTCCTGGGCATCTGCAACGGCTTCCAGATCCTGTGCGAAAGCCACCTGTTGCCGGGCGCGCTCACCCGTAACTCCTCGCTGCGGTTCGTCAACCGTGACCAGGTCCTACGCATGGAGAACACGCGCACCGCCTGGACCAACGACTACGAGGAGGGCCAGGAGATCCTGGTGGTCCTCAAGAGCGGCGAAGGCAGCTACGTCGCCGACGAGGCCACTCTGGACCGGCTCGAGTCCCAGGGCCGTGTCATCGCCCGCTACGTCGGCGCCAACCCCAACGGTTCGCGTCGCGACATCGCCGGCGTCACCAACGAGCACGGCAACGTCGTCGGGCTCATGCCGCACCCCGAACACGCCGTCGAGGCCCTGACCGGCCCCTCCACCGAGGGCCTGGGCTTTTTCACCTCGATCCTGAGCCACCTGGCGGCCGGTGCCCCGGCCCACGCCTGACACACACCTGACAGGGGGACGATCCTCGCGATGATGGCGCTGCTGCGCTCCCGCAAGACCATGTACCTACTGGTGGGCCTGGTCGTGGTCGGCCTCGTGGTCTCCGGCGCCATCGGCCTGTTCCAGTCCTTCAACACCAACCCCGTGGGTGTTCCCGAGAACCAAGGGCCACAGGGGCAGGGGCAACCCGGTGGCCAAGGCCAGGAGCAGGAACCGCCTCCCGAGGTCGGCGCCCTCGGTACTCCCCCGTCCGGCTTCACCTACGTGGACCAGGACGAGGCGCACTGTGCCCAGAACGTGTGCTTCCGGCTGATCCTCGTCGCCGGCGAGGACGGCGAGGAACTCGACATGGATTCGGACGAGGCGATCGGGACGGTGTACGAGCACCTGCTCGCCAACGGCTGGCGTCAGGAACTCCCGCCGGAAGCCGAATCCGCAGACGACATCGAACTGACCGACTCCGTCCTCACCGACGGCGACACCCTGGTGGCCGACTCCTCGGCTCCGGGGGGCGACGCCCTACCGATCCTCATGCTGGGCAACGCGGGCACGCCCGCCTACTGATCCGGCGCCGGGCGGCGGACACGGCCAAGGCTCGGCCAGACCACCCCGCGCACCTCCGCGATACCCGAACGGAATCACCGCATGTCTGAAGTACCCGGTCTCGACACCGTCGCCACGGCGCACGACACCCCGGACGCCCCTCAGCCGTACGCCGAACTGGGTATGGCCAAGGACGAGTACGAACGGGTCCACGAGATCCTGGGCCGTCGACCCACCGCCGCGGAACTGGCGATCTATTCGGTCATGTGGAGCGAACACTGCTCCTACAAGTCCTCCAAGGTGCACCTGCGTCAGTTCGGGGAGAAGGCTCCCGAAAACGGCGCCCTGCTGGTGGGCATGGGCGAGAACGCGGGCGTGGTGGACGTGGGTGACGGGCGCGCCGTCACCTTCAAGATCGAGTCACACAACAGCCCGTCCTTCGTCGAACCGCACCAAGGTGCGGCCACCGGGGTGGGCGGCATCGTCCGCGACATCCTCACCATGGGCGCCCGCCCCGTCGCGGTGATGGACGCACTGCGCTTCGGTCCCCTCGAAGCCGATGACACCAAGCGGGTGCTGCCCGGAGTGGTCTCCGGCATCTCCTTCTACGGAAACTGTCTCGGCCTGCCCAACATCGGCGGCGAGATCGGATTCGGCCCCGGTTACCTCGGAAACCCGCTGGTCAACGCCCTGTGCGTGGGTGTGATGCGGCACGAGGACATCAAGCTGGCGCAGGCTCCCGGCCCCGGCAACAAGGTAGTGCTCTTCGGTTCCACCACCGGCCCCGACGGCATCGGGGGCGCCTCCGTGCTGGCCAGCGCCAACTTCGACGAGGAGTCGCACGCCAAGCGGCCCAGTGTCCAGGTCGGTGACCCCTTCATGGAGAAACTGCTCATCGAGTGCAGCCTGGAGCTGTACGCCCAGGACATGGTGGTGGGCATCCAGGACCTCGGTGCGGCCGGGATCTCCTGCGCCACCACCGAGCTGGCCGCGGGTGGTACCGGCGGCATGAACGTCCAGCTCGAAAAGGTCCCACTGCGCGACCACCGGCTCACCCCCGAGGAGATCCTCATGAGTGAGTCGCAAGAACGCATGATGGCGATCGTGGAGCCCGGCAAGATGGCCGACTTCCTCGCCGTCTGTGACAAGTGGGGCATCGTGGCCACCGAGATCGGCGAGGTCACCGACGTGACCCCCGAGGAGGCCGAGCGCGGTGGCCGGTTGGTGATGACCTGGCACGGCGAAACCATCGTGGACATGCCGCCGCGCACCGCCTCCGACGAGGGCCCCGTCTACGAGCGCCCGTACACGCGCCCCAAGGACCAAGACGCCCTCCAGGCCGACGACGCCGCCGAATTGCCCCGGCCCCAGGGCGACACCGAGCTGCGCGACCAGCTGCTGCGAGTCCTGGGCGCCCCTGGTGTGGGAGACCCCACCTGGATCACCCAGCAGTACGACAGCTACGTGCGCGGGGACACGGTCCTCTCCACCCCGCACGACTCCGGGATGATCCGGATCAGTGACGACTCCGATCGCGGGGTCGCGCTGTCCACCGATGGCAACGGCCGGTTCACCCGGCTGGACCCGTACGTGGGCACCCAACTGGCCTACGCGGAGGCCTACCGCAACGTCGCCACCACCGGCGCGCGTCCGCTGGCGGTCACCAACTGCCTCAACTTCGGTTCGCCCGAGGACCCCGAGGTGATGTGGCAGTTCGCCGAGGCCACCCGTGGTCTGGCCGACGCCTGCCAACAGCTGGGTACCCCGGTGACCGGCGGTAACGTCAGCTTCTACAACCAGACCGGTGAGGTGCCGATCAACCCGACCCCGGTGATCGGTGTGCTGGGCGTGATCGACGACGTGAACACCCGGCTGCGTTCGGGCTTCGACTCCGAGGGCTCCCGCGTCTTCCTGCTGGGGACCACCCGCCCCGAGTTCGGCGGCTCGGCCTGGGCCGACGTGATCCACGAGCACCTGGGCGGACTGCCCCCGCAGGTGGACCTGGCCGCCGAGGCCGCGCTGGGCGAGGTGCTGGTCACCGCCGCCGAGCAGGGTCTGGCCGTGGCCGCGCACGACCTGTCCGACGGTGGTCTGGGCGTGGCGCTGGCCGAGTCCGCGCTGCGCGGAGGCAAGGGCCTGCGGGTGGAGCTGGACGGTGACGCGTTCACCGAGTTGTTCAGCGAGTCCGGTGCCCGCGCGATCGTCGCGGTCGAGCCGGGTCGGGAGGAGGCGTTCGTGGCCTTGGCCGGCGAGCACGGCGTTCCGATCACCCAGATCGGCACCGTGGGCGGCGACGGCCTGACGGTGACCCACCCGGGCGGTGTCGTGGAGGTCGGTCTCGATGAACTGCGCACCTCCTATGAGGCGGCCATTCCCACCGTGATGGACGGCGTGTAGGCCTGGGCCCGCCGCGAAAAGGGGACGCTCGCGAAAGAGGGCGTCCCCTTTCGCTTACCCTGATCAGTTGAACGGTACCCGATAGGGTTTCACGGGCCAATCGGATCAAAAATTCGCTGTACAAGGGGATGGTGTCAATTCGTTGAAGCGACACCCTCGCTCTGATCCTTGTCCCGGGAATCCAGCAGGAGCTGCTGCATCTTCTCCTGCGGTGTGTAGAACCCCAGACACGCCCGCGGCCGGGTGTTGAGCTCTTCGGCGATCGCGGTCAGGTACGGCTGGTGCTGGGGGATGTCGGTGCCCTTGGGCAGGTACTCTCGGATCAGACGGTTGACGCTTCTATGTCAAGCAGCGAGATGGTGCTGAGTGATCTGGTGATCCCAGCAAGCGCGATCCGAGAGCATCGCCCGGTGGATGACGTCGATCAGATGGCACTGGAGAATCCGTCGAGCTCCACGAGCCCCCTTGGCCGGTTCGTGTTCTCGTTAGTGGGACGCTGCCACAGCGAGTGCGGATCGGCGAAGAACACCGGCAAGCCGAACAGGGCGGGGCCTCCCGCCTGAAGGCCGTCGCAGGCAAAGGCAAGGGTCCCGCCGACGGGTCGAGGCGATCTCAGAAGACTTTCGAACCGAACAAGGACGAAGGTATGAATCGCTGAATCACTCGGGCACCGGGACAGCCGTTGGGCCGCACCCCGATCCGTAAAGCGGGACGGACTGGGGTAGGACTGTGTGGAGGAGGTGGACACACATGGAACGCGCCAGACGCGGCAGGTTGAAGGGGGCTCTGGGGAGCCACGACCGCCCGGCCAGCGCCCTGAGTTTCCGGTTGGTCCTGGC
>NZ_ANBD01000187.1 GCF_000341005.1 Nocardiopsis alkaliphila YIM 80379 | reverse complement strand
TTGTAGCCGAAGATCGGCTTGCGGCTGAACACCGGCAGGATCTCGGTCGCGATACCGAAGAACGGCAGCGCGATGATGTACACCTCGGGGTGCCCGAAGAACCAGAACAGGTGCTGCCACAGGATGGCGCCGCCGTGTTCGGGGTTGAACACCTGGGTGCCGACGATGCGGTCGGCGGCCAAGGCCACCAAAGCACCGGTCAGGACCGGGAACGCGACCAGCACCAGGATGCTGGTGAGCATCGTGTTCCAGGAGAAGATCGACATGCGGAACATCGTCATACCGGGCGCGCGCATGCACAGACCGGTGGTGATGAAGTTGACCGCGCCCAGGATGGTGCCCAGACCCGAGACGATCAGACCCAGCAGCCACAGGTCGCCACCCAGACCCGGCGAGCGCACCGCGTCGGAGAGCGGC
>NZ_ANBD01000186.1 GCF_000341005.1 Nocardiopsis alkaliphila YIM 80379 | reverse complement strand
GGGGGTAAAAAAGCCGCTGATGGCGATGAGGCTACCGAACAGGAACAGGTAGTAGCTGAACAGGTTCATCCTCGGGAACGCCACGTCGGGCGAGCCGATCTGCATCGGCATGATCACGTTCGAGAACCCGACGAACAGCGGGGTCGCGAACATCAGCAGCATGATCGTGCCGTGCATGGTGAACATCTGGTTGAACTGTTCGTTGGACATGAACTGCATGCCCGGGCTGAACAGCTCCAGTCGCATCAGGACTGCGAGCACACCGCCGAAGAGGAAGAACGCGAAGGACGTGATCAGGTACATGTACCCGATCGTCTTGTGGTCCGTCGAGGTCATCCAATTGACGATGATCGACCCCTTGCGCGACGGTGCCCGACCGTCGGTACGGGGCTCAGTTGCCGTCGTGGTCATTACTCGTCATTCTCCTCGGTCACGCCGGCGCCGGTGCCTTCGGCGTCGGTGCCCTCGGCCCCGGTGCCCTCACCGAAGTCGGTCTCTACGCCCGTGCCCTCGGTAGCGGCTTCGTCACCGTTCTGCTGCTCCTGCTCGGCGGCCCAGGTCTCGTACTCGTCCTGGGGCACGACCTCGAGGTCGAAGAGCATACGGGTGTGGTCGACACCGCACAGTTCGGCGCAACGTCCGACGTAGGAACCCTCGGTGCCCTCACCCATCTGGACCTGGAAGGCGTTGTCCCTTCCGGGGATGACGTCCATCTTGAACCCGAACTCGGGGACCCAGAACGAGTGGATGACGTCGGGTGAGTGGAGGTCGAAGTGGACGATGGCACCCTCGGGAAGCACGAGGGTCGGCTGGGTGCTGCGGTCTGCGGTGCCGTCCGGGTTGGGGATACCGACCTCGGAGAAGAGCACCTCCCCACCGTTCTCCTTGGTGTCGTCCATGTAGTTGAACTGCCAGGCCCATTGGAAGGCCACGACCTCTACGTGGACGTCTGCGGGCTCTTCCGTGTCGAGCAGGTAGGCCTGGTCTCGCGCGGTGAAGAAGAAGAGCACCGAGATGATGACGATCGGCAGCACGGTGTACAGCGCTTCGATGGGCATGTTGTACCGCACCTGGGGCGGCAACTGCTCAGAGCGCTTGCGGTGGAAGAGGATCGTCCAGATGAACAATCCCCATACGAGGATGCCGACCGCGAAAGCGGTGACCCACGAGCCCTGCCAGAGCGCGAGAACACGCTCGGCCTGCTCGGTGATCGGTTCCGGCATGCCCAAACGAGTGAGCTCGTTCGACGCGCAGCCGGTCGCGGCCAGCCCCAGCACGGCGAGCGCGGCGCCGCGTGGTGCCCATCGGCGCAGTGTCGAGCGCCGATTTTGTTGGCGGGTCGGACTCACGGATTGCCTTCCCAGCGGTGAAGCCCGTGGATCCTCCACGGGCGGCCTAAGTATCCAAAGTTTTTTCAGGGGGAAACATTATCGCGAACCGCTCGACGTGCCGTTCATGGGCTTGCCTGGTCAGCGTGTTGCCTAACCGCCCCTCCCGGTACGCTCGATCGCCTCACGGAGCCGGGCCAGGTCGCCCCCGAGGGAGTACCTCCCGGCTGGCTACGAGGCGCGGCCCGGCGTTCCCCCGGGCCCTCGTCCCGGGACCCGCACCTCACCGCCGGGGGGCGGTGGTGTGCGTGGTCTCGGTAACGAGACTAAGGCGAGCGTATCGCTGGGTTTACGACACCCTTAACCGGGTGCGCCTTTTCGCGCGACCCAGGTCAAGATCAGGACACGAAAGCGACGACCTACGGAGGGACCCGTGCCCGAGCGATCGACCGAACCATGGCCCCTGATCACCGTGGAGGCGGTGGGCCGCAAGTGCCCGATTCCGATCATCATGTTGGCCGCCCGCCTACACGAAGTGCCCATCGGGTCGGTCATCGCGGTCACGGCGGACGATCCCGCCGCGAGCGCGGACATACCGGCATGGTGCCGAATGAAGATGCACGAGTTCGTCGCCGAGCGGCCTCTGGCGCGGGGTAGCGCTTTTCACATCCGACGGATGTATTGATCACCCGAGGACGGCTTCGGGGCCGAAAGACCACTTCGATTTCGTTGCGATAACGATTGACTTCGACCGGCTCTTCGGTAGCGGCGCCGGCTGCCCACCGCCGTCCCCTGGGCCTCTGAGGGGCTCGGGGTAAGGCGGTGGGCAACACGAAGGCCGCGTGGACACGAAGTCCGCGCGGCCTTCTCCGCCAACGGGAGCTCTCCGGAAGGGAAGGCCTCGTCGATGCGGGAGGTGTCTAGCGAGCGTAGAACTCGACGACGAGCTGCTCGTCGAAGGGCACCGGAATCTGCTCACGCTTGGGGCGGTCGATGACCGCGACGCGCAGGTCCTTGTGGCTGACGGCCAGGTAACCGGCGATCTTGTCGTCGGCGTGGATGCCCTCGGCGGCCTCGACGAACGGGACCATCGAGCGGGACTTCTCCCGAACGGCAACGATCTGGCCCGGCTTGACCTGGTACGACGGGATGTCGACCTTCTTGCCGTCCACGGTGATGTGACCGTGGTTGACGAACTGGCGGGCGGCGTAGATCGACGCGGCCAGACCGGCTCGCAGGACGACCGTGGCCAGACGCAGCTCGAGCTCGGTGAGCATCTCCTCACCGGTACGGGCGGCGCGCTTCTTGGCGTTCTCGTAGACGCGGAGCAGCTGCTTCTCGGTCAGGTCGTAGTACCAGCGCACCTTCTGCTTCTCCGCCTGACGGACGGCGAAGTCGGAGCTGTTGCGACGAACACGGCGGCCGTGCTCACCGGGCGGGTACGGACGCTTCTCGAAGTAGCTGACCGCCTTACGGGTCAGCGGGGTGCCGGCGCGCCGGGACAACCGCACCTTCGGTCCGGTGTAGCGCATGCATAGTCCTTTCAGGATGAATCAGGGAATCCCAGGTAAGGCTGGCCTAGAACTGGGAGGCGCTGGACGCGCCCGGGCTCCGGACCCGCTGAACGGGTCGTGTGGAGCGGGTTCCCCACCGCCGCGCGCGACCCTGCGCGAACGGCTCGGGCGAATGAACCGGCACGCGTTTCAACGCACCGGAGTGGCACGGGTCTCCCCGTGCGGGTCACGGCCATCCACTTTACGGGGTCTGGAGCACCACCCAGACCACGAAGCGGTCTTCGTGGCCGTGGCCGTCTACAGATGAGGCTCCACCTCGGCGGCGGCCTCGGCACCGTAGGAGCGCTCGATCCGACCCAAAAGGCCTGCCGGGGTGAGGGAGTACTCCTGCGGCCCATCGGCCTCCAGACAGTGCACCGCCGCGGCGTTGCCCACCTGGGCGGCGCGCTCCAAGGGCAGTCCCCAGGAGTGCGCGGCCAAGAACCCGGCGCGGAAGGCGTCACCCATGCCGGTGGGATCGATCAGCTCGTCGACGGCGGCGGCGGGCACGTGGAGGCTCGGCTCGCCCCTGCGGTCGATACGGGCGCCCTTGGCCCCCAAGGTGGTGATGCGGGTTCCCACCCTGGCCAGGATGTCCGCGTCCGACCAGCCGGTCTTCTGCTCGGCCAGGGCCTTCTCGTACTCGTTGGTGAACAGGAAGCGAGCGCCCTCGATGAGGGTGCGCACCTTCGGCCCCTCCATCCGGGCCAGCTGCTGGGAGGGATCGGCGGCGAAGGGGATGCCGCGCGTACGGCACTCCTCGCTGTGACGCACCATCGCGGCCGGGTCGTCGGCACCGATGAGGACGAGGTCCAGTCCCCCCAGGCGCTCGGCGATGGGCTGGATCTCGATGTTGCGGGCCTCGGCCATGGCACCGGCGTAGAAGGAGGCGATCTGGTTCTGGTCCCGGTCGGTGGTGCACACGAAGCGCGCGGTGTGGCGCAACTCCGAGATGAGCACCGAAGAGGTGTCCACGCCGTGACGGTCGAGCCAGGAACGGTACTCCTCGAAGTCCTGCCCGGCCGCGCCGACCAGGACGGGGTTCAGCCCGAACCCGCCCAGCCCGAAGCAGATGTTGGCCGCGACGCCACCACGGCGCACGTCCAGCTCGTCGATGAGAAAGGACAGGGACAACTGCTGGATCTGCTCGGGGATGATCTGCTCGGCGAACCGCCCCTCGAAGGACATGAGGTGGTCGGTGGCGATGGATCCGGCAACCGCGATACGCACGGGACGTTGGCTCCTTGGTAGGGAAAGGGTATGGCGTTCGGGACGAGCCGACCGGGCCGACGCGGGCGAGGCCGTGCCCATTCGGACCTGCCAAGGGTACGACAGGGCGTCACACCCTCACCTCTGGGACACCTCGTCTTCTTCGCCCGCCAGAACACGCCCCGCGCGCGGGAGAACACGAAGAGGGGAGGACGGACGCGTGTCCGCCCTCCCCTCGATCTCGGCCGTTCCCCGGCTCGGGGCGTCCCCGTTAGTTGAAGGAGTCGCCGCAGGCGCAGGAGCCGGTCGCCATGGGGTTGTCGATGGTGAACCCCTGCTTTTCGATCGTGTCGACGAAGTCGATGGTGGCTCCGGTCAGGTAGGCGGCGCTCTTGCGGTCGGTGACGACCTCGACCCCGCTGAAGTCGGTGACGATGTCACCATCGAGGTCACGCTCGTCGAAGTAGAGCTGGTAACGCAGCCCCGAGCACCCACCGGGCTGCACGCCCACGCGCAGGCGCAGGTCGTCCCGACCCTCCTGGTCGAGGAGGGACCGGACCTTGTCGGCCGCCTCATCGGTGAGGATGACTCCCTGCGCGGTGTCCTCGGTCTGAACCGTCATGTTGTAAAGCTCCTCTGAAAAGGGGTTGCGGCCGCCTGGCGACCCCGGTCGCTCACGAGACAGGTCCCGAAGGCTCCTTGCCTCTCCAACGAGTCCCAACGCCGGGGGCCGATGTGGCATTCCGCCATCCGGCCGCCGTGTTCGCCCTGACGCCGGAGGACACACTGTGAGCGTGGCCCCTCGACGACGTACGGATGTTCCCGTAGGTCCAAGGGTAATTTGTCCCCGGCCCGGATGCCATCTTCTCCGGGCCCCGGGTGAGGAGGGCCGAAGGGCCCACTCCGAGCTCAGAGTCCTGGCGCCCCGTAGACCGGGAACCAGCGGGAACGGTCCTTCTCCATCGGCAGGTCGTCTCCGAGCGCCGACTCCACCTGGAGTTCCAAAGCGTTGTCGCGCTGCTTGCCCTTGGTGGGGGCGAAGGGGTAGAACGTGCCTCTTTTGTAGAGGTAGACCAGACCGACCGAGCGCCCGGAGGTGTCGGTGAAGCCCACCAGCGAGCACAGCAACGAGGGCCCGTAGCCGTTGGCCTCCAGGGTGGAGTTGACCGCGTGCAGATCGGTGACCAGACCGGTGATGTCGGTGCCCGTGAGTTCGTCCCCGCCCTTCTCCGCCGAGGAGTCGCGCACCACCAACCAGGTGTAGCCGTAGTCGTCGGTGGTCTGCTCGACCGGGGGCCCTTCTCCCGCGTCGAGCAGGGCGGTGACATCGCGTTCGACGTCGGCGAAGGCGGCACCCTCGGCCGCGCGGAAGGCCACCGACCCGGTCCCGGTGGGGGTCAGTCCCACACCGGCCCGCAAGGTCAGTGCCGCCGTGGGCAGACCGAAGAGCGCGTCGAGGTCGGGCTCGGCCGGCTTCGACCTTCCCAGCAAGGCGCGCCAAAAGCTCATCGTGGTCCTCTCTAGGCTCCGCGGCCGAGTTGGCGGGAGATGTCGGAGAGCTGGGCCAATCGCTGTTCGACCGGCGGGTGGGTGGCGATCAGTTGGCTCATGCTGAAGCCCTTCTTCGCGAAGGCCGGGGCGAAGAAGAAGGCGTTGAACGGTTCGACCTGGCGCAGGTCACGAGTGGGGATGCGGGCCATGTCACCGGTGATCTTGGACAGGGCGCTGCCCAACATCGAGGGGCGGCCGGTGAGGTAGGCGGCGGCTCGGTCCGCGGACAGTTCCCGGTACCGGGACAGGGCCCGGGTGAGCAGGAAGCTGAGCGCCCAGGCCACGGCGCTGACCACGACCACGAGGAGGGCGATCACGGCGGGCGCCGGCCCGTTGTTGTTGCTTCGGCCACCCGTGGTCCCCGCGAACATCGCGAAACGCAGCCCGGCCTGGGTGAGGAAGCCGGCGACGATGCCGAGGAACCCGGCGATGGTCATGACCATGACGTCGCGGTGGGCGATGTGGGAGAGCTCGTGGGCGATGACCGCCTCCAGCTCGGGACCGTCGAGGCGCCGCATGAGACCGGTGGTCACGCAGATGACGGCGGACTTCTCACTGTGGCCGGTGGCGAAGGCGTTGGGGACGTCGGTGTCGGCGATCCCCACCCGGGGCTTGGCCATATCGGCCATGGCGCACAACCGATCGACCATGGCGTGCAGGTCGGGTGCCTGCTGAGGGGAGACCTCCTTGGCGCCCATGGAGAACATGGCGATCTTGTCGGAGGAGAAGTAGGAGAAGAGCGCGAACGCGCCGACGAGGATCACTACCAGCCAGATGTTGAGCCCGGCCAGGACCAGACCCACGATGAAGGCCACGTAGACCAGGATCAGGAGGAACATGGTCATGGCCATCCGGGTGGTCAGTCCCCGGTCCGGACGAAACTTCGAACCTGCCACGGCGTTTCCTTCCCGATGCGTGGTCCGGAGTGTAGTTCCGGCAAGTGAGAAACGGGTCAAAGCAGGACACCGCGTGTTCCACGGACCCTTGGGGGAGACACACCGCGGTCGCCGTCGCGGGAAACCGCGACCGCGGTGGAGAACGCGCATGAAGGCACCGAGTTCGGCGCGGGCCGGTGGGATCCGGCCCGGACGCCTCACCCTGAGGACTCACCCGGACGGTGGTGGGTCCGTGGAGAACCACCCCTAGCCCGGGATGAGCCCGTCGTCCTGCAACATCTGACGGACCTCGTCCATGCTGGCGTCGGAGTGCGGCAGGATGAACTGCGAGGGCTCCAGCGAGTCGGGCGGCAACGGCTTGCCGTCCTCACGGACCCGCTCCAGCAGGTCCTGAAGGGCCTTGCGGAACTTCGTCTCGTCCTCCGCCTCGATCGCGGCCTCCAGGGCGGCGTCGAAGGAATTGAGCAGTTCCAGGTCGGCGTCGGTGAGGTCGACCTGACCCTCACCCATGATGCGGACGATCACTGGGCCTCCCGGTTCCCGGATCCGTTACCACCCTCGATCTGCTGCGGGGTGGAACCACCGCCGCCACCCAGTTCGAGCTTCATCCGCTCCAGCTCCGCGTCGACACCGCTGGTGCTGGCCATCCGGTCCAGCTCGCTCTGGATGTCGTCCCTGGGTCCGGTGCCGGTGACGTCGTCGAGGGCGCCGGAGGCCAGGAGCTCATCGACGGCGCCTGCGCGAGCCTGCATCTCGGAGGTCTTGTCCTCAGCCCGCTGCACGGCCATGCCGACGTCGCCCATCTCCTCGGAGATGCCCGAGAACGCCTCGCTGATCTGCGTCTGGGCCTGGGCGGCGGTGTAGGTCGCCTTGATGGTCTCCTTGCGCGTGCGGAAGGCGTCGACCTTCGACTGCAAGCGCTGGGCCGCCATCGTGAGCTTTTGTTCCTCGCCTTGGAGGTTGGCGTGCTGCTCGCGCAAGCCCTCGATCTGGCTGGTCAGACCGGAGCGGCGGGTGAGGGCCTCACGGGCGAGGTCCTCACGCCCTTGGGTCAGTGCCGCCTTGCCCTGGTTCTGCAGTTTGTCGGCCTGCTGTTCGAGCTGCTGGATCTGGAGCTCGACGCGCTTACGGGAGGTCGCGACGTCGGCGACACCGCGACGAACCTTCTGCAGGAGCTCGAGTTGTTTCTGGTACGAGTAGTCGAGGGTTTCCCTGGGGTCCTCGACCGAGTCCAAGGCCTTGTTGGCCTTGGACTTGAAGATCATCGAAAGTCGCTGAAACACGCTCATCGGCGTGGCCGTCCCCTTCTCGGTGCGTACATCGGCTGTTCCCAGCGGGCGCTTTGCCCAACCCTACGCGGTCTGGCCCGCGGTCGCCATAAAGCTATGACCGGCTACCCTGAGG
>NZ_ANBD01000185.1 GCF_000341005.1 Nocardiopsis alkaliphila YIM 80379 | reverse complement strand
CCCCGCCGATTCCGCCAGCCCTGAGGCCTCTGAGGCCACCCAACCTAAGGGATATACCCCCAAGAAGGGTGTGCCCACCCCCAAGCGCAGGGAATCCGAAACCGTCCCGCGCCGGCCGGTGAAGGCCCCCGAGACACGAAAGGAGGCCTACCGCGCCTACCGGGATCGTCTCGAACGCCAACGTTCCAAGGGCGTCGCGCGTTCCGTTCCCGGAGCACCCAAGGGTGAGGACGCCCGGTACTACCGGCCCCAGGACCTGTCTCCGGCGCGTGCCTACGCGCGTGACTTCATCGATTCACGCCGCAGCGCCAGTGAGTTCTTCCTGCCGTTCTCGATCCTGGTCATTCTGCTGCTCTTCGTGAACAATCCCCTCTTCCAGGTGGGCGTGGCCTACGTGATCTGGCCGCTGATGATGGTCACCATCGTGGCCGAGGGCGTGCTCGTGGGGCGCACCGTCAAGAAACGCGCCACCGAGTACTTCCCCAACGACGAGCTGTTGCGCGGTATCGGCATGTACGCCGCCATGCGCCAGCTGCAGTTCCGCAAGCTGCGCCTGCCCAAGCCACGGATCAAGGTCGGCGAGGACCCCACCCCGAGCGGTTCGCGCTGAGCACCGCCGTGCCCCCTGAAGGCCCCGAGGGCCGGTGCGAGCACCGGCCCTTCTTCCTTCCCTGCCCGTGGAGCGTGAGGACGTTCGCGGCCCCGAGGCCGCTTGTGGCCACGTGATCGGCCGATAGAGTGCTCCGCATGGAATTTCGGCATCTGGGCAACAGCGGTCTCATGATCAGTGAGATCGCCTACGGGAACTGGATCACCCACGGTTCCCAGGTCGAGGAGGACACCGCCACCTCCTGTGTTCGCGCTGCGCTCGACGCGGGCATCACCACCTTCGACACCGCCGACGCCTACGCCCGGGGCAAGGCCGAGGAGGTCCTCGGTCGCGCGCTCAAGGGCCAACGTCGCGACGGGCTGGAGATCTTCTCCAAGGTCTTTTGGCCCATGGGCGAGGGCAAGAACGACCGAGGTCTGTCACGCAAGCACGTCATCCGCAGCTGTGAGGACTCGCTGCGCCGTCTGGGCACCGACTACCTGGACCTCTACCAGGCGCACCGGTTCGACCACACCACCCCGTTGGAAGAGACGATGCGGGCCTTCGAGGACCTGGTCCGCCAGGGCAAGGCCCTCTACATCGGTGTCTCCGAGTGGCGCGCCGAAGAGATCGAGCGAGCCTTGAAGATCGCCGACGAGATGGGCTTCGACCGGATCGTCTCCAGCCAGCCGCAGTACAACATGCTCTGGAGGGTCATCGAATCCGAGGTCGTGCCGCTGTCCGAACGCGAGGGCATCGGTCAGCTCGTGTGGTCGCCGATCGCCGGCGGCGTCCTCACGGGCAAGTACCGTCCGGGCCAAGAGCTGCCCAGCGGGTCCCGCGCCGCCGACCCCAAGAGCAAGCACTTCCTCGCCGACAGGGTGGAGGACCANCGGGCTGCGGGAGCCGCTGGCGGCCGAGGCCGGGCTGACCCTGTCCCAGTTGGCCGTGGCCTGGGTCCTACAGAACCAGAACGTGTCGGCGGCCATCATCGGCGCCTCCCGCCCCGACCAGGTGGAGAGCAACGTCAAGGCGGCCGGGGTGAAGCTCGACTCCGGGCTCATGGCCCGCATCGACGAGGTCCTGGGCGACAGCGTGCAGCGTGATCCGGCGCTCACCAAGAGTCCTGAGAACATCCGCGGCTGACCCCACGACCGCGCACACGAACGGGTGAAACCCTCCAAGGAACACGATGTGGGGCCCGGGGCGGGCCCCACATCCTCACGGTCAGTCCTCGGCCGCCAGGGGCATCGTGTAGACCTCGCGGTCCCCTGCCACGAGGGTGACGGTGGCCACGCCGGTCTCGGCGAGCTCTGCCCAGTTCTCACCGAGCCAACTCTCGGCGTCACCTCGCGAGGTGAACGACTCGGCAGGCGGCTCCGCGGCCTCCGTGGGCGCCCCGTCCTCTCCGTGGTACCGCCACGTCCACGCCATGTTCGATCACCCTTCGTCGCCGATGCCACGGTGGTCGCCACCGCGATCCTGGGCCGAGCTTAACCAAGCCTCGGGCCGAGATGTTGTTTACTTCTTCGCGTGCGTATCCGATTCCTGGGGACGGCCGGCCAAGCGGGCTGGCCGGCACCACAATGCACCTGTTCCTCCTGCAAGAAGGCCCACCTGGAACGCCGACTGCCGCTGAGGGTGACCATCGACGACCGTTTCCGGATCCGTGACTTCGGGGTGGTCGGTCCGGTACCGCCGGACTACGTTGTCACCTCCACCGCGGACGGGCTCCGGGTGGAGGCGCCCGACGGGGGCCGCCTGCTGTACGCCCGCTCCGGTCCGGGGGTCCTGCCCGGAGCGCCGCCCGCCGACGAGCCCCCGGGTGATTCCTCCGCCTACACCTCGGCCTCCTCCACGACGGATCAGCAGGTGGACATGGTCATCGTCGACGCCGCCCGGTACCCGGAGGTCATCGGAGAGCTGCGACGCTCGGGAGTGATCGGGGTGACCACGGCGGTGGTGGCGGTCGGTGGCGATCACCGCGTTCGTTCGCCCCAGGAATTCGCCCGCCGGGCTCGGTTGTGGGGCGCCCTGGTTCCGAGCGACGGCGCCGAGATGAACTGTCCACCCTCGGTATGGCCCGAGTCTCGGCCTCGGGGCCCGCACCGGACCCTGATCACCGGAGGCGCGCGCTCGGGCAAGTCGGGTGAGGCCGAACTACGCCTGTTGGCCGAGCCGAGGGTCGTGTACGCGGCCACCGGTCCGGCCCCCGAGCCCGAGGTCGACCCCGAGTGGGCGGAGCGGGTCGCACGCCACGTCGGACGTCGCCCCTGGTGGTGGCGGACCGAACAGACCACGGACCTGGCCCCGCTGCTGCGCCAGGAACGCGGGGCGGTGCTGATCGACTGTCTGGGGACCTGGCTGACCTGGATCATGGGCGAGTGCGGCCTATGGGAGGAGGAACCCCCGCACGACGCCGAGGAGCGTGTGGACGCGGCCGTCCGAGAGCTGTTGGAGGCCTGGCGCACCACTTCGGCGTACGTGGTGGCGGTGACCAACGAGGTGGGATCGGGCGTGGTGCCGGCCACCCGGTCCGGGCGACTCTTCCAGGACCGATTGGGCCTGTTGAACCAGTGGGTGGGAGCCGAGTCCGAGGAGGTCGTGTTGGCCTTGGCCGGGCGCGTGGTGGATCTGGAGTGAGCGCTCGAAAGACCGTGGTGGGTCTGCGGATGGCGGTGGGCACCTTTACGGTGTGGCCGGTACGGGTCGACCGGGTGGATCGTGTGGTGGCCGGTCGGGCCATGTGCTGGGCCCCGGTCCTGGGCGCCCTGCTCGGTGCGGTGATCGGCTCGGTGGCCGCCGTCGGGATGTGGCTGGGCTGGTCGGCTCCACTGGCCGCGTTGCTCGCCGTGGGTTCGGGCGCTCTGCTCACCCGAGGGTTGCACCTGGATGGTCTGGCCGACCTGGCCGATGGGCTCGGCAGCGGTCGGCCGGCCGAAGGGGCCCTGGAGGTGATGCGCCGCTCCGACATCGGGCCGTTCGGGGTGCTGACCCTGTTGGTGACGGTGGGTGCCCAGACGTTGGCCTTGGCCCAGTTGGCGCAGATCTCCGCCGGCGCGGTACTGGTGGGGGCGGTACTGGCGGGCACGGCGGGCCGGACGGCGGCGACGTTGGCGTGTGTGCGGGGGATGCCCTCCGCCCGTCCAGAGGGGCTGGGCGCGTTCGTGGCGGGCACGGTGAGCACACCCATGGCTTCGTTGTGCCTCCTCGGGGTGATGACGCTGAGTCTGCTCGGAGCGACGCACTCCCCCGCCTTCGCGATGGCCTGTGCGCTCGGTGTCGTGGCGGGGCTCCTCATGGCCGGGGCCCTGTCGTGGCACGCGGTGCGGCGCTTGGGGGGAATCACCGGGGACGTGTTGGGCGCCTTGGTGGAGACCTCGGCGACGACGGTGCTCCTGGTGCTCGCCGCGGCCGACGCTTGAGGTTCGGGCGATCGGTGTGAGGACTGGCGCGAGCTCCACCAGCGGATTCATACCGGCCGGTAACCTACCGGGGGAGCGAATGTAGCCATCATCACATTTTTTCACACGATGTTTCATGGCGTTTTCGCCAGGGCAGCGAGCGGAGGCGTCGCCACCCCCGTACGACGCCTTCCACGGGGGGCCAAAGGGCCCACACCGCCCGGACGGAACACGACCCACCCGGAGTACGGGCCCACTCGTGCCGCGCCATGGAAGGACGACGCCAGAGCCGCGAGGGGCACGGGGCGCCACGTCGCCGACGGGGCCTCAGGAGGACTAGCATCGGGAACGTGAGCACGACGTTGTCAGTAAACACGGAGTCCCCCAATTCGCTCGACGCCGACGCGATCGTCGTCGGTTACCACTCCGGAGGCGACGCCCCGGAACCGGCATCGGGCGCTCATACCGTCGACGCCGCCTTCTCCGGCGGCCTCGGCTCGACCCTGTCGCTCCTGGGAGCGAGCGGCGCCCCTGAGGAGGTGCACACCATTGCCTCCCTCGGAGCCGTCGAAGCCCCGGTCGTCGTCGCGGTCGGTCTCGGCCCGGCGCCCACCGACGGTCCCGTCGACCCCGACGTGCTGTCCCGTGCGGCCGGTGCCGCACTGCGTTCGCTGAGTTCGCGTCCCGAGGGCGCGGGCCGTGTCGTCCTGGCCCTGCCCGCCACCACCGCCGAGCAGGTCGGTGCCGTGGCCCTGGGCGCCCGGCTCGGCACCTACTCCTTCGACCGCTACCGCACCGGTGAGAAGGCCCGGGAGAAGGCCGCCAAGAACGCCACGACCACGCTGACCCTGATCAGTGAGGCCGCGGGGGCCGACGACGCCGCCGAGCGCGCCGCCGTCTTGGCCGAGGCCGTCGCCTTCACCCGCGACCTCGTCAACACCGCCCCGGCCGACCTGGTCCCCGAGGACCTGGCCACCACGGCGCAGGAGATCGCCCAGCAGGCCGGCCTGGAGATCGAGGTCCTGGACGAGCGCGCCTTGGCCGAAGGCGGGTACGGCGGCCTGACCGGCGTCGGTCAGGGTTCGGCGAACCCGCCGCGCCTGATCCGGCTGTCCTACAGTCACCCCGAGGCCACCAAGAAGGTCGCCTACGTCGGCAAGGGCATCACGTTCGACTCCGGTGGTCTGTCCCTCAAGCCCGCGGGCGGGATGGAGTGGATGAAGTCCGACATGAGCGGTGCCGCCTCGGTGCTCGCCGCCATGCGGGCCATCGCCACCTTGGGCGTGAAGGTCAACGCCGTCGGCTACCTGGCCGTGGCCGAGAACATGCCCAGCGGCACCGCCCAGCGTCCCTCCGACGTGCTGAGCGTCTACGGCGGCAAGACCGTCGAGGTGCTCAACACCGACGCCGAGGGCCGTCTGGTCATGGCCGACGCCTTGGTCCGCGCCCAGGAGGACGAGCCGGACCTGGTCGTGGACATCGCCACCCTCACGGGCGCGCAGCTCGTCGCCCTGGGCACCCGCGTCTTCGCGGTCATGTCCAACGACGACGCCGTTCGTGAGGCGGTCGTGGCCTCGGCCACCGCCGAGGGCGAGCCCTCGTGGCCGATGCCGCTCCCGGCCGAGTTGCGTGCCGGCCTGGACTCCGCGGTCGCCGACATCGCCAACGTGGCGGGCGAGCGCTGGGGCGGGATGCTCTCCGCTGGTGTCTTCCTCAAGGAGTTCATCGAGGAGGGCAACAAGTGGGCCCACCTCGACATCGCAGGGCCCTCCTTCAACCAGGGTGGCCCGCACGGCCACACCTCCAAGGGCGGCACGGGTGCGGGTACCCGCACCCTCGTCCGCATCGCCGAGGACCACGCGACCGCGTAGTCGGTCGGGGCGGTGCTCCACGTGAGCCCGGGCACCGCCCCGCCACGGCGACCCCACCGGTCGGCCATGGACCACACCCCGGAGCCGACCGACCGTGGAACCCACCATCAGCCACCACAACAAGGAGTTCGTTCCCGTGAGTGAGAGCGGCGGTACCTTCGACCTCGTCGTCCTTGGCGGCGGCAGCGGCGGCTACGCGGCGGCACTACGCGCCGCGGAGCTGGACATGAGCGTCGTCCTGATCGAGAAAGACAAGCTCGGCGGCACCTGCCTGCACCGCGGCTGCATCCCCACCAAGGCCCTCCTGCACTCGGCCGAGGTCGCCGACTCCGCCAAGGAGAGCGAGAACTTCGGTGTCAAGGCGTCCTTCGAGGGCATCGACATCGAGGCCGTGCACAAGTACAAGGACAAGGTGATCAACGGCCTGCACAAGGGCCTGAGCGGCCTGGTCAAGGCCCGCAAGATCACCCTCGTCGAGGGTGAGGGCAAGCTCACCGGCAAGGACGAGGTCACCGTCGACGGCAAGGTCTACAAGGGGAAGAACATCCTCCTGGCGACCGGCTCCAAGCCCAAGACACTGGGTCTGGAGATCGACGGCGAGAAGGTCATGACCAGTGACCAGGCCATGGAGCTGAACCGTGTCCCCGAGTCCGTCATCGTCCTGGGCGGCGGCGTGATCGGTGTGGAGTTCGCCAGCGTGTGGCGTTCCTACGGCGCCGAAGTCACCATCGTCGAGGCGCTCAAGCACCTGGTCCCCGCCGAGGAGGAGTCCAGCTCCAAGCTGCTGGAGCGGGCCTTCCGCAAGCGCAAGATCAAGTCCGAACTCGGCAAGCCGTTCGAGTCGGTCAAGACCACCGATTCCGGTGTGGTCGTCACCCTCGAGGGGGGCAAGACCCTCGAGGCCGAGGTCCTGCTGGTGGCCATCGGCCGTGGCCCGGTCTCCGAGGGCCTGGGCTACGAGGAACAGGGCATCACGCTCGACCGCGGCTTCGTCAAGGTCGACGAGAACCTGCACACCGGTGTGGGCAACGTCTACGCGGTCGGTGACCTGATCCCGACCCTGCAACTCGCGCACGTGGGTTTCGCCGAGGGCATCTTCGTCGCCGAGTACATCGCCGGGCAGAACCCACCGGCGATCGACTACGACGGTGTTCCCCGCGTCACGTACTGTGAACCCGAGGTCGCCTCCGTCGGCCTGACCACCCAGGTGGCCAAGGAGCGTGGCTACGACGTCGTCGAGATGAACTACAACCTGGCGGGCAACGGCAAGAGCCAGATCCTGCAGACCCAGGGCGCGGTCAAGGTCATCACCGAGAAGGACGGCCCCGTGCTGGGCGTCCACATGGTGGGCAGCCGTGTCGGCGAACTGATCGCCGAGGGGCAGCTGATCTACAACTGGGAGGCACTGCCCTCCGAGGTGGCCCAGCTGATCCACCCGCACCCGAGTCAGTCCGAGGCGTTGGGTGAGGCGCACCTCGCACTGGCGGGCAAGCCGCTGCACGTCCACGACTGATCGCTTCACCAGGGGGCGGGCTCCAGGGCCCGCCCCCGACCACATCCGCGCTGTCCATCAAGGCCTTGGGCAGATACCGCGCCCAGATCCAACGAGGAACCCATGCCGACTTCCGTTTCCATGCCCGCCCTGGGAGAGAGCGTCACCGAGGGGACCGTCACCCAG
>NZ_ANBD01000184.1 GCF_000341005.1 Nocardiopsis alkaliphila YIM 80379 | reverse complement strand
ATCCAAAAGCTCATCATCGGCCGCACCATCACCGGCCTGCCCATCCGCTAGCCGAAGGCCCACGGACCAGGGGCGGGTGAGACGGGAGGAGGAGCCCCGTCACACCCGCCCCTTTCTCACGTGCTCAATCCGGGAAGTGGCAGGCCACCGGGTGTCCGCTTCCCCGGTCGATGAGCTCCGGCGTCTGCTCGGCGCACACCTGTTGGGCCTTCCAACAGCGAGTCCGGAACCGGCAACCGCTGGGCGGGTTCACCGGGCTCGGCACGTCACCGGTGAGGACGATGCGCTCACGCACCCGCTCTTGGCGTGGATCCGTCCAAGGCGCGGCCGACAGCAGCGCCTGGGTGTAGGGGTGGGAAGCACGGTCGTAGATGTCCTCCCGTGTTCCCGTCTCCACCACGCGCCCCAGGTACATCACGGCCACTCGGTCGGAGATGTGGCGCACCACCGACAGGTCGTGGGCGATGAAGATGTAGGACAGCCCCAGTCGTTCCTGGAGGTCCTCCAACAGGTTCACCACCCCGGCCTGAACCGACACGTCCAAGGCCGAGACCGGCTCGTCCAGTACCAAGAGTTTGGGCTCCAACGCCAGCGCCCGGGCGATGCCCACCCGCTGTCGTTGCCCCCCGGAGAACTCGTGCGGGTACCGGTTGCCATGTTCGGGGCTCAACCCCACCATGTTCAGCAGCTCGGCCACCCGCTCCGGCCCGCCTTCGCGCCAGCGGCGGTGCACCTTGAGCGGCTCGGCGATGATGTCGTTGACCGGTAGCTTCGGGTTGAGCGAGGCGTAGGGGTCCTGGAAGACGATGCCCGCTTCCCGTCGTACCCGCTGCATTCCCGCCGAGGACATCGAGGTCAGTTCCTCGCCCCGGTATCGAACGGAACCGGAGGTCGGCTTCACCAGCTGCAGGATCGCCCGGCCGGTCGTGGACTTGCCACATCCGGACTCTCCGACCACGCCCAGCGTTTCCTGTTCGGCCAGCCGCAGGGACACTCCGCTGACGGCGTGCACGTGTCCCACCACACGGCGCAGGAAACCCGAGCCGTGAATGGGGAAGCGGACCTCGAGATCGTTCACCTCGAGCAGAGCCGGCGCGGACTCGTCTTGGGCCTCCGGCTCGTGCTGTGTCGTCGTCATGGGTTCTGACCCCCGTTTCTGAAGAAGGTCGTCGGGTCCTCGACCGCCGCCAACCGTTCCCAGTGGTGGCAGGCCGACAGATGTTCTCGGTAGCGCCCGGCGTCCTGGGGAAGGTCCTGGTTCGATACCCGTTCACCATTGGTCAGGGCCAAAGGGGGCTCCGACGCGCGACAGGTGGCGTCGGCCAACGGGCAGCGCGGGGCGAAGGGACACCCCGAGGGCAGGTTGATCAACGACGGCGGGGTCCCCTGGATGGGACGCAGCCGCTCGCCGTGCGCACCGGTCATCGACGGAATCGACCCGAGCAGGCCCGCCGTGTAGGGCATGCGGGTCCGATAGAACACGTCGTCGGTCTCGCCGACCTCCACGGGGGTGCCCGCGTACATGACCAGCACCCGGTGTGCCAGGCCCGCGACCACGCCCAGGTCGTGGGTGATCAGCAGGATCGCCGCGTTGACGGCGTCCTTGACCTCCAGCAGCTTCTCCAGGATCTGGGCCTGGACGGTGACGTCCAAGGCCGTGGTCGGTTCGTCGGCGATGATCACGTCCGGGTTGTTGATGATCGCCATCGCGATCATGACCCGCTGACGCATACCTCCGGAGAACTCGTGCGGGTAGCTGCGCAGCCGTTGGGCGGCCTGGGGGATACCGACCAGGTCGAGCATCTCTCGGGCTCGCTCGAGCGCCTGCTTGGGCGGAACCAGGCTGTGCGCCAGGACCGCCTCGGCCAGTTGGTCGCCGATGGTGTGGACCGGGTTGAGGGCGGTCATCGGGTCCTGGAAGACCATCGAGATCCTGCGGCCGCGGAGAGAACGTCGCTCCTTCTCCCGCATGGTCAGCAGGTCCTTGCCGCGATAGAGCACACGGCCACTGACGCGCGCGCTGCGCGGCAGTAGACCCATCAGCGCCATGGAGGAGACCGACTTGCCCGACCCCGACTCTCCGACGATGCTCAGCACCTCGCGCTCGCGCAGCGAATAGGAGACATCGCGCACGGCCTTGACCACGCCGTCGTCGGTGGGGAACTCCACGCTCAGGTTCTCGACTCGCAGGACCTCGTTCTCGGTGGGTCCCTTGGAGTCCGCGAGGGTCTTGGCGGTGTGGACCGATTCGGCGGTGGCCGTGACGGAGGCGTTCGCCCCGACCGACTCCAGCAGTGCCGATTCAAAGGGTGGTGGTGTCTGTGGGGATTGCGTCATCAGTCACGCACCCTGTTCTGTCGTGGATCGAAGGCGTCGCGCAGACCGTCACCGATGAAGTTCACCGACAGCGCGATCAGGATGATGAACAGGCCGGGCCAGTAGAACAGCCAGGGCCGCGTTCCCATCGCGCTCCGGTAGTCGGTGATCAGCCGTCCCAGTGAGGTGTCCGGTGGCTGTACGCCCATGTTCAGGAAGGACAGCGCGGACTCCAGGAGCACCGCCGCCGCGATGGCCAGGGTCACGCTGACGATGATCACACCCACCGTGTTCGGCAGGATGTGCTTGAAGATGATGCGCACCGAGGAGGTGCCCACCGAGCGCGCGGCCTCGACGAACTCCTTCTCGCGCAGTGACAGCACGGCGCTGCGTACCAGTCGGGCGGTCTGGGTCCAGGTGACCAGACCCAGGACGATTCCGAGGTAGAAGATGCCGGCTTGGCCGGCGATCTTGGCCGCCGCCGCGGCGATGGCCAGGAGGGGGATGGCGATGAGCACGTCGGTGATGCGCATCAGCACCGTCTCGGTCCAACCGCGGAAGTAACCCGCGCAGGCGCCGATCACGGTGGCCACGATCGTGGCGACGATGCCCACCAGGAAGGCGATGATGAGGGATACCTGGGCGCCGCGCATGGTCAGCGCGAAGTAGTCCTTGCCCACGTTGTCCTGGCCGAAGGGGTGCTCACCCAGGGCCAGGCCTGCGCCGCCGAGGAACTCCGGAACCAAGCTCAGGGTCGGCCTTCCGCCTTCGTGCAGGGGGCCGGTCGCCATGGGTGACTTGTCCCACCACCCCGGAAGGGGGCCGATGCCCACCGAGGTGAAGGCCAGCAGCACCACCCCCAGCAGCAGGAACATGCCGAGCAGGGCGGCCTTGTGCCGGAAGAATCGGCCGCGGACGAGCTGCCACTGGGTGCGGGCGGCGATGTTCATGCCCTGTGCTTCGGAGGAGGACGGTGCCTCCTGGGCGCCCGGATCGTGTTCGGCGTCCGGCGACTCTGGTGAAGTCCGGTCATGGTCGTTCATGTGTGCTTCTCCTTCCTTCACGAGAGCCGGATCCGCGGGTCGAGGTAGGCGTAGGCGATGTCGGCGACCATGTTGAACACGACGATCGCGCCGCCCGAGACCACGAAGAACGCCATGATCGGTGCCGGGTCGGCCTCGTTGAGACCGGTGAGTAACAGGTGGCCCATGGCTCGCCAACCGAAGACCGTCTCGGTGACCACCGCGCCGCCGATCACGGTGCCGAAGTCGTAGGCGACCAGGGTCGTGATGGGGATGAGGCCGTTACGGAAGGCGTGGCGGGTGATGACCGTGCGCTCGGGCAGGCCCTTGGCCCGGGCGGTGCGCACGTAGTCCTGGTTCATCACTTCGAGCATGCTCGCGCGGCTGTACCGGGTGTAGGTGGCCAGGGAGACCAGGATCAGGGCCAGGGTCGGCAAAGCCAGGTGACCGACCGAGTCCAGGGACGTCTCCCAGAAGGTGCCCTGGTAGTTGGGAGTGGCGGCACCCACGGTGGAGATGGGGCGGCCCTGTACCGAGCGGCTGTAGGAAGCGAAGGACTGCAACATGCGGTCGACGAAGATCACGCCGCCGGTGAACAGTCCCGTCCACACCGCCGTGGCGATCGCGTTGCGCCGGTGCAGTACACCACCGAAGCCATAGCCGATGCCCACGCACACGATGACGGTGGTGACCGCGAGCCCGAGGATGATCAGCAGGTTCGGGTCGGCCAGGACGGGTGTGAGTACGAAGGAGAGCACCGTGCCGACCACCGCGGCGGTCAGGGCCGCGTACATCGGTCGGCTCGGCTTGGGACCGCAGACCAGAACGGAGATGCCCACCGCGCCGCCGAGGGCGCTGAGCGCGATGACCACCGGCCCCAAACCGGGGTCGGCGAACCAGGTGGTGGCCGAGATCCACAGCAGGATCACCGCGGTGACGCCGCCGGCCCCGAAGAAGGCGAGGAGCCGAGTGCGCCGGTCGCCCACCATCAGCGAGCTCCAGGCCAGACCGACCAGGACCGAGACCAAGACGATGACCAGGGTGGGGATGGTGGGTCGGGCCAACCAGTTGTTGAACTCGATCGCGCCGAACTGCTTGAGCAGGACACCGACCCAGAAGATGGGCAGGGAGAAGGCCACGAAGGCACCGAAGGTGACCACGTGGTCGAAACCGCTGTACTGGCGCAGCGCCGAGATGATGCCGATCGCGATACCGATGACGATGGCCAGGACGGTGGCCGCCACCACGAGTTGCATGGTGGCCGAGATGGCGTCGGTGAGCAGGATGTTGACGTCCTGCCCCTGTCGGTTGACACCGAGGTCACCGGTGAGGGCGCCTCTCAACCAGAGGAAGTAGCGGGCTATGACGGGCAGATCGAGGTTCATGCGTTCGATCCGCTCCGCCATCGCGGCCTCGCGGTCATTCTCGGGGAGTTCCCTGAGGTCCGCCAGGGGGTCGCCGACGTTGGCCGCGAGAACGAACATCACGAAGGTGGAGGCGAAGAGCACGAAGAGGGAGACGACGAGTCTTCGCGCGATGAAGACGAGCACTTGTACTGACTCCTGAGGAGGTCAGGGAACGGCCACGCGCAGCGGAAGGGACCGAAAAAGGTCATGTCGGCCTTTTCCGGTCCCGAGTCGGCGACCGCGCCGACCGGCGGTTCTCACCGGTCGGCGCGGCCGGTCACGCGTGGCGGAAGGTACGGCCTACTGAGCCGTCCACTCCCACATGTTCCAGACGATGTCGGTCTGCGCGGGGTTGGGGACGATGTTGCCCAGGTTGTCACTCCAGGCCGCGGTGCCCGGGTGGCTGAACAGCGGGATCGTCACCAGGTCGTCCCACAAGATCGTCTCGATCTCGTTGATGATCTCCAGACGGTTGTCGAAGTCGGGCTCTTGGAGGATGTCCTCCAGCAGCCCGTCGAGCTCGTCGTTGGAGTAGCAGCCGTTGTTGTTGCCCTTACCGTCGGCGGTGCACTCCTCGGGGCTGCGGAAGGTGGAGTTCCAACCGCTGACCTCGGCCGAGCCGGACCAGGCGAACATGGCCACGTCGTAGGTGTTCTGCGACAGGCCGCCATCGGTGTCGAAGAAGGTGTCCTCGGCGTTGATCTGGACGTCGAAGCCGGCCTCGTCACAGGAGGACTTGATCAGCTCGGCGGTCTGGGCACGACGGGGGTTGCCACCGATGAAGCCCAGGCGCACCTCCTGGCCGACCATGTCGAGCTCTTCGAGGAGTTCACGGGAACGGTCGAGGTCGACCTCGGCCCACTCATCGCCGCCGCTGGCCGCCACGGCCTCGTCGTAACCGGGGTCGAAGGGCGAGATGTTGCGAACGTCCATCGTCTCGGCCTCGGGCTGGACCGGCTTGATGAGGTTGTCCACGATCAGCTGGCGTGGCACGCAGTGCGCGAAGGCCTCACGCAGCTCGTACTCCTCGAAGGGGCTGGAGTCGAAGTTGAAGTCCAGGTGCTCGTAGATGTACTCGTCGTAGACCTCGTGCTGGACTCCCTCCAGGGCGTCGAGCTGGTCGATCAGGTCGACCGTGGGCTGCGGCCGCATGATGTTGATCTCGAGGTTCTCCAGGGCCTGGGTCTGCTCGTCGGAGGCGATCCAGCGCACGACGATGTTGTCGGTGGCCGGCGCCTCACCCCACCAGTTCTCGTTGACCTCCAGGGTCAGGGACTGGCCGGCCTCGTAGGAGGCGAGCTTGTAGGGGCCGGAGGAGGGGATGAGTTCGGCGTCGGGCAGCGCGCCGCTGACGACCCAGCCCTCGTTGAAGAACTCGGCGGCCTCGGCGAGCGCGTCGTTGTCCTCGTCCCGGATCGCCTGAACCAGTTCCTCGGTGGTCAGACCACCCTGTTCGGCCACCACGTGGGCGGGCATCATGGTGGTGTTGCCGTTGCTGGGTCCGTTGCTGGCCCAGTCGGCGTAGGGCTTCTCGTACTCGAGCGCGAACTCCTTGTCCCCGATCTCGCAGTCGGGCATCAGGGTGTCCTCGGTGCCACCGGTGCCGATGACGGAGAAGTCGTACCTACCGCTCTGCTGGGCCCACCACAGCATGGCGTCGGCACAGTCGATGGCCTCGCCATCGGACCAGACGGCGTCGGGGTGGATGGAGTACTCGACGATCTGGGGGTCTTCGGAGACCAGCTCGTAGCTACCGAAGTCGGTGTTGGGGGTCACCTTGCCGCCCTCGCCGAAGTACCAGAAACCGCTGGTCAAGCCATGGTTGACGATGGCGTTCTTGCTGGAGTTGGCTCCGGCGGTGGTGTTGTTGTAGCTGTCGTACTCCTGGTCCCAGGCCAGGGTGATGGTGGAGCCTCCACCGGTGGCGTCGGCGTCTCCACCGCCGTTGGAGGAACAAGCGGAGAGCGCCAGCACTCCCGCAGTGACCACAGCTGTGGCCTTGGTGATCTTCCCGATGTTTCTCACAGAGGGTTTCCTCTACCGTTCAAGGGGATTTGTCCAGGATTGGAATAGAACGGATTCTGGGTGTGGTTTCAGGTGTAAGGCAATAGCCGGGCACCGGGTGTTGCACACCTGAGACGGTTTTGGGGCTGAAAGTGAGCAGAGGGGGAGATTTGGTGATGCGATCGTGACGAATCTTCTTTCCGAAGGCCCTGTCTTGCCTGGGTATCCGGCGTTCGTCATGACCCTCGAACGAGTCGATTTGGCATATCATCCCATGATTCCATGAGGGGATATACCCATGAATTTCCGCGTTTGTCTTCATTTTTCTTGATGAGGGGCCGTGAGTTGGGGCGTCGTCCCAAGGGGCGGTGTTTCGTGACCGTGAAAGGGCATGAAAAGCGGATTTCAAGGCACGGTCCACGGGCCACTCCGAAATTTTTCTTGCCTTCCGTGGTCGCTCCGCGACTTTCGGTACTTGGTCGTCGAAAGCCAACGAACCGGGCCTCGCCGGGCCGGGGGTGGGCCCCGCGAAGGCGCCCGATACCCTGTGGCCCATGACACCAGGCAACGGCGCCCTCCACATGACCNCCCACCCCCGCCGCGTTCAACGGCCCCGACGGTTCTGGCAACGGCGGCTATGGGGCGGGCCTGCTCGCCCGCCACCTCACCTCCGTGGGAGGTCCGGTGGTCCAGGTCACCCTGCGCGCCCCGCTGCCGTTGGATCGGGAACTGGTCGTGGCAGCCGACGACGAGGAAGCCCTGCGCCTGGTCGACCCCACCATCGAGGACCCCCGGGACCGCGCTCGTCTGGTCGCCGAGGCGGTTCGCGTCGACTCCTTCGACCAAGAGGTCATACCCGGTGGCCCCGTCTCCGTGAGCGAGGCCGAGAAGGCGAGCCGGCTCTACCCAGGTCTGACCGACCACCCCTTCCCCCGCTGTTACAGTTGCGGCCCCGAACGGGCCGAGGGTGAGGGCCTGCGTCTGTTCCCCGGTCAGGTGCTCCCAGGTGAGGGGCCCTCCAACGTCGGCAACACCGTCGCCTGCACCTGGCGGGTCCTTCCTGCCACCGACGACGGGACCGGCCACGCCGCCTTCGAACAGGTATGGGCGGCGCTGGACTGCCCCGGAGGCTGGTCCCACGACATCAAGGGCCGACCCATTCTGTTGGGTCGGTTCACGGCCCAGGTGCTGCGCGTCCCCGAGGTGGGCACGACCCAGGTGGTCATGGGCCGGCTGAGGTCGGTGGATGGCCGTAAGGTCCACACCGACAGCGCCCTGTACGACGCCGATGGAGTGCTGTTCGCCCAGGCCCGCGCCACCTGGATCGCGATCCGGTCCTGACCATCCCCCGAACCGCTACGGTGGACCCTTGTGGCCTTCGAAAACACCCAACAGACCGCCTCCGGTGATCGTGGCGCCCCCGGTGGGACCGGTGTGAGCGCCTCTTCGTCGACCTGCTCGGGCCCGGGCTTCACCACGCCCCGCCGAGGGCGCAGCGCGCGCGGACGCGACCCCGAACGACGCAAGACCATCCTGGACGCCGCGGACCGGGTGATCCAACGTGATGGTCCCGACGCCTCCATGATCGCCATCGCCACCGAGGCGGGCATCAGCAAACCCATCCTCTACCGGCACTTCGGTGACAAGAGCGGCCTCTACCAGGCGCTGGCCGGCCGCCACGTCGATCCGCTGATCGAGCGCATCCGCAGCGAGCTCTACCAGTACACCGACTTCGAGATACGTGCCCGCGCCACCGTCGGTGCCTACCTGTCGATGATCTCGCAGAACCTCAACCTCTATCGGTTCCTCATGGACCGGGCCACCTCCGAGGACGTGCGTACCCGCAGTGATCTCGGGCTCATGGTCCGCCGACTGGGCGAGGAGCTCGCCGACCTATTGATCATCGAACGCCGGATCCGCGGCCGACTGCGCGCCCAGATCGCCGCGCACGCCGTGGTCGGCATGGTTCAGGCCGCGGGGGAGTGGTGGCTCGAACACCCTGAAGTGAGCGAGGAGGAGATCATCGACGACCTCACCGCGGCGGTGGTGGGCGCCATTCGGGGCAGCGGGGACTGACATCCCCACGGCCGGATCGCGCCATGGGATCGGCCCGGAGCGAGTCAGGTCCTACCGAGCACGTCGCGCCATGATCGGGACGATGAAGACCCTAGGCCGGGTCGGCCCTACACGACACCGATCGCAAAGAGGGTCCCGGTGGTCGCGTCCTTGGGCCGATGATGGGGCGCCCAAGGTGGGCATGGACGCCTCGGGCGGGACGCGGGTGGGGTGTGGCACGCGTCGGGGAAAGGGGGAAGAATCCACCTGCAAGTCGCCCAACAACCACAACCCCGCCCGACCCGACGCGCCCCGCCCGACGCGCCCCACCCCCACCCGGCCGCTCACCGGATGGTGCTTCGCCATGCCCTCGCCGCGTCCCACCTTTCTTCGTAAACATCGCAAACGACCGCATAGCTCCGCTTCTGCGGTTTCCTGTAGCTCACGGCGGATACCTTTCCCTAGGGACTGTTTGCGGATGCTTTCAGAGGGCTTGACCGGGTGACCGGAACGTGTGCACGGGGCCCTCTTGCGAGCAGGACCAGGAAAGAAGCGCGGCCGGACCGGCCACAGTGGACGATTCGTGAATTGGTGGGAGGGGCCACTTGCCCGAGAGCGTGGAGTCGCCCGACAGAGAGTCGGGCGAGAGAAACGGCACTTACCACCAGATTCACTTCGCCTGGGCCGAGCCCACCCTCCTGGGGCGCGTCGGTCCCGGACCCTCAGCCACCTCCCTGTCACAACCGGACCAGCCCGTCCTGCGTTCCTGGCGTGACCGGCTGCTTCCCGCCCTCACCGCCGACTACCGGTCCGCCTTGCCGGGCGTGGATCCGGGTGACTACCCCGAAACCCTGTGGGCGCGCCACTACCCGGACGGACAGAGCGCCCTGGTCTACCGCTGGCCCGGAGACGTGCGTCAGGCCCACGCCTGGGCGATCGTCGGCCCCACCCGCGGGCTCACTCTGCCCCGGATCCTCGCCTTGCACGAGAACCCCAACACTCGTCCCGATCAGAACAGACCACCGGCTCCCGGCTGGGCGACCATGAGAACCCTGCGCGCCCCCGAGCCCTGGGAGCGGGCCGCGACCCCCGGGGCCATGCGCACCCGCGACAGGCGCGCCGCCGAGGTCGGCATCGGCGACGAACCCCTCCTCACCGGGGCCGTGGCCCGTGTCCTGGCCCACCCCGAGCGGCCGGTCCAGATCACCCTGGACCCGGACCGGGCCGATCTGTGGCAGGCGACCCAATTGCGTTTCCTATGGGGAATGCACCGGATCCTGCACGACGTGCTCACTCCGCCCACCGTCATCCCCGCCGCTGGGTGGAGTTGGTCCTTCTCCACCTACGACCCGATCCTGGGCGTGGAGGACGGGCCCCACCTGGTCTTCGGTCCGCCCATTGAAGAGGCCCGGGCCCACGCCCCCTTCCTCACCCCGTCCCCACTCGAATACTTCAAGGTCGCCGAGGGCCTGGTCACTCTCCTACGCGAGCAGGGCGGGGACACCCTGGCCGAACACCTGCGTGACAGGGGCGTGCCCGAAGCCACCACTTTCGCCGACCGGTTCGCCTTGCTCCGTGACTGGTTCGATCCCCGACCCCAGGTGACCGAGACGTCCGTGAGAGCGGTCACCGATGAGACCGAACCCCTTCCGGAGGGCCTCACGTCGCACTGGACGGAGCCGGTCGCCTCGACGCCGGACTCCCACCTTCGGAATGGGAAAGTCCTCGCCCCCGAGCCCGAGCCTTCACCGGCCGCCCCCAGACTCCCCGAGCCCGAGGAGGGACTCCAAGAGGCCCCCGACCCCTTCTCCGAAGAGGAGGAAGGGCCGCGTGAGCGTGAGTTCCCCGTCGAGGAACCTCCCGAACCGGATGAGTTCCTCGAACCCGACGAGCTCCCCGAACCCGAGGAACCGCCCGAACGGAACGACCCCGCCGGACCCCCTGGAGACGAGGAAGGCCGGCACACGAGCGAGTCGTTCTCCGTCACCGATCGGGAGGGACCGGGCGACGCCCCCGGTGAGGGCCCGAACACCGTGGTCTCCCCCTCGGCTGAAGGGCACACCGTTTCCTCTTCCGCACCGACCGAGGCCCAAGCCCCGACGCCCCTCGACTCCGCTGAGGGGCGTAGTCCCACCGATGCCCCGCCCCTGCCCGTCCTGTCCGTGACCGAGGATGCCGGAGTCCTCGACTACGTCGCCGAAACCGAACCCGGTGTGAACGAGGAGCACACCGATCCCGACGACAACTGGCCCACCCACTACGTCGACCTGCCCTTGGCGCGCCTGGCGCGTTGGCATGATCGACACGGACCCGAGGGTGCCCGCACCGACGTCGCCGACGCTCGTGCGGCGATTCGGGCCGAACGCGCCGAACTGGACAGAGTGCGAGGTGAACGCGACCACTACCACACCGAGGTCCAGGAACTACGTAGGACGATCGCTCGATTGGACCAGTCCTGGATCGACGCCGACCCGGCCGCCGCGCGTCGAAGCCCTCGTCGTCTGCCCGGGTACCTCTTGCTTTCGCTGCTCTTGATCGTGGTCTTCGCCATCGGCCTGGAGGTCGGAGCCCGCACCGGAACCGGAGCCTTGGACCTGTTGCGCGCCATCCCCGGCCTTCCTCTCTGAGCAATCCGGGATGCTGGGGCAGAACCGAACACCGGTGATGGGGGTCGAACACTGTTGCCGGAGTGCCCCAGGTGAGGGCCCGGTGAGAAGAGGTGACGGTCGTGTTCGGAATCTTGCGGCCCTGTCGGCATACCCTGCCGGATGGGCTGGCTCAGGAGTGGATGGCCCATCTTTGCGGCCTGTGCCTGGCACTACGCGACGGCCATGGTCAGGCTTCCAGGATGGCCACCAACCATGACGGACTGCTCATCTCGGTCCTGACCGCGGCCCAGTCCCCGGACCAGGCCGGAACCCGTCGGGCGGGGCCTTGCCCGCTGCGCGGTATGCGCACCGCCCGGGTCGCCAACGGTTCCGGCGCCCACCTGGCCGCTTCCGTCTCGTTGATGTTGGCCTCCGCCAAGATCAACGACCACATCGAGGACGGTGACGGGCCCTTGGCCCGGCCCGGAGTGCGAGCGATCGCAGGGCGGATGGCTGGTCGTTGGCGGGACAGGGCCGGCCGGTCCGGCGCCGACCTGGGTTTGGAGGGCACCGCTCTGGCGATGGTGACCGATCGCCAACACGAGGTGGAACGGAACGCGGGTCGCGGCACCGACCCGTTGCTCGTCACCGCGCCCACCGAGGAGGCCACCGGTGAGGCATTCGCGCACACCGCGCTCTTGGCCGATAGGCCCGCCAACGTCGAACCCCTGCGCGAGGCCGGTCGCCTGTTCGGCCGGGTGGCCCATCTGTTGGACGCCGTCGAGGACCAGAAGGAGGATTCGACCCAAGGCACCTGGAACCCCCTCACCGCCACCGGGACCACTCCCGAGAGGGCCCGGGAACTGTGCGACGACGCCGTTCTGGGGGTGGCACTGGCCTTGGACGCGACCGAGTTCACTGATGATCGCCTGGTTCGGGCCCTGTTGGTCACCGAACTGCACCGCGCCGTGGGACGTACCTTCGCCCACGCCGGACACTCCGGACCCGGGCACTACGGCCACCACCATGACGATTCAGGGCATCACGGAGGAGGCCATGGTGGCGGCCACGACTCCGGCCGAGGGCCTGGCACGAGCGGGTGCTGTACCGCCTGCGCCTGCGACACCCCCGCTCTGGAGGAACCGCCCCGGAGCCGAGGCCTCCTGGCGGGCTGCGCGGCGGCGTTGTTCATGTGCGGCACCTGCCAGTTCTGTTGCCGTGATCCCCACCCCGGTCCCTGGTCGGGTGAACCCAGGGATGGTTGGTGCGAAACCTGCGACTGCCTCAGTGACACCTGTGGCGGCTGTTGTGAGGCCTGCAACTGCTGCCAGAACTGCTCGTGCTGTGAGAACTGCAACTGTTGTTGCTGCGACTGAACCACCATCCCACCTTGGTGTGGACATGGCCGTCCCTGCGGGACGGAGCACTTTCGCGATCGGTTCGGAGAGCCTGTGGATGACCCACCCCCGGAGTGCACGTCGCGTGGGAAGAGGGCTTCTAGCATGGGGTTCATGAACGCACTGTCACCGGAGCAGACCGAGCGGGTCATCGCACTGGCCATGGACATGGCCCGAGGAGGACGGACCTCGGAACTACTCGAATTCCTCGATCACGGGCTTCCCATCGACGTCCGCGACCCGGGCGGCAACACCCTGCTGATGCTCGCCGCCTACCACGGCCACGAAGGGACCGTCGACGCCCTGATACGTGGCGGAGCCGACGTGGATCTACGCAATGACCGGGACCAGTCGCCCGTGGCGGGTGCACTCTTCAAGGGGGAGGAAGAGGTCGTCCGGATCCTGGTCGCGGCCGGGGCCGACCTCGACGCCGGAACGCCCAGTGCCCGTGCCACCGCGCAGATGTTCGGCCGAACCGAACTGCTGCCCTGACCTCCTTCGCCGTCACAACGTCTCCCCGAGACGCCCAAGAGCCGGCACGGTCGCCCGTGCCGGCTCTTCTCAAAGGGTGGACGGCTTACAGCCGGCCGGCCTTGAGGGCCTCGATGGCCTTGCGCACACCCTCACCGTAGGCCGGGTCGGCCTTGGTGCAGTTGTCGATGTGACGCTCGATGGTGGCCGCGGAGGCACCGTTGATCGCGCGTGCGGTGTTCGAGAACAGCCGCTCCTGCTCCTCGGCGTTCATCAGGCGGAAGAGGTCACCGGGCTGCTGGAAGTAGTTGTCGTCGTCCTCGCGGTAGTTGAACCGGTCGGCGTTGGCGCCCACGCCCAGAGCAGGCTCGGCGTAGGCGGGCTGCTCCTGCCAGCGGCCGTAGGAGTTCGGCTCGATGCCCGGGACGCTGCCCTGGTTGCCGTCCACACGCATGGCACCGTCACGGTGGTAGGTGTTGACCATCTTGGCGCCACGCGGGTAGTTGACCGGGATCTGGTGGTGGTTGACGCCCACACGGTAGCGGGCGGCGTCACCGTAGGAGAACAGACGACCCTGGAGCATGCGGTCGGGGGAGACCCCGACGCCGGGGACCAGGTTGGCCGGGGTGAAGGCGGCCTGCTCCACGTCGGCGAAGTAGTTCTCGGGGTTGCGGTTGAGCTCGAACTCGCCGACCTCGATGAGGGGGTGGTCCTTCTTGGACCAGACCTTGGTCAGGTCGAAGGGGTGGAAGCGGTATTCCTCGGCCTCGGCCTCGGTCATGACCTGGATGTACATGGTCCACTTGGGGTTCTCGCCCCGCTCGATGGCCTCGTACAGGTCACGCTGGGAGGACTCGCGGTCGTCGGCGACGACCTTGGCGGCCTCTTCGTCGGTGAGGTTCTTGATGCCCTGCTGGGTGCGGAAGTGGAACTTGACCCAGACTCGCTCGTTCTCGGCGTTGATGAAGGAGAAGGTGTGCGATCCGAAGCCGTGCATGTGACGGTAGCTCGCGGGGATGCCACGGTCCGACATGACGATGGTGACCTGGTGCAGGGCCTCGGGGAGGTTGGTCCAAAAGTCCCAGTTGTTCTCGGGCGAGCGCATGTTGGTGCGCGGGTCGCGCTTGACGGCGCGGTTGAGGTCGGGGAACTTCAGCGGGTCACGGAAGAAGAAGACCGGGGTGTTGTTGCCGACGATGTCCCAGTTGCCTTCTTCGGTGTAGAAGCGCAGGGCGAAGCCGCGGATGTCGCGCTCGGCGTCGGCGGCGCCGCGCTCACCGGCGACGGTCGAGAAACGGGCGAACATCTCGGTCTGTTTGCCGACCTCGGAGAAGATCGCGGCCTTGGTGTACTTCGTGATGTCGTTGGTGACGGTGAAGGTACCGAAGGCGCCGGAACCCTTGGCGTGCATGCGACGCTCGGGGATGACCTCACGGTCGAAGTGGGCCAGCTTCTCCAGGAACCAGAGGTCCTGCAGCAGCATGGGGCCGCGAGGGCCGGCCGTGAGGCTGTCCTGGTTGTTGGCGACGGGAGCACCGTTCGCCGTGGTCAGGGGCTTGGTGTTGTCCTGGTACGACATGTGTTCCTTGTTCCTCCGCTGGCAGCGTGGGGCTCACCTAAGGCTGGTCTCGGGCCTCATGACACCCGAGAGAACGGTCCGTCGGGGGTGGCGCGGTGTCTTGTCCGCCGACGCTCGCCGGAACCGCTCCGGTGCTTCCTCGCATTGAACCAGTTTTCTGGAGTAATTCCAAACTAAGATTCGATCCGCTTTGAGAAGGGGCCGTCGCCCGCGGGGAGTGTGGAAGGAAGGAGGGCTCGTGGCGTACACCTGAGGAGCTCGGATCTTCGATCCCACCGTCCTGCTTCCACACGAGCCCCCACAGGAGGCCTGGGGTGCCTCGTCCAAAGAGCACGCGGCCTCGCCTTCGGCGCCGCGTGCGGACTTAGGCGGGATCGGAGGTGTTCCTGACCAGGCTGCCTTCGACCCAGGCGCCGGGAGCCCTCCGGTCGGGGGCGGCGGGGCTGTGCGCGTGTTGTGGGGGCGCCACGTCGTCCTCGGCTCTGCCCTCTCCCAGGGCGGGAAGGCGTAGGGCCAGCAGGGCGACGTCGTCCCCTTCGGGCTCGATGCGCGCGAGGAGTTCGTCCAAGAAGTCCTCCAGGTCATGGTCGATCAGGTCGGCGGCGTGCCGGCGTAGGTTCTCCAGCCCCTTGTCGAGGTCCTGGCCACGCCTTTCGACCAGGCCGTCGGTGTAGAGCAGCAGTGTGGAGCGTTCGGGGAGTTCCTCGTGGTTGTCGGGCCACTCCAGACCCAACTTCAGGGCGGAACTCATACCGAGCAGGGGGCCGTGACCGTTCTCCAGGTAGCGGGCGTGGCCGTCGGCGGTGATGAGCAGCGGTGGCGGGTGGCCGGCGTTGGCCCAGTGCAGGTGCCAGGGTCCGCCGTCGGGTCCTTCGATGCGGGCGAAGACGGCGGTGGCCATGGGTGCGTCGCTGGTGTGGGTCATGACGTCGTCCAGCCGTCGTACGATCTCGGCGGGAGGCTCTTGGCGGTCCCAGGCCAGGGCGCGCAGCATGTTGCGGACCTCGGCCATGTGCGCGGCGGCGTGGAGGTCGTGGCCGACCACGTCACCGATGACCAGGGCCGTGGCACCGTCGGCCAGGAGGAAGGCGTCGTACCAGTCCCCACCGACCTCCGAGGCCTGGCGGGCCGGCTGGTAACGGGCGGCGAATCGGAGGCGGTCGACCTGGGGCAGGGGGGTCAGGAGTTGACGCTGCAGGGTCTCG
>NZ_ANBD01000183.1:3503-18072 GCF_000341005.1 Nocardiopsis alkaliphila YIM 80379 | reverse complement strand
TCAGGAAGAATTCGCCCAGGTTGAAAAAGACGCTCCGCCACTATAGGGGCTCCACCCCGGCGACCGGCCAGGTGTCCGGTCACCGGTCCCGAGACAGCGCCAAGGGAACGACGGCCATCAGGGCCACCGACAGCACGGTGAAGGCCGGGCCGTATCCGAGCAATTGGATGATCAGTCCCAAGAACACCGCCCCGACGCCGAGCCCTCCGTCGTAGCCGATGTTCCACACCGCGCTGGCACGACCGTGACCGGTGGGGCCGGCCCTGTTCAACATCATCGTGACGGTCTCGTTCTGCACCGCTCCGAAACCCAGTCCGAACAGACAGGAGCCGATCAGCACCGGCACCGCTACCTCCCATCCAGGGGTCGCGCCGTCGTGGAGCCACAGGCCCGAGGCGATCAAGCCCATGCCCACGGCCGCCGCGATCGACGCGGGCAACAACAGGGTCGTTCGCCCATAGCGGTCGAACAGCATCCCGGCGCTCCAGCGCCCGACCACCAACAGCAGCGCGTACCCGGCCAAGAGAGCGCTGACCAGCCACGCTGTTTCTTCGAGTGGGATGGCGAGGAAGGTGACGATCGCACCGGCGGACGAAGAGACCGCCAACATGAGGACCAAGGGCGCGGCCAGGGCCATCAGCAACGGTAGGCCGCGCGGGCCCGAGGAGGTACCGGGCGCCGTGTCCGTTCCACTCAGCAGGGCCCGGTTGCGGCCACCGTCGGCGAACAGGATGCCCGAAGACAGTACGGCAGCGATCACGCCGCAGATCCCGGTGAGCCAAAAGGCGGTGCCGAAGCCGATGTTGAGCGCCAAGGCCACACCGCCGGGCAGGATGACGATCTGTGGGAGCCCCACTGCCAGCCCGTGGTAACCGGTGGCGCGGCCCACCTGTTCTTTGAGCACCAGTCGGGCGGCCAGGGCCGTTCCCGCCACGGTCACCATGCCGAACCCCACCCCACGTACGGCGGAGATGCCGAGCAGCACGGTGAGGTCGGTGGTCAGGGCGAACAGTGGGGTGGGCACGCCCATGATGAGCGAACCGACGGGGAAGGCCCACTTGTAACCGGCGGCCCGCTCCAGCAGCCAGGGCATGGTCAACTGGGTGAGGACCGTGGTGGACATGAAGACGGCGGTGGTGGCACCGGCACCGAACTCGCCCGTGCCGCCCCGAATGGCCCACAGGGGAACGAGGGGCAGGACCGCGGCGAAACCGCACAGGCCGACCGCCGTGGCCAGGATGAGCAGGGCGAATCCCTGCCCCTTGAGACCCGGGACGTCGGTGGGGGTGGAGCCTGCCCCGAGGGAGCCAGATCGGATCATCCCTTCTTTCTAGCCGAGCGGGACGGGCCTGTCGACGTGTCCGTCCCCACCAGCGGGTGCTCAGCCAAGACGCGGGTCATGGTCGATCCCAGCGCGTGGAGTCCTGCCTCGGGGAGCGGTCCGCCTCGGGGGCCAGGAAGTCACCTGGCTGCGGGGGCTGAGGAGAAAGACCCCGCTGAGCGGTCCGTGCTCCCGTTCCAGGAGCTCCGGGCGGGGGCCCTTGACGTGGGCCCTCGGAAGAGTGGGGCCGAGGCGGAACCCGGGGCGGGGCGGACGGTGGGCCGAGAGGCGGGCCTTGGTAGGGAGCGGGATGGGGACCAGGACTCTGGGACGGCCCTTGAGGAGGCCCCTGCGGCGGTGGCCCTTGGTGCGGGCCCTGCGGCGGTCCCGGACGCGGGCCCTGGAACGGGCCGGAGGGGGTCCCCTGGGGAGGAGTCGCCCGAATGGCCACGAACTCGTTCCGGTCCTCCGTCGCGGCGTCGACCACCTCGAACTCGCCGGTTCGGCCCTCCTCGTACTCCCCGTACTCGTCGTCGTGGTGGTCGTCGTACGCCTCTTGGGCCCGGGCCAGTTCCGAGGCCGGGGGGAAGACGATCGAACGGAGATTGAGCGCGACGTGCACGAGGACCGGCACGAGGAGGCTGCCCGTGCCCAAGTACAGGATGGTGAACAGGGTTCCGGAGAATCCCGCGCTGAGCAGTCCCCACCAACCCTGGTAGAGGTGCGCGAGGGAGAACAGCACCACCGACAGCACGGCCGCGATCCACAACGGGACGTCCATGCTCGCCATCAGCACGATGAACAGCCCTCGGTAGAGCAGTTCGCCGAACACACCACCGGTGATCGCCATTCCCGCCGCCAACGCCCGTTCCTTACGCGTATGAGGCAGCAGCAGGTACTGGCGACGCCCTGGCTCGGGCAACCGCATCGGCGCCGCGACGGCCCGACGACCACGGTGCCCCCGGTGAGCGCGACGGCCCTTGGGGCCCTGTGGTCCCTCCTCGCCCCCCTCCGAGGTCGCGGCCCTCTGCTTCCTGGCCCTCCACTCCGGCAGCTTGGCCAGAACGGGGTAGCGCTCCTTGGTGGGCAGACCGTTCACCAGCAGCCAGAAGACGACCAGCGCGATCAGTCCACCGAGGGCGGCACCCACCACCGGCGCCCAGGCCTCGGGCAGGCGCAGTCCGAGGTCGACCGCGCTCAGGTTCGGCGAGGTGAACAGGACCGTGAGGACCAGTACTCCCCACAGCACGTGGATGGCCATCGTGACGGCGTACATCAGTTCCAGCGCACGCCCGTCACCCTCCCGACGCGACAGCCACGCGAAGGCGCGCCGTCCGAGGTAGGGCTCACCGATCGCCGCGAAGAACAGCAGCAGGACCGTCAACAAGGTCCCGGTGAGACTGAACTGGGGAAGAATCTCCGACCAAGGCACGGAGACAGCCTAGAAGAACAACTCGGGTCATAGCGCCGTAATGTCGTTATCGAGGATATCGACTCGACCTCGTTGTGCTCGGCGCCTCGAACGGCGACGCCGGTGAGCGCCCCGGATCGCACCCGTGATGGCCTTGGAGTCGACCGCCCGACTCCCCTGAGGGCCCGGGTCGGGGCGGTGGACCGAACCGTGGTCGCGCCCAGGGCCGACAGGCTCCACGGCATCCGCGAGGTGGCACCGGCCGGGCCGTGGTGCCCGAGGCCGCGGACGGAGGCCGGGTGATCGTTCGCGCGAAGGGATCGAAGTGGAGATCGCACCTCACGCGATGGAGCCACGACCGATGTCGCACGGCACCGGGGTCTTGGACCGCGGCCATCCGCCTCACGAACGACTGGCCCAGCACGTGGAACAGCGTATGGTCGGGGCCCGCGACGACGGGTGAAAGGTGCGGGTCTGCGAAAGCTTCTCGCCTCACAGCACCCGACCGGGCTTGTCCCGGTCGGCCAGGGCCGCGAACCGGAAGGTGTTGACCGGATGACTGGAGAGGAGGTTGACCAGTAGCACGAAGAAGCCGGTGTCGGTGTGGGCTCGGCGTGCGATGTCGTCGAAGTCGACGTCGCGGTAGAGATGTTTGCCCGCGGCCAGGACCCTCAGCCCTTCGGCCCCTTCGGGACAATATTCGTAGGCATGGTTGTCGGCGGTGTACTCCTGGGCCCGCCCCAGGCTGCTCCCCACGCCGGGGATGACGTTGGCCACCGACACCCCGAACTGTCGCCAAAAGGACGTGTGGCCGGCGGCGATGTGACCCACCTCGTGACCGATCACGAAACGCAAGGTGTCGGGGTCTTGGGCACCCACCTCGAACAGGTCGCTGTTCACGGCCACGTAGCGACGGAACCCGTGTCCGGAGGCGAACGCGTTGATCACACCGTTGCCGAGCACCACGTAGGCGTCGGGGACCCGGTGCATGCCGAACCGTTCGGCGGCCTCGACCACCATTCGGTGCGCCTCCGGGAACTGTTCGGCCGTGATGCGCACCCCGTTGACCCGCTGGCGTGCGTAGAGCTGGCCACGCACGAAGTACACGAGCGCGGGGATGCTCAACAACAGCAGTGGCTCGTTGGGGTCCCCGGACAGGGCCCTGCTGAACGCCCCCACCACGGTGAACAACGTGACCAGGACACATATCACCAGAGCGGGTACCTCCCGGTGATGACGCAAGGACCGGCGCACGTGGGGGTCGCCCCAGCGCCAAGGGACACTCCCCACGTGTGCTCAGTACCGGTACTGGGTGTCGGGCCGGTCGTCGTCCGTTCCCGGGGGCGGCCCACCGTAGGCCGGACCGGCGGGGGGACCGGAAGGAGGCGGAGGTGCCTCCTCGTCCAGGAGGGCGGCCATGTCCGCGGACAGGGTCGACTCCTCGACCCTTCCACCACCCCACTCGTCCCAGGGCTCCTGCTCCCGTGCACCCCTGGCCACTTCGGTGTCGGCGGTGGATCGGGCCTCGGAGTCGTTCGGGGCGGGCCAGGAGGAGGCGAGGAAGGCACTGTCGTAGGCGTCGTTGTCCTCACTCTCGCCGAACGATGACCCACCGGGAGCCGGTCCGGAGAAGGGCTCGGGCGCGCCGAAATCCTCGGCCGGAGACGAGACGTCCTGGGGCCCCGGGTAGTCGCTCTGAGGACCGGAGGAGGTGTGGTGTGGGGCCGGCGCGTCCATCCCCGGCTCCTGGGCCTGGTATCCCCCGGTGGGGACGTGGCCCTCACCACCATCGGTGGCCGTGTACGGATCGGCGTCCTCGGTCGGCGCGGGTCCCGCGAAGGCCAGGCCGGCCGGAACCTCGGTCGGAGGCAGGCTCGGCACCGACGGGTTCTTGTTGTCGCTACCCAGGTAGGCCAAGGCGGCCACGGTCAGGGCGGCCAGTCCGGCCCGAAGCGTGGGTTCGCGGGCGGGTGAGAAGAACGGTGAGTGGTTGCTGGGAACGTTGCCCATCTTCTCGTAGGGGGTGGCGCCGGGGGCGGCTTCCCACACGTCGTGCGGGGTGGCGCCCACGAACCAGAACACGTACGGGATGGGTTGCGGGTCCTCGGGCAGACCGAAGCGGCAGAAGTCCTCGGTGGCCGGAGAGGGATCCGGCAGGTGGATGACGTACTCCTCGCCGAAGTAGGCCAGGTGCGCGGCGGCGACGTCGGCGGTGCTCGCCGGATCGTTGTGGGTGACCCCACTACCCTGGAAGCGCTCCACCTCGGGTTCGCGACCGGCGCCGGAGGCCGCGGCCTCGGCGCGCACGATCCGCTCGATGGCCCTTTCCAGCTGTTCCGCGACGTTCTCGTTGAGCGCCCGGGTGCTGATCTCCAGGTAGGCCTCGTCGGGGATGATGTTGGCCTTGGTACCCGCCTGGATCCGGCCGACGGTGAGGACGGCCATCTCACTGGGGCTGATCTCACGGGAGACCACGCCCTGGAGGCGGCTGACGATGTTGGCCGCGATGAGCACCGGGTCCACGGTGGTGTGCGGCTGGGAGGCGTGGCCGCCCTCCCCGAAGACGCGCACGCGGTAGGCGTTGGCGGCGCCGAGGATGATCCCGGCGCGGTGCGAGATGAGTCCGGCGGGCTGCGGTCCCAGGTGCTGACCGAGGATGACGTCGGGGCGGCCGAAGCGATCGAACAGGCCATCGTCGATCATCGCCTGGGCTCCGTCGAGGGTCTCCTCACCGGGCTGGGCCACGATCATGATGGTGCCGGCCCATTCCTGACGGGTCTCCGAGAGCAGGTCCGCCACACCGACCAGGCACGCGGTGTGCGCGTCGTGACCACAGGCGTGCATGACGGGAACCTCGATGCCGTCACCGTCCAGCGCCTTGGCCGTGCTGGCGTAGGGCAGTCCGGTCTTCTCCTCCAAGGGAAGCGCGTCCATGTCGGCACGCAGCATCACCGTGGGACCGGGTCCGTTGCGGAGGACGCCGACCACACCGGTGCCGCCGATGCCCTTGTGGACCTCATAACCGGTACGTGTCAGCCACTCCGCGACGATGCTGGCGGTGCGCTGTTCGGAGTGCGAGAGCTCCGGGTTCTTGTGCAGGTCCACGTAGACCCCTTCGACGAGAGGAAAGATCTCGTCGAGGAGTCGCATGACCACACTTCCGTGCTGGGCGGCACGGTTGGGATCCACCGCGTGCGGCACGGTTTCCACCGCCTTCTTCGTTCTCGTCCTGGCAGACGCTGCAAGGGGAACAGCCGCCTTCGTGCACTTTATCTTCGCGAACGTCAAGGATTCACACTGACCTGCGCGGTTCATGGATCGGATGATGGGCACCCTGGGCACGCAAGAGTGTGCCATGGGTTAGGGTCTGCACACGGTAGGCGATCCCCGCACCCCTTCTTCATACGGTTTCGGGCCGATCCGCCACCCCCTCCAGGAGTCGTTGTCGTTTTGTGACATCAGACCCGTTTTCAGCGAACCACTGGCACACCTTGCCATGTCTCAGTAAGGTAACGGGCCATGTCCGTCGACGAGATCCCCTCGGTGTCCCCCACGCGCGCCACGCGACACCGGATCCGCGTCCATCCCGGCTCCACCGACCGACGGTCCTCGGTCCGCCATGTCAGAAGTGGCACCCCCGAGGTCGAAAACCCACCACCCCGTGATCCGGAGTCCCTAGTGGCCTCATCCATGACCAGAATGGAATCCCTGCGTCCCAAGGACGAGCGCGGCGCGAGCGCACGTCCCGGTCCCTCCCAGGCGTCAAAGAAGACGCCGGTTCGTGACTCCCGCTTGGACAACGCCAAGTTCATCCTCATCGCACTGGTCGTCATCGGCCACGCGATCGAACCGGTCAGCGACTACGGGCCCGCCAGTGCCCTCTACTACTGGATCTACTTCTTCCACATGCCCGCGTTCATCATGATCAGCGGTTACCTCTCCCGATCCTTCGACGCCTCGTCGACACGGGTGGAGAAGCTGGTCCTGACCGTGGCCGTCCCCTACCTCATCTTCTGGACGATCCATCAGGGCTTCTACGCGATCGAACGCGGTGGGCTACCGGACTCCCTATCGATCCTCAAACCCACCTGGACACTGTGGTTCCTGGTGGCCCTATTCCTATGGCGTCTGAGCGTTCCCCTGTGGAAGCGGCTGCGCTGGCCCGTGGCGACCGCCGTCATCATTTCGCTGTTCGCCGCCACCACCGACCTGAGCTCCACCCTGTCGATGGGACGTGTGGTCAGCCTCCTGCCCTTCTTCGTGCTGGGCCTGAGCCTGCGCCGCGAACACTTCGACCACCTTGACCGGCTCTGGGTCCGGGTGAGCGCCGTGCTGGTCCTGGCCGCCACCACCCTCCTCGCCCTGCCGATCTCTGGAGACTTCAGCCGAGAGTGGGTGTTCTGGCGGGACAGCCTCATCGACCGCGACATCGATCCGCTGATGCCGAGCGTCGGCATCCGGTTGCTCTTCATGGGCATCGCCCTGGCCATGACCTTCGCCGTGCTCGCCCTCACGCCCAAACGGCGGACGTGGTTCACCTCCCTGGGTGCCTACACCCTGTTCGTGTACCTGGGGCATTCGGTGGTCCTCCTCGTGTTCAAGGCCTCTCCCTGGTACGACGTGCTGACCGGAGCATCGGGGCTGGCCGTCAACGTGGCCCTGGGTATCGCGCTCACCCTCCTTCTGTGCACCCCGTGGGTGCGTAAGTGCATGCGGTGGGCCGTGGAACCGCGGCCCACCTGGCTCCTGGGTCAGGGCGACGGGGAACCGGACGAGAAGGCCACCGGCTCCACGCGCGCGGGCACGGATCCGAAGTCGCAGAAGGCCCCCGTGTAGAAGGCGGCCAGGGAGGATGACCGTTCGGTCCGGTCCATACGAGGAGGGGCGGTCATCGACTCCTACGGGAACATGATCAGAAGGGGGCGACCGGCGCGTCTCGCGCCGGTCGCCCTTCGTCCTGTTCTCATCGGCGCCGTGAGTCCGACCCCGCCAAGCCGATTCAGCCCTCCGTGCGGGCATCGGCCGGAGGAGCCGCCGCGAGCTCACGGCGACGCACCTCGAAGCGGCGAGTCTCCTTCCATAGCCGCATCACCAGGACCGTTTCGAAAAAGGCCAAGGCCAGGACGGAGAAGATCGCCACCGGGATGATGAGGCTGTCGAGCGGAGTGAAGAAGGCCACCAACACGGTCACCGGGGCGACCACGCACAGGAACATCTCGAACTCGATACCGCTGAACAGGTGCGGGCGGACCCGGTGCCGCAACAGGAAGGTACGCACCCGCGGGTAGAGACCCTTGGGAGGTACGTCCTTGACGGCCTCCACCGATTCGGAGGGCTCGTCCTCCTCGGGGTCCGCCGCCTGCTCCTGGACCGCTTCGGCACGAAGCCGTTCGGTCTCACCCGAGGCGATGGCCAGGGCCTGTTTCATGGATTTGCGGGTCTTGGCCACCTGGGAACCGTTGAGGTAACGGAGCAGGTCGAAGAAGACCACCACCGGAGCGACGATCAGGTAGGCGACGTTTCCGGTGACCAGCCACTGACCAATCAGCAACGCCATCACGCAACCGAAGAAACGGATCCGGTCGAAGACGAAGTCGACCCAGGCTCCGAAGACCGAACCGTTGCCCTTCAGCCGGGCGATCTTGCCGTCCATGCAGTCCAGTACGAAGCTGAGGTGGAACAGTAGCGCGCCGGCCACCAGCCACGCCCAACCCAGGTCACCGGCCCACACCGGCGCCGCGAAACACACGGCCGAGAGCAGCCCCAGGACGCCGGCCCCCAGAGTCAGCTGGTTCGGCGTGATATTGGTCCGATTCGCCGTCCACACCACTAGACGACCGGCCAGCGGGTCGACCAGGAAGACCGTCCACCAGGCATCCTTGGCCTTGTAGGTCTCTTCCTTGACTTGCGCGAAAGTGAAACGCGACATCGGTGTACTCCTGGAGGGCGATCCATCCCCACGCCCGGGACACACGGTGTCCTGTCCCGGATCTAGGCATGGGTCGGGCCCGGGTAGAGGCGGGAATCGAGTCATCATGGCAGACAGGGGTGTCTTCGAGGTAATCGGCCACTGCATAATCGAGTGGTAAGAGGGGGAGCAACAGGGTGCCGCCGGCGGCGACCGGCGGAGTCGTCTCCACCCCCTGCGGTCTCGACCGAGGTAGAGGCATTGCGTTTTCTCAATGACCGGGTCCCTGATCAGGACCTGACCTACAGCGACGTGTTCATGGTGCCGAGCCTTAGCTCCGTGGGCTCCCGGCTCAGCGTGGACCTGTCGTCGCAGGACGGAACCGGCACCACCATCCCGTTGGTCGTGGCGAACATGACCGCCGTCGCCGGACGCCGGATGGCCGAGACGGTCGCCCGGCGCGGCGGCATCACGGTCATCCCACAGGACATCCCCATCGAGGTCGTCTCCGACGTCATCTCCTGGACCAAGCAGCGCGACCTGGTCTACGACACCGCCATCACCCTCAACCCCACCAGCACCGTGGGTGAGGCTCTCAACCTGCTGCCCAAGAGGGCGCACAACGCGGTGATCGTCATCGACGATGATCGGCACCCGCTCGGTGTGGTCACCGATGCCGACTGCGCGGGCGTGGACCGCTTCGCACAGCTGCGGGACGTGATGTCCACCGAACTGCTGACCATCCCCGCCGGCACCGAACCCCGTGAGGCCTTCGAGATCCTGCACGACTTCCGACACCGGTTGGCCCCGGTCGTGGACGAACAGGGCGCCCTGGTGGGTGTGCTCACCCGCACCGGTGCTCTGCGTTCCACGTTGTACGAGCCCGCCTTGGACCCCCAGGGTCGCCTACGTGTGGCCGCCGCCGTCGGAATCAACGGTGACGTGGCCGGCCGAGCCTCCGATCTACTCGCTTCCGGGGTGGACACCCTGGTGATCGACACCGCGCACGGTCACCAAGAGAAGATGATCTCCGCCATTGGGAAGGTCCGCGGGCTCTCGCCCGATGTGCCGATCGTGGCGGGCAACATCGTTACCGCCCAAGGCACCCGCGACCTCATCGAGGCCGGTGCCGACATCGTCAAGGTCGGCGTGGGTCCGGGTGCGATGTGCACCACCAGGATGATGACCGCGGTGGGCCGCCCGCAGTTCTCCGCCGTGTTGGAGTGCGCCGCCGCCGCCCGGAAACTGGGTGGGCACGTGTGGGCCGACGGCGGGGTTCGACACCCGCGCGACGTCGCCCTCGCCCTGGCCGCGGGTGCCTCCAACGTCATGGTGGGCTCATGGTTCGCGGGCACCTACGAGTCGCCGGGTGACGTCATGCGCGACGCCGAGGGCCGGCGGTACAAGGAGAGCTTCGGGATGGCGTCGGCGCGCGCGGTGCGCCTGCGCACCTCCGACGACTCCCCCTTCGATCGGGCTCGCAAGGCGCTGTTCGAAGAGGGCATCTCCACCGGTCGGATGTACCTGGATCCGGAGAGCCCGGGAGTGGAGGATCTCATCGACCAGATCATCGCCGGTGTGCGCAGCTCCATGACGTACGCGGGCGCCGACTCGCTGGAGGAGTTCCACGAACGTGCCGTGGTGGGCGTGCAGAGCACCGCCGGGTACAACGAGGGGCGCCCGGTGGAGAACGGCTGGTAGGTGACCGCTGAGAACCGGTATGACCACGGGGAGGGGCCTTGGTGCCCCTCCCCGTCTTCGGCTTGCCGGTGTTGGAACCGACCCCCTGCCCGACGGTGCCGGAACGAATCCCCGTGGCCCGGGAGCAGGACCTACCCTTGTTCCGTGGCGTTCCCTTCCGTGGAGCTCCGTTCCATCGCGGCCTTGTGCTCCTTGCGGTATCGACCGCACAGGCGGTCGGCGTGCCGGATGGGTTCGGGGATCCGATACCTGGGCGACACACGGAGGATGAGGTCGCAGGCACCTTCCAGGTCCACCCGGTGACCCACGGACACGTACACCGGTTTGGTGCGGGCACGGGTGCGCAGGGTGCGGCCGATGACCTCGGCCCCCTGCGCGGCCAACCGCTCGGTGTCCTCCACCAGTTCCGAACGTCCGGCCACCATCGGGGTCCAGGAACCACGTTCCTCCCCCGGAAGCGTGTTCCTGCCGTAGAGCACCGTCTTGGCCGACCCGACCACCCGTGCGTCGAGAAGGACGCCCAGGTGGCTGGCGACCCCGAACCGACGAGGGTGCGCCAGACCGAAGCCGTCGCTGACGAACACGTCGGGGGTGAGGGTCAATCCCTCGATGGCCTTCAGGACCGGTGGCAGTTCACGGAAACCGAACAGCCCGGAGATGTAGGGGAAGGAGGGGGTGTCGGCGATCAGGGAGGTGTCGACCACCTCCAACGTGCGAGCGTCCAAGACCACGGCCGCCGCGGCGAGTTCGGTGTCGTTCACCCCGTAGCTGACGTCCAGCCCGCAGACGAGGTCCACCGCGCCCGCGTCGAAGGGTTCGCTTCGCACTCGGGAGGCGAGAAGGCGTTGGCGGGCCACCGCCTCCTTGGGGTCCTGCGGCCAGTTCTCCGGGTCGTTCAGCGCCTTGGCCGCGCGTTCGGCGATCTCCGTCATGCTCTCCCACCCTGTCCCGTTGCTGCCTTTCCCGTGCGCAGTCTAGGAGGGAGGGCACGAGGCGCCGGGCTCGATGGTGAACGACTCTCCGTTGGCGGGGACTCCCACCCCGGTCCACCGGAAGGGGACACCATGCGCCAGTTCGGGCTCGGGGTGGTCCATGAGTTGGAAGTGCAGGTGCGGTTCAGAGGAGTTCCCGGAGTTGCCGCACGCACCGATCCGCTGTCCCGCGGTGACCCGATCACCCTCCCGAACGACCACCGACCCCCGCTTCAGGTGAGCGTAGGCGGCGTGGACACCATCGCCGAGGTCCAGGATCACGTGGTTGCCGAGGATTCTGCCGGGGCCACCGATGGATCGGACGATTCCTTCCCCGAACAGGTAGAGCAATCCCGGGTAGGAGTTGCGACTTCGGTGGTCGCGTTGGCCGTCCGAGGCGCGCACGACGGTGGCCTCCCCCACGGACAGAATGGGCGCGCCGAAGGAGGGGAAGTCCGTGGCCGGCCGCGTAGCGGGCCACCACCCGTCGATGGTCGGACGTCCGGAATCGATGAGGACGTCGATCGCGTACGTCTGCCCGAGCGTGTGGGTGCCGTGGCTGGGCACCCTGTCCGCCGGCCCGTTGAGTCCGGTCCAGGTTCCCTCGACCGGCGGCACCACCTCGACCGTGGCCGGGGTGGTGCGTGGTCGGGCCAGATGGCCGGTGACCAACGCCGCCACGTACAGGCCGATGAGGAGCAACGGTACGACGAGGGCGAAGGGGTGGGGGAGGCCGAAGCTCAAGTCCAAGGCGATGAAACACACGAACGCCGGGACGCTCCACACGAAGAGCCTGCGAAGGGTTCGGGCCGTGGCACGCATGCCGCTCTTCTCATGCTCATGGGTGATTACGTACTTTCATAGTAAATACCTCTTTCCCCTTGACGAGTCGAGCATCGCACCGTCCCAGAGGACGAACCCTCGGTGCCCCACGGCCGGAGTCGTCTCCGGCGCGACCCGGACGAGCCCGGACCCACACCCGCGGTCCTGCCCGGGTCACGCCTGGTCACCGAGGACGGCTCGAGGAGCGTCCTGGGCGAATCCCCCTACCCTGACCACACAAAAAGACCTGCTTGGAAGGCACAATGGAGCGGGTGAACGTGGGGACGTCCGCCCCACCGAAGCCGGCCCAGGCGACCGGAGTCCTCACCGAACGACTCGACGCCACGCCCGAGCCCGGCCGCTCCGGACTCCTCCCCATGGGTTCGGTGCTGTTCGGCGTGGCCGCGACCACGCCTGGGGCCGGCCCACGCCCGGCCCGAACGTTCCGTGGAGGAGGTCCACACCATCCCGACTCCCGGCCGACGGCCTGATCGGTTCTTTTGAACCACCGTCCCCGCGCCCAGCCCCGTGTCATGAGCCCCGAAAGGACTCCCCCGTCATGGCCGACCTCTATCCCCTTCTCCCCATGATCGCCGGCGTGATCCTGCTGTGGGTCGTCACCCGCGATACCCGCATGGAGCTGCGCCTGGTCAAGCACGGCGTACGAGCCAAGGGGAGGGTGATCGGCTACCACGAGACCTCGGTGGCCTCCCGCATGATCGTGCAGTTCCAGACCGAGGACGGCAAGGAGGTGCACGCCGAGCACGAGAACACCGGGTGGACCGCCTCCCGCGCAGGGGAGATCGTGACGGTCTCCTACGACCCGGACGCCCCCGAACGGGCCCGGATCGTCTCCGCGCCCTGGTTGAGCCACTACGTGCGGGGATTGTTCGGTGCCCTGGGACTGATCCTGGTGGTGGCCGGACTCTTCCTGGGCTACCTCCACTGGAGCACGGTGGGATCAGCCGCTCACGGTTGAGGCCCACGGCCCACGCCGACGGAGCGAACTCGCACGCGGTCCGTGACCGTCGACACCTCCAGACCCCGCTGATCGCCGAAGGGCGATTTGGCGCTTGATACGAACCGGCGCCCTTCACCGTCCTAGATCAACAAACAACACCTAGTTCACCACTAGTTGCGCATGTGACCTTTGTCCTATAGTCGTCCACAACACTGGCCCCATACTCCCCGGTAAGCCGCAGAGCTGCACATGTATGAACATTTCACCGGTTCATGGCAGACTGCCCACACCCCCGGATAATCCGGCGTTTCCTAGTCGAGATACGATCTCCAGCGCCGAAAACCCCCATTCGTGGTCACTCTGCGGCAAGACCGTGTCACCCGCACCCTCAGCAGAGACACGGTGTCCGGGCGGGAGGTGCGCGCCGGCGTTGGTCACCAAGAGCGACCAGGCAACGACGGCCCAGTGCCGGACCACAAACCCATGACGCGGATCGACAGGAGCACCGTGCAGGCAGTACCGAAAAAACGTGGGCGAACGATCACCGCCCGTATTCGCTCCATGGTCATGATCCCCACGAGCGCGTTGGTAGTGCTGTGGCTGGTCCTCACTTTGGCCCTCGGTGGCGAGGCGGCCTACGCGCTCATCCGGGCCAAGGCGACCGACGACCTGGTCACTCCCTCCGCCGTCGGCCTCGTGAACGCCATGGCCGAACGCTCGGCCACCATCGCCTACATCGAGAACCCCGATGACGCCGACCTGACCCAGGCATTGGTCGAGGCCCGGCAGAGCACCGACGACTCCCTCGGCACGGTCGTGGAGGATCTCATCGGCTTCGCCGACCTCGCCCCTGGCGAGGGCGGTATGCACATCGAGATGCTGTACGACATGTACCAGGAGATCGACCAGACGCGTGAAGCCATCGACTCCGGGGCGGTCGGGCGTACCGAGATCCTGGACTACTACAACGAACTCATCCTGCACGGCGCCGACAGCTTCGACAGCCAGGGCCGTACGGGCAACGAGGGTCCCGCGGTCAGCCCTGGTTTCACCGCCATCTACATGTTCCGTACCGTGGACGTCCTCGCCCAGGCGGACGCCCAGATCGCCCGTGCCTTCGCCACCGACGAACTCAGCGTGCAGGACCAGCGCGAGTTCGCCTCCATGGTCGGTTCCTACGAGGGCTTCTTGGAGGCCAACGCCCACTACCTGAGCGGCCCGGGCCAGAAGGAGCGTTACGAGGCGGTGCTGGAGAGCCCCGAGTACGCCTCACTGCAGCGGATGCAGCAGCAGATCATCGATCGTGAGGTCGAAACGGAGACCACGACCGATCCGGTCACCCTCGCTCCACAGTCGGTCGAGAACCTCTCGATGCCGGTGGACAAGGACGAATGGGAACAGGCCTACGGGTACGTCATCGCCGAGTTCACCGCTCTGGGCGCCGACGAGGCCACCTACGCCGCCTATCACACCC
>NZ_ANBD01000183.1:0-3496 GCF_000341005.1 Nocardiopsis alkaliphila YIM 80379 | reverse complement strand
GGCGGCAGCCTCGGTGTGGCCGCCGTGACGATCGCGGCCTTCTACCTGGCCCGACGTTCCTCCCGCAACCTCACCGGGCGGTTGCTGGCCCTGCGCGATGAGTCCCAGGCCTTGGCCGAGGAACGTCTGCCCGCGATCATGGACCGCCTGCACCGTGGTGAGCGGGTCGACACCAACAGCGAACTGCCCGAGCTGCGGGTCGAAGAGGACGAGATCGGTGACGTCGCCAAGGCGTTCAACACCGCCCAGCGCGCCGCGGTCGACGAGGCCGTCCAGCAGACGGAGCTGCGGCAGGGCGTCAACCGTGTCTTCCTCAACATCGCGCACCGCAGCCAGACCCTGGTCCACCGTCAGCTGCGTCTGCTGGACAAGATGGAACGTGAGCAGGAGGATCCGGAGCAGCTCTCCCAGCTGTTCAAGTTGGACCACTTGGCGACGCGTGCGCGCCGTAACGCCGAGAACCTGTTGATCCTCGGTGGCGAGGCCCCCGGCCGTACCTGGCACCGTCCGATGCCGCTGATCGACGTCCTGCGCGGCGCCATCTCCGAGTCGGGCGACTACACACGCGTCAAGCGTGAGCGCATCGCCCGCGTCAACCTCAACGGCCCGGCCGTGGCCGACGTCATCCACCTGGTCGCCGAACTGGTCGACAACGCCGCGATGTTCTCGCCCCCGCACACCCATGTGCGCCTGAGCAGCGAGGACGTTCCCAACGGCGTGACCATCGAGATCGAGGACCGGGGTCTGGGCATGACCGAGGCCGAGTTCGCCTCGGCCAACGCCCTACTGGCCGAACCGCCCGAGTTCGACGTCATGCGCCTCAACGAGAAGATGCGCCTGGGCCTGTTCGTGGTCTCGCATCTGGCCCACCGCCACGGTGTCCAGGTGCATCTGCGCCCCTCGCCCTACGGCGGTGTGCAGGCCATCGTCCTGCTCCCCCAGGAGTTGATCTCCGGAGACCGTACTCCGTTGCCCTCCTCCGAGGACGGTGGAGAGGAGATCTGGGAGGTGCGCGAGATCGTCGACCGCACCCCGGAGGCGGCGCTGGACGCCGGGCGTTCCGACAAGAACGGCCGGGGCGGCAAGCCACTGCTCACCTCGGTTTCCACCCCGGCCGAATCGGGCACGGGCTCGGACGTTCTCGCCGATGCCACGGAGGACGGCCCCCCGCTACCCACCCGCGAACCCCGGATCAGCGCGGTGCCCGAGGCCCCCCGGGAACCCGAGGAACAGACCTCCCACATTCCGGAGACGGAGGGCGAAACGGTGCCGGCCGGGGACGGGCGCCCACCCTTGCCCAAGCGACGTCCACAGGAGAACCTGGCTCCCCAGCTGGCCGAGGACCCCTCCGCGGAGGGCAAGAGCGGTCCGGCCTCCGGCGCTCGGAGCACGACCCCCTCCGTTCTCGATAGCTCGGAACGGCTGGCGCGTCTGCGTAAGAACATGTCCGCGTTCCAGCAGGGGACGGACCGCGGGCGGCGCGAAGGCCGGCAGAACACCAACGACACCGACAAGGACGCGTAACCGTGACCAGTACCGAAAGCGCCGGCGAGAACTCCACCGGCAAGAAGGACATCAACTGGCTGCTGGACGAGTTGCTGGACCGCGCGGTCGGCTCCCGACACGCCATCGTCCTCTCCGCTGACGGCCTGCTGATCGGCCGCTCCCGTGACCTGGTCAAGGAGGACGCCGAACACCTGTCGGCGGTGGCTTCGGCCTTCCAGAGCCTGGCCCGGGGCACCGGCCGCCACTTCGGTGGGGGCGAGGTGCTCCAGACCGTCGTCGAGATGGAGAACGCCTACCTGTTCGTCACCGGTGCGGGCCGTGGCGCCTGCCTGGCCGTCCTGGCCGAGGAAAGCGCCGACGTGGGCCTCATCGCCTACGAGATGAACGTCCTGGTCGACCAGGTGGGCCGTTACCTGGACGCCGCTCCTCGCCATGAGGGTGGCTCCGAAGCCAACCGTTAGGGGTCGGTATGCAAGCGCATGACGAGTTCGATCCGGGCGAGATACACCACGGCACGTCGCGCCGCGACGCCGTGGGGGGATTCGGCGACGACCCCGGACCAGAGGAGGCCGGTCCGCTGGTTCGGCCCTACGTGATCGCCCAGGGCCGGGACCACGCGGACACGGTCCAGTTGGACATGATCAGCGTGGTCATCGCGGCCAAGCGCGCCGAGGTCGACGAGTTGGCACTCGAACCGGAGCAGCTCCGCATCCTCGAGCTGTGCAGAAAGCCCCAGTCGGTGGCTGAGGTCTCCGCCCACTTGGACATCCCGGTGGCCGTGGTCAAGGTGCTGCTCAGCGACCTGCTCAACCGCGGCCTGGCCTTGGCCCGCGCCCCCTACAAAGCGAAGAGCCCGGTGAGCCGGGACGTACTCCAGGCGGTTCTCGATGGCATCCAAAGACTCTGACCCGGGCTCCGAGGCCCCTGTCCCCTCCGCTCTGAAGATCCTGGTCGCCGGGGGCTTCGGCGCCGGAAAGACCACCCTGGTCGGGGCGGTCAGTGAGATCGCTCCGCTCAGCACCGAGGAGGTGATGACCGAGGCCAGCTACGGGGTCGACGACCTGTCCGGGGTGGAGTCCAAGACGACCACCACGGTGGCACTGGACTTCGGCCGCATCACCATCAACGAGGACTTGGTGCTGTACCTGTTCGGCACACCCGGACAGGAACGTTTCTGGTTCATGTGGGAGGAGCTGTCGGAGGGCGCCCTGGGCGCGATCGTCATCGCCGATACCCGACGTCTGGAGACGTGCTTCGCCGCGGTGGACTTCTTCGAGCGGCGAGGTGTGCCGTTCGTGGTGGCGGTGAACTGCTTCGAGGGAGCACACCGGTACGAACCCGACGAGGTGCGCGCGGCGCTCAGTCTGACCCCACAGACACCGGTGGTGCTGTGCGACGCTCGACAACGGGAATCCGCCAAGCAGGTGCTGTTGTCCCTGGTGAGCAAGGTGGCGGAACGCGTCACCGCCTGACCCACCCGTAGGACCCTGGGCCCCGCCCCAGGGTCCTTCTTCTTTCGGAGACCGAATCCGCGGTCTCCCCCTCTGTACACGCGGTCCATCCGGGTAAAGTGCGGGACGTCGAAACGTCCGACCGAGCGGCGTTTCACGTACCCGACGACCCTGTCCCCGTCCGAGGGCGGGACGGACGAAGGTGGAGCACCCATGAAGCGTTTCGAGTGGCGCGACAAGATCCACACCCTGGACGCCGAGGACGACTGCGAGGAGATCGTCCGCATCCTGTCGACCTTGGAGTTCCCCTGGGACATTGAGCAGGCACTGGGACTGGCCCTGTACCGCACCTACGCGATGCCCACCGTCGGACAGTTGCTCGGCGACACCCGCGAGTTCACCGAGCGCACCCAGCACCGTTACGACGACACGGCCCTGATCCTCAACGACATCCTGGAGCACGGTTTCGGCCCTGGCCGGGGGCGGGACGCGCTGCGTCGGATGAACCAGATGCACCGGTCCTACGACATCAGCAACGA
>NZ_ANBD01000182.1 GCF_000341005.1 Nocardiopsis alkaliphila YIM 80379 | reverse complement strand
GCGGGGTCGGAGATGTCCATCAGGATCCCGTCACCCATACAGGCGCCGGCGGCCAGATCGTTCTCCGGGTAGACGGTGATGTCGTGGCAACCGGTGGTGCGGGCGTTGCCACCGTCGGGGAACAGCACCGGCTCGTTCACCAGGGCCGCTTCGGCGGGATCGTCGAGCGGCACCTCGACGATGGAGATCTTGTCGTGCGGAGGCCGGCAGTTCGGAAAGTTCGCGTTCGGTGAGTACGAGGAGACGTACACGTAGTCGTGTTCGCCGTCTTTGCCGGGTACCAGGGTGAGGGTGTGCGAGCCGCAGTCGGTGCGCACCGCCGCCACGTATTCGGGGTTGGCCTTGTCGGAGATGTCGAAGACCCGCACACCCTCGAACCCGTTCGGGTCGGTGGTGGGCACGGCCGGGGCACCGCATTCGTCGGAGGCGCGCGGATAGTCCACGGCGAAGTAGACCAGGTCACCGCTGACCGACAGGTCACCCTGGCCACCCGGACACAGCACCTCGGAAACGATCTGCGGGTCCTCGGGATCGGAGACGTCGTAGATGACGAACCCGTTGTAGTTACCGCCGATGGCGTAGTCGCCGGTGAAGGCCAGGTCCGAGTTGTAGTCGTCCATGACTTCGGACTTGGGGACGTTGGCCACGTGGGAGACGTTGGCACTGGTCTGGGCGTCGCTTTCGAAGGGTGTCTCGTCCGCGGTCGCGGTGGCGGGACCGAGGAGTCCCACGGTCACAACGGCGACGGCGGTGAGAGCGACACCGATAAGACCTTGGCGATATGAGGGGCGTCTTTGCTGGGGGCGGGCGGGGGACGACGCCATGTGTACTCCTGATTCCGAATGGAGCGAAACAGGTAGAACGTACACAGTTCAACATCTACCTGTATAGGGGGAGACAAAAGAAAGATGACCTTTGACACGACGTCGGCATGGCCCGATCCGACTGCACAACATGCCAGGAGCCGGTGTCCTACAGCCTGGAATCGGAGGTCCGATGTAGAGACTCACCCCAGGGGCCGGACCGAACATGGGGCACGGTCCGACATCGACCACCGCCGACCCTGGACCCGTTTCCCGGGGCCGGAGAATCATTATGTGTCACATGGCCCTCAGTTTCGGCTTGGCATCAAAACATTTGCCTTGAACCCGAAACAAGCTTCAAAACACGCCCTCGGAAGCTTCGGGAAAGGACACCAGCGACGGCCCTTCGCGGCCGAGCACACCTTCGATGAACGTGATCGCGTACCCGAACCCGGATTCCTCACATCGACCTCGTATGGTGCCCCGGACGCAACGGGACCGATAAGCGCCCCACACTGGACAAAGTGCCCGGTGAATGAGTAGAAAACCCGCAGGATGTCGCGCCCGTCGATATCGGCGGTCCCCACCCGGCCCGTCCACCCCCACCCTGGAGGAGACCTCGTGCGTCGCCTGACACTCGCCGCCGGAACCGCCCTCACCCTGCTCGTCACCTCGGCCTGCACCACCGGCGACGGCGGGCAGGAAGCCGCCAACGTCATCGCCCCCGGTGCCCCTGGGGAATCCTCCACACCCGCGACCGCCGAGCAGATCGCCGCTCTGGCCGAGGAGCAAGGCCACAACGAGGCCGATGTCACCTACCTGGTGATGATGATCGAGCACCATTCTCAGGCCTTGGAGATGACCGATCTGGTCGAGGACCGTCACGAACGTGACGGTATCGAACGCATCGCCGATCGCATCTTCGCCGCACAGGGACCGGAGATCTCCGCCATGGAGAGCTGGTTGGAGGAGCACGTGTTCGGGCCGGCCCGGGACAACCCGGCCCACCAGAACTTCTGCGGTCTGGAGGGCGACGGTGAGCACCACTCCAAGGACGAGGACGTACCCCTGTGCGACTTGGAGGTCGACCATGAGGACATGCGGGGCATGGTCTCCGAGCAGGACATGGAGCGGCTGGCCCAGGCCCGAGGGGACGACTTCGACCGCCTGTTCGTGGAGCTCATGACCGCCCACCACGAGGGTGCCGTCGCCATGGCCGTGGACGTTCTGACCGAAGGCAAGGACCAGACCGTCGCAAGGATGGCCAACGACCTCATCGCCGAGCAGAACACCGAGATCAGCCGTATGGAGGCGGTCCTGGAAGGCGACTAGGGACTGTTCCTTGGATGCTCTCGGTCGGCTCGGCGCTC
>NZ_ANBD01000181.1 GCF_000341005.1 Nocardiopsis alkaliphila YIM 80379 | reverse complement strand
GCCGCCAGAGGCGGCGTGGTGGCCGCGAGCCCGGAATGATCCAAAAACAGGACCTGGCGCCACCCTGCGGACCGAACACACGCCGGGGCGCCCCCGTCAGGCGAGGACGCCCCTTGATCGGCGTACGCGGTTCGACACCGCGCGGGTCGACTCAGGCCGACTTCTCTTGGCGTCCGCCGTCCTTCAGCTGGGTACGCGGCACGAGCGTTGGATTCACGTGCTGTTCCACCGACTCACGGGTGATGATCACCTGAGCGACATCCTCCCGACTGGGCACCTCGTACATCACCGAGAGCAGGACCTCCTCGATGATGGCGCGCAGGCCCCGGGCACCGGTCCCCCGGATAATGCCCTGCTCGGCGATGGCCTCCAACGCGTCCTGGGTGAACTCGAGCTCCACGTTGTCCAACTCGAACAGGCGCTGGTACTGCTTGACCAAGGCGTTGCGCGGCTCGGTGAGGATCTGGATCAGCGCGGCCTTGTCCAGGTTGTGCGCGCTGGTGATCACCGGCAACCGGCCGATGAACTCCGGAATCATCCCGAACTTGAGCAGGTCCTCCGGCATGACCTCGCCGAGTAGGGCCGTGCCCTGCGTCTCACTCTTGGGGCGCAGCACTGCGTTGAACCCCATGCCCTGCTGCCCGGTGCGGGACTCGATGATCTGCTCCAGGCCGGCGAAGGCACCACCGCAGATGAACAGCACGTTGGTGGTGTCGATCTGGATGAACTCCTGGTGCGGGTGCTTGCGTCCGCCCTGGGGAGGCACGCTCGCGGTGGTTCCCTCCAGGATCTTCAACAGCGCCTGCTGCACGCCCTCACCGGACACGTCCCGGGTGATCGACGGGTTCTCACTCTTACGGGCGACCTTGTCGACCTCGTCGATGTAGATGATCCCGGTCTCGGCCTTCTTGACGTCGTAGTCCGCGGCCTGGATCAGCTTCAGCAGGATGTTCTCGACGTCCTCACCGACGTAGCCCGCCTCGGTCAACGCCGTGGCGTCGGCGATCGCGAACGGCACGTTCAGGATCCTGGCGAGGGTCTGCGCCAGCAGGGTCTTGCCCGAACCCGTGGGGCCCAAGAGCAGAATGTTGGACTTGGCGATCTCCACGCCCTCGTCACCGGGACGCTCGGTCTCCGAACGTACTCTCTTGTAGTGGTTGTAGACCGCCACGGACAGAGCCTTCTTCGCCTGTTCCTGACCGATCACGTAGGAGTCCAGGAAGTCGAAGATCTCTCGCGGCTTAGGAAGAGAATCCCACGTGAGCTCGGTGGCGTCGGCGAGTTCCTCTTCGATGATCTCATTGCACAGGTCGATGCACTCATCGCAGATGTACACACCGGGGCCCGCGATGAGCTTTTTCACCTGCTTCTGGCTCTTACCGCAGAATGAGCACTTCAGCAGGTCCCCGCCGTCGCCGATGCGTGCCACCCAGCCACTCCTCAAAACTAAGGCCGCCCCGCCCACGACACGCTCGCGCGCCGAACGGCGCGGAAGAGAACTTCCGCGAAATCCGCTCAGGGCCGGTCGGCCACGAACGGGGCGATCTGTGTGTCGCTCTCCGCCAGACTAAGCGAAAAACCGGACCGGCTTCACCACCGGGCTGTCCCAGGCGGGTCAGAAACCGGTCCGGTGCGTCCTTTCAGGGCCGGAAAATTCCTTCCCGAACCCTCCGAGCGCTGGGCTCCGGTTCGGGTCACGAGTTCACTCCGGCCGGTGCCCTACTTCGCGGAGGCCTTCCGGTAGGGCAACACGAAGTCGATGAGACCGTACTCGACGGCCTCCTCCGCGGTGAGGATCTTGTCCCGCTCGATGTCCTGGGACACCTGCTCGACCGAACGACCCGTGTGCTTGGCCAGGGTCGTCTCCAACTGCTGACGAATCCGGGTGATCTCGTTGGCCTGGATCTCGATGTCGCTGGCCTGACCGTGCATGCCCCCGGTCTCGGGCTGGTGGATCATCATGCGGGCGTTGGGAAGCGCGCCGCGCTTGCCCTTGGTACCGCCCGCCAAGAGGACCGCTGCGGCCGACGCGGCTTGCCCGATGCACACCGTCTGGATGTCGGGGCGTACGAACTGCATCGTGTCGTAGATCGCCATGAGGGAGGTGAAGGAACCGCCCGGCGAGTTGATGTACATCTGGATGTCACGCTCGGAGTCGAGCTGTTCCAGAGTGATGAGCTGGGCCATCAGGTCGTTGGCGGAGGTGTCGTCGATCTGCACGCCGACGAAGATGATCCGCTCCTCGAAGAGCTTGTTGTACGGGTTCATCTCCTTGACGCCGTACGACGTGCGCTCCACGTAGGACGGCAGCACGTAGCGGCTCTGGGGAGCCATCGAGGCCGCGCCGCCGATCAGACTGGGGTTGAACTCGGTCATTTCACGCCTTCCACGCACTACGCCGATCCATGGACTGGGACAGGTCAGCCCTGGCTACGGTCACTGGTCACGTCGAGGGTGCCTTCGAGCACCTCGTCGATGAAGCCGTACTCCAGCGCCTCCTGGGCCGTGAACCAGCGGTCCCGGTCGGCGTCCTTCTCGATCTGCTCGACCGACTGCCCGGTGTGCTCGGAGATCTTCGTGATGAACATCTTCTTCACGTAGAGCAGCTGGTCCGCCAGGATCCGGATGTCGGAGGCGGTGCCCCCGATGCCACCGGACGGCTGGTGCATCATGACGCGGGTGTGCGGCAGCGCGTAACGCTTACCGGGCGCACCGGCGCACAGAAGCATTTGGCCCATGGACGCGGCCATACCGATACCCACGGTGCGCACGTCGTTGGGGATGTACTGCATGACGTCGTAGATCGCCATACCCGCCGTAACGGAACCACCCGGCGAGTTGATGTACATGGTGATATCCCGCTGCCGGTCCTCGGCGGACAACAGCAGGAGTTCACCGACAAGGCGGTTGGCGATGTCGTCGTCGACCTGCTGGCCGAGGAACACGATTCGCTGGCGCAACAGGCGCTGAGGCGTCTGCTCAATAAAAGGGGAAAGCTGCGGGTCCGACGTACGAGCGTCGAATCCTTGGGACTCATCAAAGGTCGGCGGCACTCTCGTCACCTGCTCCGGAATCGAAACGGTTGCGATACAGCGACACTAACGCCGCCAGACGCCGGGCTCGTCCGGATAACGTCCCTGTTCGCTTTCAGCGCAGGGTGTACCAGGGACAGAATGTGCCTTTTCTCCTGACAGCGAACAAACACACAGGGCCCCGACCGTCCCGGTGCGGGTCGGTCGGGGCCCTGTGAAGGGTACTGAGTGTCGAGGACTACTTGGAGTCGGTCTGCTCGGTGTCCTCGGCCTCGCTCTTGGCCTCGGCGTCTCCCTCGGTGGCCTCGGCGGCGGCGACGGCGGCGGCCTTGGCGGCCTCCTCGACGGCGTCCTCGTCAGAGGCCTCGACGACCTCCTGCTCGACGACGTTGCCGTCCTCGTCGGTCACCTTGGCACCGGCCAAGACCAGGTCCATGGCCTTGCCACGGACGACCTCGGTGAAGGCCACGCGGATCTGGTTCGACTCGACCAGGTGCTGGGCCAGCTGATCCGGGCTCACACCCATGCGCTGGGCCTGCTCGAACACGTACTGGCTGAGCTCGCCCTGGTCAGCGCTCAGGTCCTCCTGGAGGGCAAGCTGGTCAAGGATGAAACCGGCCTTGACCGCCGAGTTGGCGCCGCTCTTGAGCTCCTCCTCGAACTCCTCCTCGGTCTTCTCCTGCGACTCGAGGTAGGCCTCCTTGGTCAGACCGCTCTGGGCGAGCTGCTGCTCAAGGCTCTGGCGACGGCGGGTGATCTCCTCGTCGATGACCGCGTCGGGCAGCGGGATGTCGACGGAGTCGATCAACTTCTCCAGCGCCTTGTCACGGGCGGCGGACAGCTGCTGCATACGACGCACGTCACCCATCCGCTTGCGCACGTCCTCGCGCAGTTCGTCGATGGTGTCGAACTCCGAGGCCAGCTGGGCGAACTCATCGTCCAGCTCAGGCAGCTCCTTCACCTTCACCGAGTGCACGGTGACGGTGACGTCCGCTTCCTGGCCCTCGTGCTCGCCACCGACCAGGGTGGTCTTGAAGGTGGCCTCGCCACCGGCCTCCATGCCACGCAGGGTCTCGTCCAGACCCTCCAGCATGGTGTTGGTGCCCACTTCGTAGGAGTAGCCGCTCACGGCCACGTCCTCGAGCTTTTCACCATCGATGGCGGCCGACAGGTCGATGGACAGGTGGTCGCCGTCCTCCACCGGACGGTCGGCGCCCACAAGGGTGGAGAAGCGTTCGCGCAAGGTGCCGATCTGCTCGTCGACCTGCTCGTCGGTGACGGTCGCGTTGTCGACGGTCACCTCGATGCCCTTGTAGTCCTTCACCTCGAACTTGGGTCGGACGTCGACCTCGGCGGTGAAGGCGAGCTCCTCGTTGTCCTCCAGCTTGGTGACCTCCACGTCGGGCTGGCCGAGCGCGAAGATCTCCTCCTTCTGGATGGCTTCGTTGTAGAGCTCCGGAACGGCGTGGTTGACCGCTTCGCTGATCACCGCGCCGCGTCCGACGTAGCGGTCGATCAGCCGCGCCGGCGCCTTGCCCGGGCGGAAGCCCTTGATCCGAACCTGCTTCGCGAGCGACTTGTAGGTCACGTCGAAAGCGTGCTCGAGCTCCTCGAAGGGCACCTCGATGGTCAGCTTGACCCGGGTCGGGCTGAGCTCCTCGACATCGGTCTTCACGGGGCGGTACTCCTAGGTTTGCCGGCTGGTGTCCGCGTCGGCCCGCAGGCGCACCACACACAACGGCGAATGCACGCACCCCGGCCAGTGATGACCACGTTTCCAGGGGTGCCCTGCGACGGGCTGGGACTTACAGTTTCCTGCTGATCGCACCAAGTCTAGGGCAGACAGACAGGGCGCTCGGGCGCCCGACCAGTAGGCCGGACGCCCGAGGGCGTTTTCGTCGGGGTGGCGGGATTCGAACCCGCGACCTCATGCTCCCAAAGCATGCGCGCTAACCAAGCTGCGCTACACCCCGTAACGACCCGACGCTGACACACTAGCCCGACAACGGATGTGCGAACAACGCTCCAGAGACTGTACTCTTATCTCTGTCGGCTCCACGAGCATAGAGGAAACTCAAGGGCTCTGGCGCCACGCGGGCGTAGTTCAATGGTAGAACCCCAGCCTTCCAAGCTGGTCATGCGAGTTCGATTCTCGTCGCCCGCTCCACTCGAAGCGAGCCGTGTGCCCTCAGGCACCGACTCGCTCCACCACCCCACCTCGGGGGGACGACCCCCCAACCCCCCGCTCCACTCGAAGCGAGCCGTGTACCCCCAGCCACCGGCCCTTCCCCCGGCACATGATCGATGCCCGCGATAGGCCCACCTCCGCGCCCCCGAAATGGTTCGATCAACACGCACCGGGCCATGGCGCCCCCTTCACTCAAGACCTCCTCGGCTCGACGATGGGATCCCCTCACCCCACCCCGATTCGAGTGAGCGGATTCACAGCCGGACTTCGCGGTCGGGTCCGAACACCGTTCGGGTCCTTCCCCAGAAGCGGAATACCCCCACTCAACGGGTACGTTGACCTTTCGGGCGCACCCGTCGGCGCGGTCGCGCGCGGGCGCCCGTCGGTAGCGCGCAGAAACGAGGGCCACATGCGGGAACCGGGTACGGACGAGACCCATCAGGCGACCACACCACTCGGTGTCCGCTGGTTCGAGCGACCGGACCCCCTCGAACGTCCGGTCGTGGTCACGGGCGTCTTCGACGTCCTGCACGTCGGACACATCCGTTTCCTGCGTTCCATCGCAGAACGCGGGCTGCCCCTGGTCGTGGGAATCGAGTCCGATGAACGCGTGCGCGCTTGGAAGGGTCCCGATCGCCCGGTCAACCCCGCCGAGGAGCGGGCCGAGACCATCGCCGCCCTGTCCAGTGTCTCGGGGTCACTGATCATCGACGGCCCCCCTTCCGTCGCCGACTGGACCGCCTACGCGGACCTGCTCCGTCCCCTGGCTCCCGCCGCCCTGGCCTTCACCGCCGGGGACCGTTACACCCAAGCCAAGATCCGCGGCGCCGAGGCACTCCAGGCCCAGGCCTGGGAACTTCCCTTCACACCGGGCCGCTCCACCACCGCGGCGCTCGGCCGACTGGCACACTCCCTGTAGGACTTGCCCCCGGACCTGGCCCCTCGGCAGCGGTCATGCCAGGGAAGCGGCACGCACGCACCGGTGTTGACGCATGAGTGGCGAACCGATGCACGAAACGAGGCTGTCGATGATGTCAGGGAGGCCCTCCTACAGGGCTTTGGTCAACGATGGGAGCGCCCGGGGACAGCGACTCCCTCCCGGGATCACCCGGCGCATTCTGTCGTACGCGCTGCCGCACACCCGGTCCATCCTGCTATTCCTGCTGGTGACCTCGGTGGGTGCGGGTGTGGTGGTGGCCAACCCCCTGCTCCTACGGGCCATCATCGATCAGGGCATCATCCCGGGTGACACCTCACTGGTGGTGTGGCTGGCCATCGCCGCCGGAGTGCTGGCGCTCCTGGAGGGTGTGATCACCCTGACCGGTCGGTGGCTGTCCGCGCGGATCGGCGAGGGCGTCATCTACCTGCTGCGCACCCAGGTGTTCACGCACGTGCAGAAGATGCCGATCTCCTTCTTCACCCGGACCCAGACGGGTTCGCTGATCAGTCGTCTGAACACGGACGTGGTGGGTGCCCAGCGGGCCATCACCTCGGTCCTGCAGTCGGTGGTCTCCAACCTGATCAGCGTGGTCGCGGTACTGATCACCATGCTGGCCCTGTCCTGGCAGGTCACCCTGCTCGCGCTGGCCCTGGTGCCGCTGTTCATCGTCCCCGCGAAGTTGTTGGGTCGCAGGCTCGCGAACATCTCCCGCGACGCCATGGACAACAACGCGTCGATGAGCTCGTTGATGACCGAACGGTTCAACGTCGGCGGCGCCATGCTGGTCAAGCTGTACGGACGCCCGGACGAGGAGAGCCGCGGATTCGCCAACAAGGCGGCGCGCGTGCGCGACCTGGGAGTCCGCCAAGCGGTCATCGGCGGCCTGCTGTTCACGATGCTGGCCACCATCACGGCCCTGGCCATCGCCATGGTCTACGGTGTGGGCGGCGTGCTGGCCGTGGACGGCGCCTTCGAGGTCGGCACGCTGGTGGCGCTCACCACCCTGCTGGCCCGCCTGTACGGCCCCCTCACCACACTGTCCAACGTGCACGTGGAGATCATGACCGCGCTGGTCTCCTTCGACCGGGTCTTCGAGGTGCTGGACCTGGAACCACAGATCAAGGAGAGTCCGAACGCGCGCCCGCTACCGGACGGACCGCTGAGCGTGGAGTTCGACCAGGTCTCGTTCCGCTACCCGGGCTCTTCGGAGACTTCGGTGGCCTCCTTGGAGCTCACCCCGCAGGCTGAGAACGGTGAGGACGTCCAGGTGCTCAGCGGGGTCTCCTTCCACGCCGAACCCGGTCGGATGGTGGCCTTGGTCGGTCCCTCCGGCGCGGGCAAGACCACTCTGACCCACCTGGTGTCACGCCTGTACGATCCGACCGACGGACGGGTGCGGGTGGGTGGCCTGGACCTGCGCGAGGTGACCGGGGGCTCATTGCGTTCCTCGGTGGGCGTGGTGACCCAGGAGGCGCAACTGTTCCACGACACGGTGGGGGCCAACCTGCGCTACGCGCGCCCGGACGCGACCGACGCCGAACTGGTGGAGGTCTTGCGGCTGGCTCGGTTGGGGTCACTCCTGGAGCAGCTCCCCCAGGGCTTGGACACCATGGTGGGCGATCGTGGTTACCGCTTGTCGGGTGGTGAGAAGCAGCGGCTGGCCATCGCCAGGCTGCTGCTGAAGGCACCGTCGGTGGTGATCTTGGACGAGGCCACCGCGCACCTGGACTCGGAGTCGGAGGCCGCGGTGCAGGAGGCCTTGGCGGTGGCGTTGGAGGGCCGCACGTCCCTGGTGATCGCGCACCGCCTGGCGACCGTGCGCGAAGCCGATCAAATCCTGGTTCTGGAGGACGGTCGGATCCTGGAGCGCGGTACCCACGACGACCTGTTGGCCGCGGGTGGTCTGTACACGGCGTTGTACCGCACCCAGTTCGCTCCGCAGGACGGTTGAGGACCCGCCGACCCGGAGTGTCCTTCGGGTCGGCGCTAGGAGCGCTTCTGAGCCTTCTCCAGGGCTTTGCGCGCCTTCTTCTGGGCCTTCCTGGCCTTCTCGTGTTTCTTTTCGATCTTCTTGGTCTTCTTGGCGGCCTTGGAGCGCTTGGGCTTGTCGGATTTCTTCGGTTTCTTCGGTTTCTTCGCCTCCTTGGAGGTCAGATGTTCCTCCAAGGAGGCGGGAAGCGGGGCCAGACCCGGCCCGCCCTCGAAGATCCAGTCGTCGACGGCCTCCAGGAGCCCGTCCTCGGCCATCTCGCCGAGCCAGACGGGACGGCCACCCGCCGCGCGCCCCTGGGCGGAAGGCCGCACCACGATGACGTTGGCCTGGAAACAGATGCCCAGGCACTTGCTGGTACGCACGGGGACACGTCTGGCGGCATGGTCGTCGATCGCGCTCAGGCGGGCGAGCTGTGCCTCATGGTCCACGCCCGGCACCTTCTTCTCGGTGCCGCAGCAGCATCCGCGGCAGACCGTGATTTTGCAGGGCGCGCCCTCGGTCGAGCTCATCGCCCCATCCCTCACCTCATGGTTAGGTTCGCCTTACTTCGCCAGGGTAATCTCTCATCGGACCTGCCTGAACTGCGGAGATCACATCCGGCCCGGTGATCTCCACAGGCCTCCAGGTTTCGGGCAAGCCTTCGAACCCCGGATCGGCGCTCTTCCAGCCACTCCCCCACACGAAGGGAAGCCCGGCGGCCATGAGCGGATGCGACAGGTCCATCAGCTGCATCCGCACCTGGGGCTCGGTGCAGGCCCCCGAGTTCCCACAGCGCGCCAAGGGCTGCCCGGCCCGCACTCGATCTCCGTTGGTCACGAGGATCGATCCTCGCCGTAGGTGCCCCAGGAGTACGTACGTCCCACCCACGTCGATCACCACGTGGTTGCCCAGAAGGCCGGCGGGCCCTTTGAGTTCACGCAGGCTGTTCTCCAAGACCGAGCCGATCAGCCAAGGCCACGAGTTGCGGCTGCGGTGGTCGCGCTGACGGTCGTGCACCCGCACCACCGTGCCTGCCGCCGGGGCGTACACGACCATGTCGAAGGCGGGAAAGTCTTGTGGGGGCCGGCTGAGCGGGCGCCAGGCGATGTCGGGGCGGGTACCGTCCTCGGCGACCAGACCGAGCGCGTGGGTCTGCCCGTAGGCATGGGTGCCCTGGCTGGGCACGTGGTCCACGGGACTGGTCAGGGCCATCCAGCGACCACGGACCGGTGGCGCGAGAACCCGTGGAGCACAGCGGGGCGTCCCCCAGCGCAGGTGCACGACCAGCGCCACCGCCAGAAGCACACCCCCCACCCACCAGGAGAGGCCGAGATAACCGGCCAGGAGCGCGACCATGGCCAATCCCATGAGCGGCACGCGGACCCTGGCGAGGAAGATCGTGAACGGACGTGGAGCGGATGAAGGCATCCACCATTGTGGACCCGTTCCACCCGCTCCGTGCTCTTGGGCTCACCACCCTCTAGGGCTTTTTGCGACCGCCTCCACCGTCACCCTCGTCGCCCCCTCCACCTTGCTTGCGCAGGTAGTCGGTGGCGGCGTCGGCTCCCTTGTCGATCTTGTCGTCGTACTTGCCCCCGGTCGCCTTCTTCGCGGCCTCGGCCGCCTTGTCCACGAGGCCCCCGGCCTTGTCCGAGTGCTCACCGGCCATCTTCTTCAGCCGATCGAACGACTCTCCCCTACCGGACATGGCATCCCCCTCGAATCCGTTGACCTTCTGGGACGATACCCGCTTCGTCTGCGCTTCATGCCGTACGTGACCACCGCGGTGGCCGATACGGAGACACGGGCCCCGGCCCCTCCAGATCCCGGTCACAGACCGAGGACCATCCGGGCCACCGAGAAGTAGATGAGCAGCCCGGTGGCGTCGACGAGCGTCGCGACCATCGGGGAGGAGACCACCGCCGGGTCCACTCCGACCTTTCGGGCCAGCAATGGCATCGACGACCCGATGATCGCCGCCCAGGTACAGATGGCGATCACGGACAGGGCGACCACCAAGGCCACCGAGAGTCCCACCAGCAAAGAGCCGATGATCAGCGCGACCCCGGAGAGCAGCACTCCCAAGAGCAGGCCGACCCGAGCCTCCTTCCAGATCACCGACGGCAGGTCGCGCACTCGCACCTCGCCGACCGCCACGGCGCGCACGATCGCCGTCGCCGACTGGGCGCCGACGTTACCGCCCGTACCGATGAGCATCGGCACGAACATCGCCAGCGCGGTGACCTGTTCCAGGGTGGCCTCGTACACCTGCATGACGTTGACGGTGAGCGTGGCGGCGACGATGAGCAACAGGAGCCACACCGAGCGGGCGCCCACCAGGCGCAACACTCCGACGGTCACGTAGTGCTCGTCGATGGGGCTCGCACCGGACTGCAGCGCCATGTCCTCGGTGTCGGCCGACTCGATGACCTCGAGGGCGTCATCGAAGGTGAGCAGACCCAGGAATCGGCCCTCGGAATCCACCACCGGCAGCGACACCAGGTTGGCCTCCTGCATCAGTCGGGCGGCGTCCTCGGCAGGTTCGTAGGCACTGATCCGGGGGGCGAAGACGTCCACCAGGTCCTTCAGGGTCCATTCGTCGTCGCTGACCACCAGGTCGCTCAGAGTGATGGTGCCGACCAGGCGTCGGCCGTCGCTGACCACCGGCAGGGTATAGATCGTCTCGGCGTTGGCTCCTTTGGCGCGCACCACCTCCAAGGCCCGGCCGACGGTGAGGTCGCGGTGCAGGATGACCGTCTCGGGGGTCATGTACCGCCCGACCGAGTCCTCGGGATAGCCCAGGAGCGCGGCGGTCATCCGACGTTCGGCCGGGCTCAGTCCGGCCAGGGCCCGGGTGGCGATCTTGGCCGGCGCCTCCCCGATCAGACGTGCCCGGTCGTCGGGCTCCATCTCTTCGAGGAGCTCTTGGAAGGCGGTGCCGCGCAGACCCAGGAGGATGGCCTGTTGTTGGCTCGGCTCGAGTTCTTCGAAGACCTCCAGCTCCCGTTCCTTGTCCAGGAGGCGGAAGGGGATGATGGCTTCTCGGCCGGACATTCGAACGAGTTCGTCCGCGATCTCGTGGGGCCTGTGTTCGGCCAACCAGAGCCTGATCCCGGTCAGGTCGTTGTTCTCGACCAGCTCGATGAGTTCTTCAGCGCGTTCGCCGTCCATGCGAAGCACCCCCTTGCGTCTCCTGGGCCCGATGCGACACGTCCGCCGGGCCGGTGAAATCCGGGAAGGTCCGAGACCGTGGGCGGGCCCGGGCCCGGCCCCTCGTCACTGGTGTGGTGAGCCGTGCGGCGTCGGCGCCCGGGGGCGGGAGAGGGCGGGCACGGCGATCCGGGGACGTGTACGAAGAACCTCGTACCGGGGTCGGGGAACCCTTCGACCCTACCGCCGGCGCAGGTGGGTTCGGCTCACCCCCGGGGCTTCGGCGCGGGAGCGGGTCAGGTTCGCCAGAGGACGACGAGGGCGCAGTCGTCGTTCTTGTCCTTGCTGAGGGCGTCCACGAGCTCGCTCGCTCCGGTGGCGAAACCCTGGCCGACCAGTGCGTCCGCTGCTCCTAGGAGTCGGTCGATGCCGGCGTCCAGGTCCTCGCCCGGGGTCTCGATGAGGCCGTCGGTGCAGAGCATGATGGCATCGCCCGGACGGAGTACACCTTCGACGAAGGTGTAGCTCATCTCGGGGATGACGCCCAGGACCACACCCTTGGCCTCGGTGGTGCTCCACACACCGCTGCCACCGTCGAAGTGCAGGGCGGGCGGGTGTCCCGCGGAGGCGACCTGGTAGTCGCCGGTGTCGGTGTCCACGCTCAGATGGACGGCGGTGACGAAGCCCTCTCCGCCGCCGTGCCTCATCAGGTAGTCGTTGCAGTGGGCGAGGAAGTCCTTGGCGGGTACGGCACCGATGAGTCCGCTGAAGGCACCCGACAGGAGCAGCGCGCGGGTACCGGCGTCCACACCCTTGCCGGACACGTCCACCACGGCGATGTCGAGCCTGCCGTTCCTTCGGTTGGAGACCACGAAGTCACCACCGAAGGAGGAGCCGCCGGCCTGGCGCAGTACCGCGGTACGGCCCCACCCGTTGGGGACCTCGGGGAGCCCGCCTTGGTGGCGTAGTCGGTCACGCAGGTCCAGCAGCATCATCTCACCGCTCAGACCCTGCACGCCGAGCCGTTCACGTACCCCCGACAACAGGTAGGACAGGACCGCGGTGACACCGATGGTGACCAACAGCCCCGGCCCCACCTGACCGAAGTCGAGCATGGACGCCACGAAGACCAGGACCGCCGCGACCACACCGAGCAGGAACGCCAGACTCTTACGCTTGAGCAGCAGACCGCCGGCCAGGAGGGTGAGGATGGTGGAACTGGGCGGGAACCAGCCGGGCGGGCCCCATACGGCGCCCACACCGATCCCCACCGCGATGGTCACCAGGGTGATGAGGACGAGCCGATAGCGAAAGAGCACCTTGCGCCTGAGCACCGCGACGAGCCGCTGCGTGGTGGATCGCAGCAGACGGGTGGCCTTGGCGGTCGGTGTGGAGTTCATGGATCCTCTGGCTCGGCGCGCCCGCTCGCCTGCGGGGGTCACTCCTGGTCGTCGTACGGCGCACCGCCGCGGCCGAAGTCGCGTCGGAGCGGATCTGGTGTGGGGGCCGGATGTGAGGGGAGTATCCGATGGCGAGAAGGTCGTCCGGGGGACGGCACCTGATGTGCCGCGGATGGTCGTGGCCCGCCACTGTGCACGAACTGTAGCGCTTGGGGTGCCGAAGTAGCACGTGCGTCCGGCACCGTTCCACCCCGTAACCCGGGGTTTGGGCTCCGCCTAAACCCGATCGAAGAACGCCTGGACCTGGGGGCGACGCGACTGATCCGAGCCAGGATCCCACACCGCCCCCGGATCCACCAGAGGTGGGCTCTCCAAATGCGGGGCCGTGTGTGCCGAAGGCGGGAAGGCCCTCGCGTACACGCGAGGGCCGGAAGGGTCGTCACGGAAGCGGGGGAAGCTCGCCGCTGCGTTCGTAGTCGGTGAGCATCCCGATCCGGCGGGTGTGTCGCTCCTCGTCGCTGTACGGGGTCCGCAGGAAGAGCTCCACGAAACGAGTGGCCTCCTCCAGGGAGTGCATTCGCCCGCCGATGCCGAGCACGTTGGCGTCGTTGTGCTCACGCGCCAGCTTGGCGGTGTCCTCGCTCCAGGCCAGGGCGGCACGGACGCCCTTGACCTTGTTGGCGGCGATCTGCTCACCGTTGCCGGAACCACCGATGACGATGCCCAGGGAGCCCGGGTCCTTCGCCACGCCCTCGGCGGCCCGTAGGACGAACGGTGGGTAGTCGTCCACCGCGTCGTACACGGCCGGTCCGGCGTCCACGACCTCGTGGCCCCGCTCCTTCAACCAGGAGACGAGATGTTCTTTGAGCTCGAAGCCCGCATGATCTGATCCAAGGTAAACACGCACGTCACCAGTGTGGCATCTCACCAGCACGCCGAACGCCGCGCCCCTTCGAAAAGGGGCGCGGCGTCGGAGCGTGCGGGAGACGCCCAGGGCGCTCCGTGGGTCGTCTCAGGCGCTGGCCGCGATGGCGGCGACGGTCAGGCCCAGGACGCCGAAGACACCCATGAAGACGATAGCGATCATGTTGTACAGAAGGATCGCCTTGAGGTCCTTACTGAGAGGAACGGCCTTGGAGACCGCGGGCTTGTTGCTCAACTCACACCTCGTTCGGTTTCAAACAGGGGACGACCAGTCGAAATTTTCCCACACCGCACAACACGGCCGTCACGGGGTCCGATTCCCGCCCCCAGCGCACCACACGGTGATGTCACCCACAGGCGTCACATCTGCACGGCCTTGACCTCGCAGAACTCCACCAGGCCGGGCAGGCCCCACTCCCGGCCGTTGCCCGAACGCTTGTAGCCCCCGAAGGGAGCACGGGGGTTCAGGGCACCCCCGTTGAGCTCGACCTGCCCGGCGCGCAGTCCGCGGGCGACGGCCAGCCCTTGTTCGGGGTCGCCCGACCACACCGCGGCGTTAAGTCCGTAGACGGTGTCGTTGGCGATCTCGACCGCTTCCTCCACCGTGTCGTAGGGGATGAGGGCGAGGACCGGGCCGAAGATCTCCTCCTGGGCGATCCGCATGTCGTTACGCACGTCCGCGAAGACGGTCGGTCTGACGTAGAAACCGCTGTCCCGTCCCTCCACCGGCTCGGACCCTCCGATGACCAGACGGGCGCCCTCCCGCACCCCGAGGTCGATGTAGGAACGGACCTTTTCCAGCTGGGCCGCGGACACGAGCGGGCCCATCCTGGTGTTCTCGTCGGTCGGGTCGCCGGGGACGTACTTGGCCGCGGACACGGCGGCCAGCTCCACGGCCTCCTCGTAGGAGTCGCGATGCACCAACATACGGGTGAGCGCGTTGCAGCTCTGCCCGGTGTTGCGCATCACGTCGGCGACGCCACGCTTGACCGCCTGGGTCAGGTCGGCGTCGGGCAGGATGACGTTGGGTGACTTGCCGCCCAACTCCAGGGCCACTCGTTTGACGGTCTCGGCCGCCACCTGGGACACCCGGGTGCCGGCCCGGGTGGAACCGGTGAAGGAGACCATGTCGACCTTCGGGTGGGCGGCGATCGCCTCACCCACCACCGGCCCGGTTCCGCTGACCAGGTTGAACACACCGGCTGGAAGCCCGGCCTCCTCGAACACCTCGGCCAGGGAGTAGGCGCTCAACGGAGCGATCTCGCTGGGTTTGAGGACCACGGTGTTGCCCGCCAGCAGGGCGGGAACGACCTTGAGGACGATCTGGTGCAGCGGATAGTTCCATGGAGTGATGGCCCCGACCACGCCGATCGGTTCGTGCACCACCAGGGAAGTACCGACCTTCTCCCCGGTGAAGTAGCGCTCGCCGTGCTCCTCCACCAGGTCGATGTAGGTGCGGAACATCAGAGCCGGCAGCCCGGCCTGCACCTTGGTGGCGAACCCGACCGGAGCGCCGATGTCCTCGGTCAAGACCGCGGCGATGTCCTTCTGGCGAGCGTTGAACAACTCCAGTGCCTTGGTCAGATGGCTGACGCGCTGCCCCGGGGTGAGCGCGGACCAGGTTCCAAAGGCGGCGGCCGCGGCCTCGACCGCGGCCTCGACGTCGGCGATGGAACCGGCCGGAACGGTGTCGATGACCTGCTCGGTCGCCGGGTTGACCACGTCCAGGGCCTCGTCGGAGGTGGAGTCGCACCAGGCGCCGTCGATGTAAAGGGATCGCATGGCTCCACTGTCGCAGAACCGGATTCTGGTTGGCCAGGGCGGGGAGGCCGAACCGCCCGGTACCCGTGGTTTCACCGGTACCGGGCGGTGTTCGGACACCTCTGGCCGCCCAGGGGTGGGCGGTCTGGTCGGCTCGGGTCAGTCCCAGTGCGGAGGCCGGTCGGCGATCAACCGGGCCGTGGAGTCCTCTTCGGAGTCGCCCCACCCCTCGGAGCGTTCGTCACCGGTGATGTCGGGCAGGATCTCGAGGTCGTCGAGGAAGTCGACACGACGGTCGTCATCGGGCCCGGGCATGGGATCTCCTAGGGATTCAGTCGAAGATGGGGTCGCGGGTGCGGGTGCGCTTGAGCTCGAAGAACCCGTCGGTTCCGGCGACCATGCGCACGCCGTCCCACAGCTTCCCGGCCTCTTCCCCGCGCGGCGCGGGGGAGACGACCGGACCGAAGAACGAGACGCCCTCGACCTGGACGACCGGGGTACCGACGTCCTCACCGACCAGCTTCATCGCCTCCGCGTGCGAGGCGCGCAGGGCCTCATCGTAGACGGTGGAATCCGCGGCCTCGGCCAGGTCCTCCGGCAGGCCCGCGTCGACCAGCGCGGCCCGCACCGTCTCCAGGCCCTGGGGTTCGCCCTGATTGTGGAAACGGGTACCCAGCGCGGTGTACAAGCGCCCCAGGACCTCGGGGCCGAAGCGCTGTTCGGCGGCGACGCACACGCGCACGGCGCCCCAAGAGCGAGCGATCGCCTGCATGTACTCCTCGGGCAGGTCCCGCCCCTCGTTGAGCACTCCGAGACTCATCACGTGCCAACGCACCCGCACCGGTCGGACCTTCTCCACCTCCAGCAACCAGCGAGAGGTCATCCAGGCCCACGGGCACGCCGGGTCGAACCACATGTCGGCCCAGGCGAACTCGTCACCCCGTCGCTCGGCGGTCTGCGTCATCGAATGCTCCTCGTCCGGTGGATCGAAAACTTCGTGGCGTGGGGCGGCGTCCACGGAACACGCCCTAAGGCCTCAACCATGGCCATCGGTTGCGCATTCCACGCCCACGCGTGGCAGGATCGAAACCGATAGACGACTTCGGCCCGACGACACCCACCCCTTGGGAGACCCCTGATCGGCGGGGTCGCCGTGGTCGGCAACGAACACTCCGGCCGGCGACGATGGCGGCCGTGAAGGGAGCTTTGCGTGGCAGGGAACCTCACACGGGACGAGGCTCGGGAGCGGGCGCGGATCCTCAGCGTCGACTCCTACGCCGTGGAGCTGGACCTGACCACCGGGGACGAGACCTTCCGGTCCACCACCACGGTGCGTTTTTCGAGTTCCCAGGCGGGGGCGCGGACCTTCATCGATCTGGTCGCCCCCAAGATGCACGGCGCGGTGCTCAACGGCACCGAACTCGACGTGGCCGCGCTGTTCGACGGTGAACGCCTCACCCTGCCCGAGGTGGCCGAGCACAACGAACTGACCGTGGTGGCCGACGCCGCGTACATGCGCACGGGCGAGGGTCTACACCGCTTCGTCGACCCGGTCGACGAGTCGGTCTACCTGTACAGCCAGTTCGAGACGGCCGACGCACACCGCATGTTCACGTGCTTCGACCAGCCGGACCTCAAGGCCACGTTCGAGTTGACCGTGTACGCGCCCGCGTCCTGGGAGGTCGTGTCCAACAGCGCCCCCGACACCGAGCGCGAGGCGGCCGGCGAGGAACGGGTGCGCTGGCACTTCCCCGCCACCCCGGTGATGTCCACCTACATCACCGCACTCATCGCCGGTCCCTACCACGTGGTCCGCGACGAACACGATGGCATTCCGCTGGGCCTGTACTGTCGCGCCTCGTTGGCCGAGCATCTGGACTCCGAAGCCCTGTTCGAGGTCACCAAGCAAGGCTTCGACTTCTTCCACGACCTGTTCGGCGTGCGCTACCAGTTCGGCAAGTACGACCAGCTGTTCGTACCCGAGTTCAACGCCGGGGCCATGGAGAACGCCGGCGCGGTCACCTTCTTGGAGGACTACGTCTTCCGATCCCGTGTCACCGACGCCCGTTACGAACGCCGGGCCGAGACCATCCTGCACGAGATGGCGCACATGTGGTTCGGTGACCTGGTCACCATGCGCTGGTGGGACGACCTGTGGCTGAACGAGTCCTTCGCCACCTACGCCAGTGTGTACTGCCAGGCCAACGCCACCAAGTGGACCGACGCCTGGACCACCTTCGCCAACGTGGAGAAGGCGTGGGCGCTGCGCCAGGACCAGCTGCCCTCCACCCACCCGATCGCCGCCGACATGGTCGACATCCAGGCCGTGGAGGTCAATTTCGACGGCATCACCTACGCCAAGGGCGCCTCGGTGCTCAAGCAGCTCGCGGCCTACGTGGGCGTGGACGCGTTCTTCGCGGGCGTGCGCGCCTACTTCAAGGAGAACGCGTTCGGCAACACCGAACTGAAGGACCTCCTCAAGCACTTGGAGGCCGCCTCCGGCCGTGACCTGTCCGGCTGGTCGCGTGAATGGTTGGAGACCACCGGCGTCAACACCATGCGCCCGGAGTTCGAGGTGGACGCCGACGGGAACTTCACCTCCTTCGCGATCCTCCAAGAAGCCGACCCCGAGCACCCGACGCTGCGTTCGCACCGCCTGGCCGTGGGTCTGTACGACCGCACGGAACAGGGCGTCGTGCGCCGCGACCGGGTGGAGCTGGACGTGCGCGGCGAGCGTACCGAGGTGGCCGAACTGATCGGCCGGGCCCGTCCCGACCTGGTCCTGATCAACGACGACGACCTCACCTTCACCAAGGTCCGTCTCGACGAGCGTTCGCTGCGCACCGTCGTGGAGAGCGCGGGCGAGATCCGTGAGTCCCTGCCGCGCGCCCTGGCGTTCGGTGCCGCCTGGGACATGACCCGCGACGGCGAGATGGCCGCCCGTGACTACGTCGAACTCGTCATCTCCGGGATCAGCGGCGTGAGCGACGTCATGGTCGCCCAGACCCTGCTGCGTCAGGCCGCGGGAGCCGTCATCAACTACGCCGACCCGGCCTGGCGTCCCGTCGGTTTCGAGAAGCTGAGCACCCGCCTGCGCGAGCTGCTGTCCACCGCCGAGCCCGGCGGCGATCTACAGTTGGCCTACGTCAACGCGCTCGCGACGGTGGCCGTCACCGAGGCCGATCTGTCACTGCTGCGTGGTCTGTTGGACGGTGCGATCACCGTGGACGGTCTGACCATCGACACCGACCTGCGCTGGACCCTGCTGCGGCGTCTGGTCTCCACCGGTGAGGCCGGTGAGGCCGAGATCGCGTCCGAGGCGGCGGCCGACCCCACCGCGACCGGGCAGCGCAACGCCGCGGGCGCCCGAGCCGCCATTCCCACGCCGGAGGCCAAGGAGGCCGCCTGGGAGCGGATCGTGGGCGGTGACCTCGCCAACGCGGAGTTCCGTGCGGTGCTGTCGGGCTTCACCGAGCCACTGCAGTCCGAGCTGTACCGCCCCTATGTGGATCGGTACTTCGCCCAACTGGCTCCGGCCTGGGACAAGTGGACGGGTGAGTTCGCGCAGACCTTCGCCGAAATCGTCTACCCGAGCCAGTTGGTGGAGGAGACGACCCTGGAGCGTACCGACACCTACATCGCCGAGCACTCCCCCGCTCCCGCGCTGCACCGCCTGCTGATCGAGGGACGTGCCGGAGTGGAGCGTGCCCTGCGCGCCCGTGCCACGGACATCGCCGCCGGTCAGGGCTGATCGGCTCGGAAAGCCGGTACGGGACGGCCTCGGAGGGGATACCGCCTCCGAGGCCGTCCCCCTGTTCGAAGGTCTTTCGGGATCCGGCGTTTCTCGGCCGGCTACGATCCCCGGCCGTATCCGCCCAGCGGTCCCAGGGTTCGGCGAATCCGACCCACCATGCGCGGGTCGGCGAGCAGTTCGTCCACCAGGACCGGTTCCCCCTCGCCATTGGTCAGAGGGATCCGCCAGTTCGGGTACTCGGTGCTGGTGCCCGGCTGGTTCTGCATACGCCGCTCCCCCACCACGTCGGTGAGCGCCACCCCCAGCATCCGGGCCGGGGTGGCCGCCAGGTAGGCGTGCATCGCCGCCACCACCGCGGCCGGATCGGCCACCGGATCCACCTCCTCGTCCAATAGTCCCAGTTCCACGAACAGGTCACGCCAGCGGCCCACTCGCGCTTCGGAGTCGGCGAGTTCCTCCTCCATCGGACGCTCGAGCAACCCCAGGCGATCACGCAGGTCCACGTGTTCGGCCGACAGGTACGAGGCCACCGGGGGCAGGTCGTGGGTGGCGATGGTGGCCAGGCAGTCCCTGCGCCACCGGTCGGGTGCGAGGGGCTCGCCCTCCTCGTCGTTCTCGAACCACAACACGGAGGTACCGAGGACGCCACGATCGGACAGGTGCTCGCGTACCCACGGCTCCACGGTGCCCAGGTCCTCGCCGACGACCACCGCGTCCGCCAGGTGCGCGGCCAGGGTCAGCACGCCCACCATTCCCTCGTGGTCGTACCTGAGGTAGGTGCCCTGGTCCGCGGAGGCGCCCTCGGGGACGCACCACAGGCGGAACAGCCCCATCACGTGATCCACCCGAAGACCGCCCGCGTGCCGAAGGTTGCACGCGAGGATCTGGTGCAGCGGACCATAGCCGAGTCGGGCCAGGACGTCGGGGTTCCAGGGGGGTTGTCCCCAGTCCTGCCCACGTCGGTTGAACTCGTCCGGTGGTGCGCCCACGTGCAGCCCTTGGACGAGCGCGTCCCGGTACATCCAGGCGTCGGCGCCACCGGCCCGCACCCCGATGGCCAGGTCGTGCATGATGCCCAGGCTCATCCCGCCGTTGAGGGCGCTCTGCTGGGTCCGGGCGAGTTGTTCGTCCAGGATCCACTGGACCCAGCGGTGGAACTCCACCCGTGGCCAGCGTTGGAGTGCCTCCCGTCCCACCGCGAGCGCGTTGACGTCACGTAGGTGCGCGGGCCAGGTGCGATGGTCGGGGCCGTACTCTTCGGCGAGCGCGGACCAGGTGGCGAACTCGACCAGGGACCGGCCCTCACGTTCCAGGTACAGGCGTAGCGCCTCCTCCCGACCGGGGGACCTGGGCACTTGGAAGAGCACCTCCAACGCGGCGAGTTTGGCCTCCCAGACGGCGTCACGATCCAGCAGGTCCGCGGTGCGACCGCGCTCGCGCAGAGGTCGGGCCAGGCGTTGGACGCCCTCACGTTGGACGGGATCGAGTCGTGCGTACTCGGGCACGTCCTCGATCCTGATGTAGAGCGGACTGGCGTAGCGGCGGCTCACCGGAAGGTAGGGCGAGGGTTCGACGGGCGTGAGCGGTTCGGTGGCGTGCACCGGGTTGATCAGGGCGAAGTCGGCGCCCAGGTCGCGGGCGCTCCAGTCGACGAGTTCGGCGAGGTCGTGCAGGTCACCGGTGCCCCAGGAAGCACGCGAACGGACACTGTAGACCTGGGACATCACCCCCCACAGGCGGGGGTTATGGCGCAGCACGCTGGGTTCGAGCCGGTCGGGAACCACCAGGAGTGGGGCGTCGTGTTCCCTGCCTTTCTCCGTCACCCGCAGGGTGTGCACTCCCAGGGGCAGACCGGGGTCGAAGGGCAGCAGGGCACCGTCGGCGGTCTCGACGATGCTGCGGGCGCCATCGGGCAGCACCGGGTCGGGTGCCTTGCCCTCTCGGACCACCACCGCGGGCGGCAGCAACCCTCTGTCCGGACCCGCCGACGTCGCGGGATCGGACGGATCCACTCCCAACGACGTCAGGACATGACGGATCGTGTCGGGGCTGACGGGCACCCGTTGCCCCCGCCAGTCCTGGTACGTGGTCGCGATCCCGTACTGCTCGGCCACCCGGGCCAGCTGAACGTCCTTCACAGCAAACGATCATGCCCCACCTGGGCGTCCGTACACGGGAAGGTGGCCCGGCGTGGGAACGAAAATCGTCCCGGCCACTCCGGCTCCCCGGCCGGCCCGGGGCCATCGCGACGTCGCCGGGGGCGGCTGAGGAAGGTGCGAACGGTTCCCTCGGTCCGTCCCGGACCACCTGGGCGGACCGCATAATCGAGGGTGTGCTCGCCAACTACCGACGGCTCTTCGCCGTGCCCCACGTCATGTCCCTTCTGGTTTGGTCCCTGACGGCCAGGTTCTACACACCGGGGCTCATGATCGCGGTCACCTTCCTGGTCCAGGGTTGGACCGGCTCCTACACGCTGGCCGGGTTGGTGGCGGGCGCCTTCACCCTGGGAATGGCGTTGGTGGGTCCGCTGCGCGGGCGTATGGCGGATCGGGGCGGCGTCGACAGGCTGATCCTGGTGTGCGCTGTGGTGTTCACCGTCGGGTTGTCGGTCCTGGCGCTGTTGCCGGCCTCCCTGTGGTGGCTGTCGATACCGCTGGCCTTGGGCACCGGGTTGTTCGGCACTCCGGCCAACCAGATCGTGCGTGCCCTGTGGCCACGGCTGACCAGGGGACCCGAACGGCAGGCCATCTACGCGGCGGAGGCCACCACACAGGAGTTGCTGTTCGTCTTCTCCCCCATCCTGACCGCCGCCGTGGTGGCGATGGCCGGCCCTCGGTACGCCCTGTTGATGCTGGCGATCCTGGGCCTATCGGGTGCGGTGGGGTTCGCGTGGGCCCTGCGTCGCGCCGGGGTGACCGGCCCCGCGCCCGACGAGGAGGGAACGGCGGCCCCGGTGAGCGACCGTGCGCGGCCGGGCCGGCGACGGAGCCTACTGCGTTCCCCTGCCCTGTGCCTGATCTTCGCGATGTGCCTGCTGATCGTTTGCGGTGTGATGGGCACGGATCTGGTGATCGTGGCGTGGGCCAACGAACTGAACGCACCCCAGTACGTGATGGTGCTGGCCTCGGTGTGGGCCCTGGGATCATTGGTGGGCGGTGCCATCGCGGGCGGTCGAAAGGGAACACCCCGCCTCCCGCTGCGGGCCTTCGCCGCCGCCTTGGGCATGGCGGCGCTGATTCCGTTCATGCCGCCGATCACCCACCTGCCCACCCCGTTGTTGATCACTCCGCTGCTGTTCGTGTCCGGACTGGCCCTGGCACCGACGCTGGCCGCCGTGATGGGCCGCTTGGGCGAAACCGCTCCCGCGCATCGGCGGGCGGAGGCGTTCGGATGGTTGGCCACCGCCATGAGTACCGGTGGTGCGATCGCCGGACCGCTCACCGGTGCCCTGGTGGACACTCACGGGATCGCGGGCGGGACGCTGGGAGCGGTGTGCCTGGTCACGGTGGCGGCGGTCTTCAGCCTTTTCCTGCGGCGCCCCACGGCCACCGTGGAGACCTCACCGGCGACCGGGGACCGACTCAGTCCTCCAGACCGGGTGGGACCTGGTACGACCACGGCCGAGCCGCCTCCAGCTGAGCCGACAGGGACAACAGAGTGCCCTCGCCCCCCATCCGCCCCGTGAGCATCACACCGATCGGTAGTCCCTGGTCGGACCAGTGCGAAGGGACGTTCACGGACGGCTGCCCGGACACGTTGTACACCGAGGTGAACGGCGCGAACTCGGTCATGATCCGGAACTCGGCCTCGGGCCCCTCCTCGGTGAAGTGGCCGATGGGTACCGGTGGACTGGCCAGGGTCGGTGCGAGGACGGCGTCGTAGGGCGTGGTGGCGGTCAGCAACGAACGCACGCCCAACTGGAGCCGGGACCAGGCCGCGACGAGGTCGGTGGCGGGCGTGTTCCTGGCTCGTTCGCGCAGCCACCGGTTGATCGGGGTGAGTTCGTGTTCTCTCGCGGGGTCCACGGCCATGGCCGCGGCCATGGCCGACCACAGGTACTGGAAGTCGCGGGCGTAGCCGCCCCGAAAGTGGGCGTCGATGGGTTCGTCGATCTCCTCCACCTCATGGCCCAGTTCCGACAGGAGCAGGGCGGTTCGCTCATAGGCCGCCAGGACGTCCGCGTGGACCTCGATCCCCGCCGAGCCGGTGGTGGCGTAGCACCCGATCCGCAACCGACCGGGGTCGCGCCGGGCGTGGTCGGTGAACCTCTCACCGGCCGGCAGGGGCGGAACGGAGTAGGCGTCGCCGGGCGCGGACATCGTCATGACGTCCAAAAGCAGGGCCGCGTCCAGAACCGTCCTGGTCAGTGGTCCGGCGGTGGACAGACCGAACAGGTCGGACCGGTCTGGTCCAGCGGAGATCCGACCCCGGCTGGGTTTGAGGCCGAACAGCCCGCAGGCCGATGCGGGGATGCGGATGGAACCGCCACCGTCGCTCCCCTGGGCGGCGGGGGCGAGTCCGGCGGCGACGGCGGCCGCGGCGCCTCCACTGGAACCTCCGGGTGAGAGCCGGGTGTCCCAAGGGTTGCGGGTGGGCGGGGCGATGACGTTCTCGGTGTAACAGGTGGACCCGAACTCGGGGGTGTTGGTCTTGCCCAGGAAGACGACACCGGCTTCGCGGAGTCGGGCGACCACCGCGGAGTCGGTGGAGGCGACGAGGTCGGTGTACAGGCGTGAACCGAAGGTGACGGGTGCACCGGCCACAGCGCCCAGGTCCTTGATCGGAAGGGGGACCCCCAGCAGTGCCGGCAGAGAGTCCGGCGTGTCGGAGAGGATCCGCTTCTCCGCGTTGCGGGCTTGCTTCAAAGCACTTTCTTCAAGAACCGAAATGTAGGAACCATAACGCTGGTCGAGCCTACGAATCCGCGCCAGATAGTGCTCAGCAACCTCAAGAGGCGACAGTTCACGACCGCGAATCGACTCTGCGAGCCGTTGAAGGGAAAGATCGTGAATCCGGGTCATGGACCCCGAGGTTAATCGGGAAGGTCAGCGGGCACCACGACGTAGGAAACCGACCATCTCCAGAGATGATGGTGAAAAGACGATCCTTCCCCGAGTTGAGCATCCGAACACGTGCTCGGGAAAGAACTCAGAGAAGGAAAAGTGTGAGAAATAATGCACTAGGACTCGGATATGGATGGAACTAACCTGTCGGTCGTGGAATCGGCAACCAAAGTGAACAGTCGTAACCCATCGTCCGACGGGTCTGAACCCGAACGGCCCGAAGCCCTCTTCTTTCCCAACCAACGCAAGAGCTCCAGCGGATCCGGCGGCAAGGCCCTGTACGGTGCGCTCAAGTCCAACGACGCCTTGCGCAAGTGGCTTGTCCGAAGTTCGCTCGCCGCGGTGATCGCGGGCGGTGTCGGCATGCTCACCGGAGAATGGCGGGTCGGCGTCACCCTCGGACTGATCGCTCTGGTGGCGGTCATGGTGTGGAGTTCACGCCGGGAGTCCGAGATCCCACGCTGGCGCAAGCCCTCGGCGGCACAGCGCCGGACCGAAGCCCAACTCAAGGTCATGAAGCAGGTCGGTTATCGGGTGCTGCACGCACGCGCGGTCCCCGGCGGCAACGGCCAGATCGACCACTTCATCGTCGGTCGGCGCGGTGCCTTCGCCATCGACTCCGAATCCTGGGACAAGCGGCTCCCCCTGCGCAACAAGCTGGAGAAGCTGTACCACGGCCGATTCAGCAAGAACGAGCGGATCGACGAGGCCTTGGAGGAGGCCAAGCGCGCCGAGGAACTCATCAGCAAGGAGCTCGGACGCGACATCCAGGTCCGCGCCTCCCTGGCCATCTACGGCCCCGGTATGCCCTGGGACAGCCACCGGCTGCGCGGGGTGGACATCATCACCGGGACCAAGGTCCGCAAGTGGCTGCGCAGTGGCCGTGACCGACTCAGCGAGACCGAGATCGAGGAGATCTATCAGGCCGCCAAGAAGGCCCTGCCACCTCGCCACTGAGCATCCCCCTCCCCCTTCAGGCCCGGAAAGCGACGCACCGTCGTGGCCCCGGGCCCTACGTATGTCCGCGAACACGGCCCCGGAGAGTCCGACACCAAGGTTCCGACCGGCGTGAACCCGCCAAGGCGTCTCACGATACGGAACACTCGTCTTCCGAGGCGAGACCCAAGTCGTCCCGTATGGGGGCTACCATCAAGAGGAAACACCCGTAACGATGGGAGTCCATCCATGCCGGCCCTACGCTCACGCACGGTCACCCACGGCAGGAACATGGCAGGCGCGCGTGCCCTCATGCGCGCCACCGGTGTGGAGCGCGAGGACTTCGGTAAGCCCATCGTGGCCGTGGCCAACAGCTTCACCGAGTTCGTCCCCGGGCACGTCCACCTGCGCGAGGTCGCCGAGGTCGTGGCGAACGCCATCCGTGAAGCCGGGGGCGTGCCCCGTGAGTTCAACTCCATCGCCGTCGACGACGGCATCGCGATGGGCCACGGCGGCATGCTGTACTCGCTGCCCAGCCGCGAACTCATCGCCGACTCGGTGGAGTACATGGTCAACGCGCACTGCGCCGACGCCTTGGTGTGCGTGTCCAACTGCGACAAGATCACCCCGGGCATGCTGCTCGCGGCGATGCGTCTGAACATCCCCACCGTCTTCGTCTCCGGCGGTCCCATGGAGGCCGGCAAGGTCACGGTGGTCGACGGCACCGCCGTCACCGTCAAGAAGCTCGACCTGATCAACCCCATGATCGCCGCCGCCGACGAGAGCGTCTCCCAGGCCGAACTGGACGAGATGGAGGAGAACGCCTGCCCGACCTGCGGTTCCTGTTCGGGCATGTTCACCGCCAACTCGATGAACTGCCTGACCGAGGCGATGGGTCTGGCCCTGCCCGGCAACGGCACGGTCCTGGCCACCCACACCGCGCGCAAGGCGCTGTACGAGGACGCCGGACGGCTGGTCGTGGAGGCCGCCAAGCGCTACTACGAGGATGACGACGACTCGGTGCTGCCGTTGTCCATCGCCACCCCCGCCGCCTTCGCCAACGCCATGGCGTTGGACGTGGCGATGGGCGGTTCCACCAACACGATCCTGCACCTGCTGGCCACCGCCACCGAGGCCGGCGTGGACTTCGGGCTGCCCGAGATCGACGAGATCTCCCGCCGCGTGCCGTGCCTGTGCAAGGTCGCACCGAACACCGAGAAATACCACATCGAGGACGTGCACCGGGCGGGTGGCATCCCCGCGATCCTGGGCGAACTGGCCCGCGGCGGGCTGCTGGACACCTCCCTGTCGACCGTGCACGGCAAGACCATCGGCGAGTTCCTCGCCGAGTGGGACATCGCCTCGAAGACCGTGAGCCCCCAGGCCGTGGAACTCTTCCACGCCGCTCCCGGCGGCCGCCGCACCACCAAGGCCTACTCACAGAGCACACGCTGGGACACCCTGGACACCGACCGCGCCCAGGGTTGTATCCGCTCGGTGGAACACGCCTACACCAAGGACGGCGGCCTGGCCGTACTGTTCGGCAACCTCGCCCCCGACGGCGCGATCGTCAAGACCGCCGGTGTGGAGGAGGAACTGTGGACCTTCTCCGGTCCCGCCAAGGTGTTCGAGTCCCAGGACGACGCCGTGGAGGGCATCCTCAACAAGAAGATCGAGCCCGGTGACGTGGTCGTCATCCGCTACGAGGGTCCCAAGGGCGGCCCCGGCATGCAGGAGATGCTGTACCCGACGAGCTTCCTCAAGGGTCGCGGTCTGGGCAAGGCGTGCGCGCTCATCACCGACGGGCGGTTCTCCGGTGGAACCTCGGGGCTGTCCATCGGGCACGCCTCTCCCGAGGCGGCGGCCGGTGGTGACATCGCCCTGGTGGAGAACGGGGACGTCATCAGCATCGACATCCCCAACCGGGGCATCGTGCTGGAGGTCCCCGAGGACGAACTGAACACCCGACGCGAGCGCCTGCTCAAGGAGCTGGGTCGCTTCCAGCCGCGTGACAGGCAGCGCCCGGTGACCGCGGCGCTGCGCGCCTACGCCGCGATGGCCACCTCAGCGTCGACCGGCGCCGCCCGGGACGTCGGTCAGATCGAGAAGTAGAGCCATCACGTGAGGGGGCGGTCCCGCAAGGGGCCGCCCCTCCACTGTCGGCGACCGGTCGGTGCCGTGGCGCGCCGATCATCGTGGCCGCGGTCAACCGCAGCAGCCACCTCCGCAGCACCCACCGCCGGAGGGCGCCGGGGCGGCGGCGCGTCCGCCCACCGCGATGGTGGACAACAGGCGCACGGTGTCATCGTGGCCTTGGGGGCAGTCGGCGGGGGCATCGGAATCGGCCATGGACCGGGAGAGTTCGAAGGTGTCGCCACACTCGCGGCAGCGGAAGTCATATCTGGGCATGTCTTCAGGATAGTTCGGTTCTCACGCTTCGAAAGGGGCGAGAACCCGCACGCGCTTGTTCTCAACGTTCTTTACGGTGAGCGGTGGTGGGGTGTCCGGGGTGAGGGTAGCCGGGAGCGAGGTCCAGGAGCGGCTGGGGTGGGATGGGGCTGCTCAGGTCTGGTGGAGCGGGGCGGGGGCCGCGTGAGGCAGGGTGGGGGTTGTGCTGGTTGGGCGGGGTGCGGGTGGTTCTCCCCCTTTCCCGGCCGCGTGATGGTGGCCGTTTTTGCTGCGCGCGTCAAGGCGATGATGTGTGCGGTGGTTGCCGGGCCGGTGGCCTTGACCCGCTTGCTTCAACGGCGGAGTGGGCGGCTAGCGGGAAACGGGGGAGGTGTGGTCAGGGGGCAGGGCCCTTCGGGCCGCCAGGCGGCCGCTGGGCGGCCGGATGCCTACCTGCTTGTCTGGCTTGTCTCGTG
>NZ_ANBD01000180.1 GCF_000341005.1 Nocardiopsis alkaliphila YIM 80379 | reverse complement strand
AGGTTTTGGACCGGGGTGGGGGAAGGCCCACCGGTCCGGCGGCCCTGTGTCGGGCCTGTTTCGTTCGTGATCTTGCCCTCAGGGTCACGGAAAGCGATTTCCGTGACCCTGGGAGCAAGATCGATTTCGTGCCGGTGTTGCGGGTGGCGCGTAACCGTGTTTTCGGGTGTGGGGCGCCCCAGGTCCTCGGCGCCCCACCCCGAACACTCCCCCACTCATGGGGGTGATGACCCCGCCCGCTTCGCTCTCCCCACACGCAGGGCGGTTTCAAAGTTGATCTTGGGGTTTACTGCTCGTGAGCG
>NZ_ANBD01000179.1 GCF_000341005.1 Nocardiopsis alkaliphila YIM 80379 | reverse complement strand
CCTTGGAGTTTCCACTCCGAGTTTCCGCCGGGCTTTAAAGCGACTCTCGTCATCCTACATGTTTCAGGGAGTGCCCGAACCACTTCGGCTGAAGAAGAGAGGGTGTCTGAATCAAAGTCCGATCACGCCCACGGAGAACCCGTGTTCGCTTCGATCGAGAAGATGTGGCCCTCCTCGCGGCCTTGGGCCGATCGGAGGCGACTCGGAGAACACTACCCCCCGATCTCGCCCCAAGCAAACCACACAGAGAGTGTCTTGGGTCACATCAGTTGAGGATCTGACCCGTGCCGGTTCCCGGGGCCGCGTAGAGCCACTCCACGTCCAACTCCACCGCGGCCACGGTGGCCGGCGAGAAGGCGGCCAGTGCCTGGTGGCCCACGAACGAGGCCGCCACTTGGGCGATGGTCGGGTTGTGCCCGACGACCAGCAGGGTACGCACCTCGGGATCCACGAAGGTGACGAGTTCCAGGAGGCTCTCAGGCCCGGCCAGGTAAGCGGCCTCGGTGTGGTCGACTTCGGGACTCAGCCCCATGGTTCCCAAGACCCCTTCCAGGGTCTGGCCGGTGCGCTTGGCCGAGGAACAAATGACGTGGTCCGGCGCGTAGCCCCGCTCCGTGAGCAGGTGTCCGACACGCTCGGCCTGTTTGCGCCCCTTCTCACTGAGCGCGCGATCGAAGTCCGCCACCCCGAACCCGTCCTCCGCCTTGGCGTGCCGCATCAACAACAGGGTGCGACTCATGGGGACACCACCGTGGCGATGATGGCCAGGAGCGCCATGAAACCGAACATGGCTCCCAGGATGACGACCAGCCCCTTTGCTCCGGACACCTCGGAATCACTCCCCCTCACTACACGCCCGGTCTTGCCGACCACGCTCTCTTCCTCAGGGTAAGTGCGTGCGACGAGCGGCCGCCCGGGGGGTTCCGGACGGCCGCCCATCATGCTCGGAAGAGGGGCAAGAGGGCCCTCCACCTCGAAGCGGTCGGATTCGCGGAGCCGGCACGCGCGAGCTCACGTACTCGGTGGCTCAGCTCCACGTGGAACACGTTCGGAATCGGCCACGCTCCGGCCGAGGATCATTCCTTCCCCATGTCACCGGCGTGAGCCTCCTCCTTACGCGTTCCATCTCCGTTCGCCTCCTCATCGGTACCGGAGTCCTCCACGCCGACCGTCGGGCGGCCCCCTCCGGTGACCTCGGTGTCGCCACCGGCCTCCGGAGCACCCTTGGGCGCGGACTCACCGCTGATCTCCGCGAGCTCGGTCTCGGTACCGGATCCACGGTTCTTCGACCAGAGCACCGCACCAACGAGCAGACCCAGGGCGAGGACGCTCACCCCGATTCGGAGGGCGAGGTTGTCCGCGTACATCACCACGGTGGGCGCGACGATCAGGGCGACCAGGTTCATGACCTTCAGCAGCGGGTTGATCGCCGGTCCGGCGGTGTCCTTGAAGGGATCGCCGACGGTGTCGCCGATGATCGTGGCCTCATGGGAGGCCGAACCCTTGCCACCGTGGTGACCGTCCTCCACGAGTTTCTTGGCGTTGTCCCAGGCACCTCCGGCGTTGGACAGGAAGACCGCCATGAGCACACCGGCGGCGATGGCACCGCCAAGGAAGGCGCCCAGTGGCGCGTAGCCAAGGGCGAAACCGACGGCGATGGGGGTGAGGACCGCGAGGAGTCCGGGAGTGACCAGCTCCCGCAGCGAGTCCTTGGTGCAGATGTCGACGACCCGCGCGTACTCGGGCTTCTCGCTGCCGTCCATGATGCCGGGGCGAGTACGGAACTGGTTGCGTACTTCCAGTACCACTCGTTGTGCGGCACGGCCGACCGCCATGATGGCGAGTCCGGAGAAGAAGAACACGACGGCCGCGCCGATGATCACTCCGACGAGGACGTCGGGGTTGTCCAGGGACAGGGAGAACACCTCGTCGCCCCCGAGGCGCTCCTGCACGGAGGTGCGGAACGCACCGAAGAGGGCCGTGGCGGCCAACACGGCCGTGGCGATCGCGATGCCCTTGGTGATCGCCTTGGTGGTGTTACCGACCGCGTCGAGGCTGGTGAGGACGTCGGCGCCCTTGCCCTCGACGTCGCCGGACATCTCCGCGATGCCCTGAGCGTTGTCGGCGACGGGGCCGAAGGTGTCCATCGCGACGATGATGCCCACGGTGGTGAGCAGACCGGTGCCGGCGAGGGCGACGGCGAACAGACTGAGCGTGATGGAACCACCGCCCAAGAGGAAGGCGGCGTAGACGGCACCCGCGATGAGCAACGCCGAGTAGACCGCGGACTCGAGGCCGACGGAGATGCCGGACAGGATGACGGTGGCGGCGCCCGTCTTCGAACTCTCCCCGATGTCCTTGACCGGCCGTTTGTCGGTCTCGGTGAAGTATCCGGTGAGGAGCTGGATCGCGGCGGCGAGCACGAGGCCGATGAGTACGGCGGCGATCGCGATGAACCTGGGGTCGGGGTTGGTACCGGCGGCTTCGATCTCGGCGAGAACGGAGGAGCTGACGCCCTTCAGGTCACCGAAGTCGTCGGGCAGGTACCAGTAGGCGGTGACGATGACCAGGATGGCGGAAATGGCCGCAGAGATGAAGAAACCGCGGTTGATCGCGCTCATCGCGGTTTTGTCCTTGGCCCTGGGGGCCACGATGAAGATGCCGATGATGGCGGTGATGACCCCGATCATCGGGACCAGCAACGGGAAGACGAGCCCTTCGGTGCCGAAGGCGACCCGGCCGAGGATGAGCGAGGCGACCAGGACCACGGCGTAGGACTCGAAGAGGTCCGCGGCCATGCCCGCGCAGTCACCCACGTTGTCGCCGACGTTGTCGGCGATGGTGGCGGCGTTGCGAGGGTCGTCCTCGGGGATGCCCTGTTCGACCTTGCCCACGAGGTCGGCACCGACATCCGCGGCCTTGGTGAAGATGCCTCCACCGACACGCATGAACATCGCGAGAAGAGCGGCACCGAACCCGAAGCCCTCCAGGACGATGGGGGCGTTCTCCCGGTAGATGAGGACGACGATGGCGGCGCCCAGCAGACCGAGGCCGACGGTGATCATGCCGGCGACGCCACCGGTGCGGAAGGCGATGCGCATGGCGGTACGGCTGTCGCTCTCTCCGCCTCCGCGTGCCGCGGCGGCCACGCGGACGTTGCCGCGGACCGCGAGCCACATTCCGATGAAACCGGTGGCGGCGGAGAGCAGGGCCCCGAGCGCGAAGAAGACCGACCTGCCGATGGCGATGGCCCATGTGTCGGCGTGGAGCAGAAGTAGAAGAAGTGGGATGACGACGATGAAGACCACGAGGGTGCGGAACTGTCGTTTCAGGTAGGCTCCAGCGCCTTCCTGAACGGCGACCGCGATGTTACGCATTCGCTCCGTGCCCTGGCCTGCGGCCAAGACCTCACGTACGAGCATTCCCGCCACGGCGAGCGCCAAGAGCGCGACCACCATGACGATGATGACGAGGGTGAGATCCCTGCCTTCCAGTGCCAGGACCATGCCGCTTTCCGCGGCCAGGTTGAGCCCAGACAATCCGTCCTCCTTGAGACGGGCACATCCTTTTCGGCCCCGTCATCGAAGGTGTGCGGAACAGCTACCTCTCGGGCTCCGGTGCCGCGCACCGCCGTGTGCGTCCCGCCGCTCGAAAGGGTGCAGAGCTGGAGCGACGGCACGCGAGTCGGGGTCGAAGCGGTGCCACCTTTCTGTATGGTGCACGCCGCCCGCATGACGTACCAACGAGCGGTGATCCGGGGATTGTACGCATGATCGCGAATAAATAAGAGACCCGATTCACCATTTCCCCAAGTGAGCCCGAAGATGTGACCCCATGGTGATCTCGAAATTCGGAATAAAGGATTTACCATGCCTCATGAGGACATATTTTATTGCATAATGCGTTAATCACACATTAGCACCAAATCACTCATCTGAATACAAAACGGTAATGATTAACTCTGGTCACACCAGACACAGTGACTTCAGATGGCCCCAGGTCCCCTTCGCCTGGGCAGGGTGTGGGATTCGGTCCGAACAGAACTACGTCGTACGGAGCCGCATCCCGGAAGGATCGATCCCGTCTCCGGAGGTCGCGCGTCCGGTGTCGAGGTCATCGGCCAACCCACGAGCGAACGCGGCGACCCCCATCACGTCCACGCCATGTGGAGCCACCGGGCCGAATCCCGCCACCCGGTCGGCGCCCCGGCGGAGCAGACGGGCCGCCCCTATCCGATTGCCACGCTGCGCGTGGGTGACCCCCACCGCGGTCTGTGCCAGCCCTCGCCACAGTTCGCGCTCCGGTTCGGGTGAGGACTTCCAGACCGCTTCGAGCACCTCATGGGCCGTGAAGGCGTACCCCTCGTCCAGAAGCCGCTGAGCCTCGCTCAGGCCTTCCTCCACGGTGAACTCGGCGTCGTCGGGGACCCGTTCGACCTCACCCTCGCTGCCGTGCGGCAGGGGACGCCCGTAACGATCACGTGGTCGCTGATTCTGTGCCTGACCACTCTCGTTACGGTCCCGCCCGCCTTCGGTCCGAGTCGTCATCGGTTCTTCACCGCCGTTCCCCGTCGTTGTCCCGTATCCACCCTACGAGAGCCTCGTTCACTCGATGAGGCCGCTCCTCGTGTGGGAAGTGTCCGACGTCCTCCACCGACTCCCACCGGTAGGGGGCCTCGACCAGACGCCGTGAGGACCGGGCCACCTTCGGAGGGCAGACCGGATCCAGGGAACCGTGAAGTTGCAGAACGGGAACCCGTACCGGGGTACGCATCCGACGGTTGTACCGCAGTCCGTCCAAACGCCACCGCGACCGGAAGATCCAGCGGTGGTACTCCAACGAACAGTGCGAAACCTTCGGGATCGAGAAGGCGAGTCGGTAACGTTCCACGGCCTCCCGGTCCGACCATCCAGGCCCCGACCAGGCTTGGAGGAGTTCACCCACACGAACGCAGCCATCGGCGAGCAGGCGATGTTCGGGCAGGATCGGAATTTGAGCACGGAGTACGTGGCCTACGCCCGGTCCCAAAGAGAGCAGGATCCGGATCGCACGCCTGGGGTGAGGCGCGGAGATCGCCGCCAGGGCACGGACCGTCCCCGGGTGGTAGGCGGTCATCGTCCAACCGATCAGTCCACCCACGCCATGACCGACCACGACGGCGTCGGCGGCTCCGAGGGCACGGACCAGTCCCGCCATGTCCTGGGCCAGGCCCACCAGGTCGTACCCGCGGGGTGTCTTGTCGCTGGCACCGTAGCCCCTCAGGTCCACGGCGACGGCGCGATAACCCGCCTCGGCCAGATGAACCAGTTGGTGACGCCAGGCCCACCAGAAGTGGGGGAAACCGTGCAAGAGGAGGACGAGGGGCCCTTCCCCGAGTTCGGCCACGTGGAACCGGGCACCGGCGGCGCTCACCGCTCCGTGGGTCCAAGGGCCGTCGATGTAGGCGGCCGAGTCGTCCAGCACCCGTGGGCGGCTAGCTGTTCGAGGGGGTGGTGGACCCGGCCTCGCTGACGGCGGTGGCCCCGGTGACAGCGGTGGCCCCGGCCTCACTGACGGCGGTGGCCCCGCTCCCGCCCTTGGGCGGACGGATCTCCCCGCGCAGGATGGCCATGAGTCGGGAAGTGGTGACCATGGTGCGGGCCAGGCCTTGGCGACGGCGCAGGTTGATGATGGCGACCAGTGCGAAGATCAGCGCTATCAGCAGGTAGAAACCGGTGACGGTGAGGAACGAGGTCCAGTACCGCCACCCGAAGACCTCCGCCAAGAAGAAACCGGCGGTGATGGAGAACAGGATCGCGACGAGGTGCAAGATGACGGCGGCGACGCCGAACTCACCGATGCTCTTGCCGATCCTGGTGGCGTCCGCCTTGGCTTCGAGCTTGGCGAGCTTGATCTCGAGCTTGACGATGCGGGAGAGATTGTCGGTGGCGTCGGTGACCAGTTCACCGATGGAACGTTCGGGTTCGCCGGCAGCGCCAGGTCGGCCGGTACCCGGCTTATCCACCATCGTGGGGGTTCCCTTCTCTCGGTCCGAACACGCGGATGATCCTCCGCATCCTCGCACATGCCCCACCACGGATGTCTCCTACGGCACGCAAAAACGGCACTTTCGGATTTCCTTGGGGAGACAGCCGTAAAGGCGCCCCACCCCTCGAAAGGGCGGGGCGCCTGCGATCCATGGATAGCCGGGTCAAAGACACTCGGACCGGCCGCCACCGTGGGGAGCGCGGGCTCCGTCACGGTGGTCTCCCGCGTCCGGCTCAGTCACCCTTCTTGGCCGAGGGCAACTGCTTGGCGATCACTTCCATGATCGAAGAGTCGGTGAGAGTGGAGGTGTCACCGATGTCCCGGTTCTCGGCGATGTCCCGCAGCAGACGCCGCATGATCTTGCCGGAACGAGTCTTGGGCAGTTCCGGTACCGCCAGGAGCCTGCCCGGTTTGGCGATCGGCCCGAGTGAGCCGCCGACGTGGTCGCGTAGTTCCTGGACCAGCTCCTCCGGGACCTCCTCCAAGCCGCCTCGCAGGATGACGAAGCCGACGATCGCCTGCCCGGTCACCTTGTCGGCGGCACCGACGACGGCGGCCTCGGCGACCTTGGGGTGGGAGACCAGGGCCGACTCCACCTCGGTGGTGGAGATGTTGTGGCCGGAGACGAGCATGACGTCGTCCACGCGGCCGAGCAGCCACAGGTCCCCGTCCTCGTCCTTCTTCGCACCGTCACCGGGGAAGTAGAGGCCCTCGAAGCGTGACCAGTAGGTGTCCTTGTAGCGCTGGTCGTCGCCCCAGATGCCACGGAGCATGGCGGGCCACGGTTCACGAATGACGATGAAACCGCCCTCGCCGTCGGGCACGGACTCACCCTGTTCGTTCACCACGTCGGCCTCGACACCGGGCACGGCGCGCATGGCGGCTCCGGGCTTGGCGGAGGTGACTCCGGGCAGGGGGCTGACCATGATGGCACCGGTCTCGGTCTGCCACCAGGTGTCCACGACCGGAGTCGTGCCACCGCCGATGTTCTCCCGGTACCAGACGTAGGCCTCGGGGTTGATCGGTTCACCGACCGAACCGATGACGCGCAGGCTCGACAGGTCGTACTTGGCCGGGACCTCGTCCCCCCACTTCATGAAGGTACGGATCGCGGTGGGCGCCATGTAGGCGATGGTGACCTTGTACTTCTCGATGATCTCCCAGAATCGGCCCTTGTGCGGGGTGTCCGGGGTCCCCTCGTACATGACGACGGTGGCCGCGTTGGAGAGGGGGCCGTAGACGATGTAGGAGTGGCCGGTCCCCCAGCCGATGTCGGCCGCACACCAGTAGACGTCGGTCTCCGGCTTGAGGTCGAAGACCGCCCAGTGGGTGTAGGAGGTCTGGGTGAGGTAGCCGCCGGTGGTGTGCAGGATGCCCTTGGGCTTGGCCGTGGTTCCGCTGGTGTACATGATGTACAGCGGGTCCTCGGCGTCATGGGCCTGGGGAGTGTGCTCGGTGCTCGCGGAGCCGACGACCTCGTGCCACCACACGTCGCGGTCGGTCCACTCGACGTCCTGGCCGGTGCGACGGACGACGAGGACGTTCTCGACGGTGGGCCGGTTCGCCACGGCCTCGTCGACGGCGGGCTTGAGGGCGCTGGGCTTGCCACGCCGGGTAGCCACCGTCGGCGGTGATGACGAGCTTGGCCTGGCTGTCGTCGAGGCGCTGGCCGAGGGCGTCCACGGAGAATCCACCGAAGACGACCATGTGCACGGCACCGAGTCGGGCGCAGGCCAGCATGGCCACGACCGTCTCGGGGATCATCGGCATGTAGATGGCGACACGGTCGCCCTTGGCCACGCCCAGTTCGGTGAGGGCGTTGGCCGCTTGGGAGACCTGGTCCTTGAGGTCGGCGTAGGTGATGCTGCGGCTGTCGCCGGGCTCGCCCTCCCACTGAAGGGCGACACGGTCGCCCAGGCCGGCGTCGACGTGGCGGTCCACGCAGTTGACCGAAGCGTTGAGCTTGCCGCCGACGAACCACTTCGCGTAGGGATGGTTCCACTCCAGGACGGTGTCCCAGGGCTGTTCCCACTGGAGCCTCCGGGCCTGCTCCTCCCAGAAGCCGAGGCGGTCGGCCGCCGCGACCTCGTAGGCGTCCGCCTTGACGTTGGCGTTCGCGGCGAGGTCCGCCGGCGGCGGGAAGCTACGGGTTTCCTGGAGAAGGTTGGACAGTGTCTCCTGGCTCGCGGGAGTGCTGTCGGCCACTGTGACTCTCCTTACGTTGACTGTTGGTCCAATTAATCATGTGCGCTATGCCAGGTGAACAACCAGACCGCGTTCCAGCGACGGTGAGGGCCTCACGCGCGGCGAACAGGCGATGAACGGTCGTCACGACGCGACGAGCGGTTCGTTTTCGCCTGGACCGGGAGGGAGACGCCCGGTATTACCGGAGCGTAGTGTTGGTTGACGTGAGCGAATCGAGTTCTGCCTCCATGTCCGACCCACTGTCCCGAATCGCCGGGCTACCGGGTGTGAGCGACGCGGTCGACGAGACGCGGACCCTGGTCGACCGACTACGTGACCACCGGATCCTGCGTCGGCGTAGCAACGACGTGTCCCTGGAGTCCTCTCTACGCGGTGCGTGCGCCTCCGCGGCGTTGGAGGGTGCCGAGGTCTCGATGGACGAGATCCGCGCGGGCCACGTGTACGACACTCGGATCAAGGGCGCGCTCCGTGTCGGTGGCGAATTGGGCGGCATGGTGGACACCTGGCCCAAGGCACCGCGACAGACGCTGGCGCGCCTGCACACGCTGGCCGCGGCGGACGCCGTCTCCGAGGAGGCTCTGGGACGTCCTCGTCTGGAGGGTGAGCGGGTCGAGGATCCGTTGGAATTGGGACCCGCACCGAGCACCTCGATGGCCTCCGCACGCCTGGAGGGCCTGTACCAGCTGTTGGAGGCCCGCACGAAGGTGCCCGCTCTGGTCACCTCATCACTGGTGCACGGTGAATTGATGGCGATCCGCCCGTTCGGCTGGGGCGATGGCCTGGTGGCCCGCGCCGCCGAGCGGCTGACCCTCATCGAGCGTGGTCTGGACCCGAAGTCGTTGGTCGCCTCGGAACTGGGGCACCAGACGTTGAAGGACGAATACGGCCCGGCGCTGCGCGGGTACCTGACGGGAACCCCCGAAGGCGTCGCCAGGTGGGTCGTGTACTGCTGCCGTGCGGTGTTCGCGGGCGCCCAGGATTCCCTCGCCACCTGCGAGGCGCTCAAGCGAGGCTGACCGGTGGACATCGGATGCTCAGGCGATCGAAGAAGGGTGTAGAAGCTCTCGGTCGTTTCTGGCACAAGGGCACCGAATTCCACGAAGGCCATATCTTTACCGGCGAGTAGCCATATATTCGATACCATTTCGATTACGCTTGAACGTTTGAAAACAACCGGGCCTTCTCCACCCCAAGGCCCGCACACATTGGACGGCGCCTCGGGCCTTGGCCCGGGGCGCCGTTTCCGGCCCGGAAGAACGGGTTAGCAAGCGTCACGGATATATAGTCCGACCTGGCCAGACTCGGTCTCGCCAGACCTGGACAGGCCCTATGGGGCCCAGCGATGCGTGGGTTCCCGAACTCCGTGTCGGGGTGGGTCTTCGCCACCAGGTGCTTTCTTTGTACGCCACCCCTTCTTCGATGGAAAGATGGTTGGATGAAGATTTCCCTCTGTTTTTCCAAGACCATACGCAATCGGTCGTGGTAGCGTCTTCTCCAGAAGTCGAACGCAGGAGTATGTCCTCGCTGGGAATCGAGATGAACCCGCACTTTCGAGTGACCCTCGACAAGGCGGAGACATCGCCCCGGTGGAGAGGCCGACCATCCTCCGCGACGACCTGCCAACAGTGGACCTTCTCCAATGTCAGCGGGAGTCCCATGACCATTCCCGTCGATTCCTCCCAGGAGAGCGGATAGCCGACCCGTCCCCCCAGGGCCGGACCCGGGTCGCCCCGATTCCCCCTCGAGGGACGGCTCGAAACATCCGCTCCACCCCCCGGCGGGTGGGACACGCGAGCGCCCCCACCTGTGTCCCACCCGTCGGGTGGAGTGAACTCACCCCTTGGGACGTTCTCCCACGGAGAGGAACCTCGGACCGGTCTCCCTCCTGCGGCTCCAGACCCACGCGAACGTCCTCGTCCGGAGTTATCCACAGATCCACGGACCCCACTTCCGTCATCGTCCGGTGTCGACCAATGTCGAAAGGGCATTCCCAGCCCTCATCGGAGGCTCGATGGACGTTTCGCGGCGCCCCCTCGTCATCACCACGAACCCGGCGCTCCTCGACGATCTGCACAGACTGGCCACGGCGGCCGCCACCGAGGTCACCGCGGTTCCCGACCTCGGGCAGGCACTCCACGCCTGGCACCGATCGCCCCTGGTCATCATCGACGCGGACCTGGAGCACGCCCTGCGGGCCCTGAGCCCGCCTCCCCATCCTCGGTCGGTCCTCATCACCCGTTCGCCCGATGCCCCGAGCCCCTCGCCCCGGGCTCCGGACCCTCCGGGCCAGGAGGGCCGTCCCCCGACCCTGCCCGGGAGAAGCGCCCCAGAACCCCATACCGCTCCTCGGCGAGCATCGTCCTGGCGATCGGACACGGTGCTTCCCCAGGCCACACGGCCGGCCACCACACGAGCCGACCCCCCGGAGCCCACACCGACCCCCCACTTCCCAAGGACCACCCCGAAGCGTGACCGCCCACCACCCCTCTACCGGCTTCCGCGAGACGAGGCGTTGCTCGTGGAACTCCTCGCCACGGTCGGTGATCGCCGCCCCGCCCCCACCGTGTCCGTCATCGGTGGTCGCGGTGGGGCCGGAGCCAGTCTGTTCGCGGTCGCCCTCGCCTTGGCCGGGGAACGCGCGGGGAGGTCCACGGCTCTGTTGGACGCCGACCCCCTGGGGTGTGGCCCCGACATCTACCTCGGCTGTGACCACTCCCCGAGAAACCCTCGAACCGGCTGGGGCGACCTGCTGGACCAGCGTTCTCGAACCCCCTGGCGAGCGCTGCGGAAAGGGCTGCCCCACGCGGGTCTGGTGGACGTACTCACCTGGGCACGCGGTGCCGAGGGGGAGGGAGAGGCCCTTCCCGTGGGTGCGGCCCGATCCGTCCTGGCCTCGGCCCGCCGTGGATGTGACCTGGTGGTGGTCGATCTGCCACGTTCCTTCGACCCCGCCACCCGGGTCTTCCTCAACCGTTCCGACCTGGTATTGGTGATCGTTCCCGCGGACGTGCACGCCGTGGTGTCGGCCGCGCGGATGGTCGGCTCCCTGCGCAGGGAGACCGATCGGCTTCGGCTGGTGGTACGCGGTTCCCGGGGCGGCCTATCCACCTCGGTGGTCGCCACGAGCCTGGGGGTCGAACTCGGCGCCGACCTCCCACCGGAACCGGGGCTCTCCCGTGTCCTGACCGCCGGAGAGGTGCCCGCCCGACGTTCCAGGTCTCCGATGGCCAGGTACGCGGACCGTGTGATCAGGGCTTCCCTCGCCCCCTTGGAGGCGGGATGAAGCGCATCGAGCGGTTGTGGCACGGCTCTTCGAACCCGGCGCCGCCCAGGAGTGGTGAGGAAGGAGCGAGCCCGTTCACGAACACGAGAGGACCCGATGGCGTGGGCCGTCCGGTTCCCACCACACCACCGGGCCAGGAGGCGTCGGCCGGAACGGTGACCACGGAGCAACGCAAGGCCCTGCTGGAGCGGGTGCGCAACCGCTTCGTGGCCGATGGGTCCCCGATCACTCCGGCCAACGTCGCCTCCGCCCTACGTGCGGAAGGCGCCCTCCTGGGCGGCACGGACATGCTCGAACTCACCCGCACGCTGAGCGCGGACCTCTACGGAGCGGGGCCGCTGGAGGAACTGATGACCACCGGCGTCACCGACATCCTCGTCAACGGACCCGACCAAGTGTGGGTGGACACCGGAGAGGGTCTGCGTCGGGTGACCCACGTGCGGTTCGACTCGGCCGACGAGGTCCGGCGGTTGGCCCAGCGACTGGCGTTTCGAGCCGGGCGACGCCTGGACGCGGCCTCGCCGTACGTGGACGCTCGACTGCCCGGTGGAGCGAGGCTGCACGCCGTCCTTCCACCGATCACCGCCGAAAGCGCCTGCGTGTCACTACGTATGCCACCGAGCCGGGTCTTCGGCCTGGACAGGTTGATCGAGTGCGGATCGCTCACTCCCTGCGGAGCCGAGTTGCTGCGCGCCCTGATCGAGCATCGAGTGCCCTTCCTGATCAGCGGGGGGACCGGAACCGGTAAGACCACCCTGCTGTCCTGTCTGTTGTCCCTGGTGTCCCCGAACGAACGGATCGTACTGGCGGAGGATTCGCCCGAGCTACGCCCCGAGCACCCGCACGTGGTGCGTCTTCAGACACGCCCGGCCAACATCGAGGGCAGTGGGGAGGTGTCTTTGGAGACCCTGGTCCGACAGGGGTTGCGCATGCGTCCGGACCGCTTGGTGGTCGGGGAGGCTCGAGGCCCGGAGATCGTCTCCCTACTGGGTGCGCTGAACACCGGTCATGAGGGTGGCGCCGGCACCCTCCACGCCAACGGCGCGGGAGAAGTTCCCGCGCGGGTGGAAGCGATGGGCTGCGCCGCCGGAATGGACCGGGCCGCGGTGCACAGCCAACTCGCCGCCACCGGGGTGCTGATCGTGCACTTGGTCCGAGACCGGGGCGGCAGACGATTGGCCGAGATCCGAACCCTGCGACGTGAGGCTTCCGGCTTGGTGAGCGCGGTACCCGCGGTGGCCTTCACCCCGGACGGCCGTAGGCACGAGCACATCGGAGCGGCGGAGTTGAGCGACCGGCTGGGGTCTCGGTGGCCGCGCTGACCCTCCTGGTCGTGTGCGCGTTGGCGGCGGCCCTGTTGTGGGCGCCACCCTGGGCGGGTCGATACCGGTTGACGTCGATTCTGTCCCGGCCTCGGACCGGACGGTGGTCCGCCCCCTCGTTCCGATCGCCCTTGGCGATCCGGCGTGAGGACGCGGAGCGGCGTCGGGCCCTGATCTGGCTCTGTCGCGTCATGGCCGCCGAACTCCGTGCCGGACAACCACCCGAATCGGCCCTGCGTGTGGCCGCGGTGGAGGCAGGGCCCCTCGTGGGAGAGCTCACGGACGCGGAGTCGTTGCGCCGTACGGCAAGGCGGGAGGAAGGGCTTCACGCGCTGTCGTACCTGGCGGTGTGCTGGGAGGTGGCCTCGGAGACGGGTGCCGGTCTGGCGGCCGTGGTCGACGAACTGGCCGCCAACCTCACCGAACAGGAGGAGTTGCGTGCGGAGGTCTGCGCACGGACCGCAGGGCCCAGGACCACCGCGCTGATGTTGACGGGTCTGCCCTTGGTGGGGCTGGCGATGTCGGGGGGACTCGGTGGTTCTCCCCTGGCTTTCCTGTTCACCACACCCCTGGGTCTGCTGTGCCTGGGGGGAGGTCTGCTGTTGGACCTGATCGGTGCTTGGTGGACCCTGCGGCTGGTCCGGGGCGCCGTGGACCACCCCTGAACGATCCAAAGAACGAACATCGGTGTGAGGAGGAGCAGGGTGGTCTTCGAGGTTTCGACCATCGTGTGCACGGTGGCGGCGGTATGGGTCTCGTTCGGACCGGCACGAGCGGCCGAACAGCGTGCGGTGGCCCCACCACGTGCGGAAGGTTTTCGGTCCGGACCTTGGCTTCGGGTGGCCTTCTCGACCGCGGTGGTGGTGGCGGTGACGGCACTCTTGGGCGCGGGCGCCGGAGTCGTCGTGTTCGTCGGTGTCCTCCTGCTGTGGTGGCGAAGGCTTCGGGGCCGGACCGGCCCGGATCGGCTTCCGGTCACCGGTGAACTCCCGGTGTTGATCGGGCTGATCGCCTCGGGTATTCGAGCCGGCGCGACACTTCCGGTCTGCCTGAGGGCGGTCTCCGGCGCCGCTCGTGGGAGTTTGGGGGAAGAGTTGGCCGCCGTCTCCGAACAGCTGCGCTTGGGTGCGGAACCGGCCATGGCGTGGCGGCGATCGGCCCTACCGGAACCACTGGTGGCGGTGGGGCGGGACCTGGCCCGGGCCACCGAGACCGGTGCCCCGGTCGCGGACTTGCTCGATCGGCACGTGCGGGACCTGCGTCGATCGCTTCGGGCCCGATCGACCGCGCGTATCGAACGGCTGGGCGTACTGGTCGTCGCACCGTTGGGATTGTGCTTCCTACCCGCCTTCGTCCTGATCGGTCTGGTGCCGATGGCCGCCGAACTCCTGGGCTCCGCGCTGATGCCCTAGTGGGACCGATGTCGGTGTGGGGCCGGTGCCGGTGTGTGCGCATCGGTGGACGGCGTGTTCCCCAGGTCCTCACGGTCGGAGCCGGCCCCTTTCCTCCGATCCCCCGTCAGGGATCGGTGGGCTCCTTTCCGATTCGGCGACGGCCCAGGTAGAGCGGTGGGAAGCGTGGCCAGCCGAGGGAAAGGCGCAGGGCGAGGGTACCGAAGCCGAGCAGGAGCAGCAGCGTGGTCGAGGTCACCCCCACGACACGTTCGACCGCTCTTGCCGGGGAGGCTTCCGCGAAGGCGAAGTGACCGACCGAATCCGTCGTGTACGGCCCTTCCAGCTTCTTGCTCGGTGGTCGTTCCTCCGCCTCACTCGCGGACCGGTCCTCCGACCGGTGGTTTTCGGCCCGGTCTTGACTCCTGAGGATGGTCGCCCGCGTCCTGTCCGGCGCCGCTTGGCCGAGCATGCCGTTCTTCTGGCTGTTCTCTCCGGGGTCGGTCCTTGAGGAAAGGACGTCCTCTTGGGCCCAGGGTGCCTCCTGCGAAGGCGTATCCGATTCCGCCGGACCGTCACCACCTGCGGAAGGCCCTGCCCCATCGAAGGTCTTCACGCCCTCTGGGTCCTCCAGGTCCGCCGGTACGGACGTCGCCTCCGTTTCCTCGACCCCGGAAGCGGTCCGCTCCTTGGCAGGTTCCAGGCTCGTGTCACCGGCCGCCGGCACCCGAACCGGATCGGGCCCCACCATGGCGCTCACTTCAAGGGCGTTCACTTCAAGGGCGCGGGTGGGTTCATGGTCATCGGCGTGGCGCGAGGAACCGTCGCACGGGACGAGGGGACCAAGCGCCCCCTGCCAGGCGTCGGTGCCCGCCTCAGGGGTCGACTGCTCGAAGGCGCCTTGCTCGGAGGGGAAGGGCGAGGGGGATGGAACCACCTCGGCCGGCCTCTCGAGGTCCCCAAGCGCTCTCTTGACCGTTTCGAGGTTCTGGGAGGCCGACACCGGCGGTGGGCAGGGCACGGTGCCCTCGGTCTGTGATGGGGAACCGCAGAGCAACAGAACGCACAACGCAGCCGGATAGGCGGTCATTCCACCTCCTCGGTGGGGTCGTGAGCGGGACCGGCGCGCGCTCGGGCCCGCAGGGTCAAGGGGAGAAGGGATGTGGGAGAGGCGACCGTCACGGTGACGGTGTGGACGTGGAGGGCGCAGTCGTGGAGGTCGGCACCGTTGGCCATCGCGGTCTCGGCGGCGATGGAGCAGGCTTCTTCCTCCCCTTGGTGGGCTCGGGCGGCGGCCGCGAGCGCCGCGAGGTCGGCGGCGGCCCCCACCCGCTCCCGCTTCAGTACGAGAGCGGCACCGGTGAGCCCCGCGTAGGTGAAGAACATGAGCACCAGGCACACGAAGACACTTCCCGCGGTACCGGTGCCCGCGTCGCCACCCCTCACAGGCCTGGCTCCAGGGGGATCGTGGCGCTGCCACCGACCCCCACCGGTGGTGTCCGTGCCGGCCCGAGGCGTACCTGGGACCGCACGACGACCCGGGCCATACCGTCCTCGATGGTGAATTCGACCTGGGCGCCACCGGGGGCCGCGTCGAGCGCCAGGGCACGGGCCCGTTCGGGTGCTTCGCCTCGGGCGAGCGCCCTGGCCCCGATACGGGCGGCGTCGGCACAGGCGAGCTGGGCCGCGGCCGCTCCGATCGCACCGAGGGCGATGGCCAGGACGAGCAACAGCGCGGGAAGCACCATGGCCGTTTCCATGGTGGTGGAGCCGCGCTCAGCGGTCGGAGCGGAGCGCATCGACGATGGTGGAGGTGAGGGCGGACTGGACGACGTCACCGGTGAGGATGACGTAGAGGAGCCCGGCGAACGCCACGACCGCGAGGGTGCACACGGCGTATTCGGCGGTGGTCAATCCCCGGTCATCGGATACGGGTGTGGTCGGGCACGGGTAGGGGAACACGGAACCTCCCTGGTGAGGGGGCGGATGAGGTTCCGCCCTCCACCAGGTTGAGCGGTGACGGGCCGAGAGGGAAGCGACCATCCCCAGCCTGTGGATAACTCATCCCATGAATGGCTTCGGCCGCGTCTTGGAGCCGTCGTTCGCTTCGCCCTGCGGTGCCATCGCCAAGACCTCGTCCAAGAGCCGAAGCGCCCCGGACTTGCTGAGCGGTTCGTTGCCGCTACCGCACTTGGGCGATTGGATGCAGGAGGGGCACCCCTGGTCGCACTCACAGTCGGCGATCACCGCCCGGGTCGCCGACAGCCATTCACGCGCGGCGGCGTGGCCCCGTTCGGCGAATCCCGCCCCACCCTCGTAACCGTCGTAGACGAACACCGTCAACCGCCCGGTGTCGGGATGCAGGGAGGTGGACCCCCCGCCGATGTCCCAACGGTCACAGGTGGCCAAGAGCGGCAGCAACCCGATGGAGGCGTGTTCGGCGGCGTGGGCGGCACCGAGCAACCCCACGTCCTCCTTGCGCAGCCGGTTCTCGCCGTCCTCGGTCAGTGTCCACCAAACCGCTCGGGTCTGAAGGGTGCGTTCGGGCATGTCGAGGGGCTGTTCGCCGAGGACCGACCCCGTGCGCACGTCCCTTTTGAGGAACCCCACCACCTGACGGACCACCTCGACCTCACCGAAGTGCACGGTGGCCCCGCTCGGCCAGGTCTCCTGACGCAGCACCGAACGGATGGTGATGTCCGTGGTGTCCCGCGCCCAGGTGCCGTAAGGCGGCTCGGCCGTACGTACCAGGGCGACCCCTTCCTCCAGGTCGAGGGCGTCCACCAGGTAGGTGACACCTTGGTGCAGGTAGACGGCGCCCGGGTGGACGGTGCCATGGGCGGCGGCCTCGTCGATCTCACCCAGCAGTTGGCCGCTGCCGACATCGACGATCCGCACCGGCGGGCCACCCGACCCACGGATATCGGCCAGGTCGCTTGCCCTTTCATGGCTCACCCAGAACCATCCCCTAGGACGCTTTCTCAGCAACCCACGGCCCACGAGATCATCGAGTCGTTCCTCCGTGGCCTCTCCGAAGAGATCGAAGTCCGCGCGAGTGATCGGTAGCTCCTGAGCGGCCGCGCACAGGTGTGGGCCGAGAATGTGCGGGTTTTCCGGATCCAGGACGGTCGCCTCGACCGAGCGTCCGAAAATAGCTTCCGGGTGATGGGCCAGGTAAGTGTCGAGTGGGTCATCGCGAGCGATGAACACCGCCAAGGCGTCGTTTCCACGCCGTCCCGCGCGCCCCGCCTGCTGCCACAGCGAAGCCAGGGTCCCCGGCCACCCGGCGATGAGCACCGCGTCCAGTCCACTGATGTCCACGCCCAGTTCCAGCGCGCTGGTACTGGCCAGCCCCAGGAGTCTCCCGCTGCGGAGCGAGTCCTCCAATTCCCGGCGCTCACTCGCCAGATAGCCGCCTCGGTAGGCCGCCACCCGTTCGGCCAGATCGTGTTCACCCTGTTCGCTCAGCATTCGTTGGGCGGTCAACGCCACCACTTCGGCGCCTTGTCGAGAACGCACGAACACCAGGGTTCGGACTCCGTCCCGGACCAGGTCGACCAGCATCTCGGCGGCCTGAGAGGGCGCCGTGCGGCGGATGGGCGCTCCGTGTTCGCCGGTCAGGTCGGTCAACTCCGGTTCCACGAGCGCCACCGACATCCCCGGCCGGGGCGAGCCGTCCTCACTGACCGCCGTCACCGGCACCCCCGTCAACCGGGTGGCGCTCTGGGCGGGCGAGCCGGACGTGGCCGAGGCCAGCACGAACACCGGTTCCGACCGGTAGCGGGCACAGATCCTGCGCAGTCGCCGCAGGATCTGCGCCACGTGGGAGCCGAACACACCTCGGTACCGGTGCGCCTCGTCGACCACGACGTAACGAAGTCGCCTGAAGAACCGCGCCCAGGCCCCATGCCGAGGGAGCATCCCGTGGTGCAGCATGTCCGGGTTGGTGAGGACGTAGTCGGCGTGTTCGCGTACCCAGGTGCGTTCCTCGGCGGAGGTGTCCCCGTCGTAGACGGCCGCGCGCATGCCCGAAAGTTCCAGGTCCGTAATCCACCTGAGTTGGTCTTGGGCGAGCGCCTTGGTCGGGGAGAGATAGAGCACCGTCCCGCCCGCGTCGACCGCGTCGACGGCGGGCATGAGGAAGGCAAGCGACTTTCCCGAGGCGGTGCCCGTGGCTATGATCACATCACGGCCCGAGCGTGCGAGGTCGGCGGCGGCTGCCTGGTGGGACCACGGACCCGTGATTCCCCGTTCGGTCAGCCGTTCGACCAAGTGGGAGGCTGTCCATTCGGGCCAGTCCCCGCTCACTCCCGCGTTCGGTGCCACCCGCTCGATGTGGGTGACCTGCGGATACCGGGTCTCATCACGCCATACACCTGGGAGCACGGGCTCCGATCGCCTCATCGAGACCCTCCTCACTGGACACGTTCACCGAGCACACGACCTTCGGAACGGGGTATGGGCACCGGTGGACATCGGTTTCAGTGTGACATCCGAGGGAACAGTTGCGCGGGGTCGCGGTTTGCCCACCCGTTCGGCGGGGAGACACTCACGACACCCGTGGTTGAATGCCTGCGAGTGGGGTAACGCCCGGCAGAGACATTCGCGAAAATACGCGGTTCGGCGCTGGAGGACTAGTGGACTTGAAGCTTGATCATTACACCGAGGGCGACACCGAGATCGTCGTCGTTGAGGGTGAGATCGATGTCTATACCGCGCCCCGGCTCCGCGAGCTGCTGATCGACCTGGTCAACAAGGGCAACTTCCACCTCGTGGTCAACATGGAGAAGGTGGAGTTCCTGGACTCGACGGGGCTCGGTGTGCTCGTGGGCGGTCTGAAGCGCGTTCGCGCTCACGACGGGACGCTGGACCTGGTCTGCACCCAGGAACGGATTCTGAAGATCTTCCGGATCACCGGGCTGACCAAGGTGTTCGGCATCCACGACACGGTGCAGGAAGCCATCGACAAGCGCTCCGCGAAGTAGCCTCGAGCGAGCGATGGCGACCATCACGCTCACGATCAGCGCGCTTCCCGCCCACGTGCGCACGGCACGGCTCATGGCCGCGACCGTCGCACGACGGGCGGGCATCGCGGCCTCCGCGATCGACGAGATCAGGCTGGCGGTCGGTGAGGCCTGCTCCAGGGCCGTGGCGGCACACAAGCTGCACTGCCCGACGCAGCCGATCCTGCTGCAGTTGATCGACGGAAGCGGACCTGATCCGGCGTCGGACCCCCGCACCGACACCACGAGCCGAGCATCACGCGCCAACGGGAGCGCTACACGACGATTCGAGGTCGTGGTCTCCGACAAGGCCTCCTCCAAGGAGACCGAGGAAACCGCGGACCATGGCGAACCGCTGCTCGACGGCCTCTTCCTCGATGCCGACGACACCCCTCCCGGGGGCATCTCGGGGTTCTCCCCCGGCCTGGGCCTGGCGGTGATCACCGGCCTGGCGGACGAGGTGAGCATCGAGCCCCAGGACGTGGGGACGGTCGTACGGATGAGCTGGCCGATCGGCACGGACCCAGCCCAGGACCCGAGCTCGAACTGACATCGAGCCGGGGGTCGGGCCCCGTGCGCGGACCGTCGAAACGAAATGATCAGGGGTGCCTTCTCCAGGGAAGGCACCCCTTCGTCGTGTCCGACCGCCTTCAAGGGCGGGATGGACCGCCCGCGGCGCCGCCCCGGGCCTACGCCGGGGCAGCGCCGCACCGCACGCTGAAGCCCGATCAGTCGCAGGTCTGGGAGGAGACCTCGGAGGTGGCGGACAATCCCTTCTGGGCGTTCTCCGCGACCTCGTCGGCGGTCAGCACGTACCCGGTCTCGTCCTCGTTGGTCGCGGCCGCGAACACGACGCCGTAGACGGAGCCGTCCGGGGCGAGCAACGGCCCACCCGAGTTACCGGGGCGCACCACGGCGCGAACCTGGTAGATCTCCCGGCTCACCTGCTGGGAATGGTAGAAGTCCGACCCCTGGGCCGTCTGTTTGGCCCTGATCCGGGCAGGGACGGCCGTGAAGCCGCTGTTGCGCGGAAAACCGGCCACGACCGCGTCGTCGCCTTGTGCCGCCCCGTTGTCGAACTCCAGCGCGGTCAACTCCAGGTCGGGCACGTGCAGCACGGCCAGATCCTGCTGGGCGTCGAACAACACCAGGGTCGCCGGAAGTTGGTGCCCCTCCCTGGTGACCACGCGCAGGTCGTCGGTGACGCCGGCGACCACGTGCGCGTTGGTCATGACGCGGTCCTGGCCATAGGCGAACCCCGTACCCTCGACCCGCCTCTGGCAGGAGGGGGCGGTGCCCAAGACCTTGACCACGCTGCGGCTCGAATCGATGAGTTCGGGAGTGGTGAGCACCTCCGGGTCCGGCGGTTCGACCTCGGCCAACTCACCGGTACCCAGCCCACTGAACACCTGCGGGAACGCGCTCTGGTCCACCACCCTGCGAAAGGTGGAGAACCCCTGATGTGCGGCGTCGGGCATCAGCGCGTCCACCGATTGCAGGACGCGCGAGTCCTTGACCTGCTGGGAAACGTACGGAAGCGCCGAGTTGGCGACCGTGCTACCGATGAACCAGGCCACCAGCAGTACCGAGATCCCGCTGATCAACGCACCGCCCAGCGCGTCCACGACACGTGCCGAGTCCCAGGTGACCCTGTTGCGCACCAGTGTGCCCAGGTAGGAGGCGAGGAACTGACCGAGCGCGGCGGACAGGAAGACGACCGCGATCGCCAACAACGCCTGTCGCCCAGGGTCGGCGACCCAGTCCTGGATGTGACCGGGTGCGGTCAGGGCGGCGATCACTCCACCGCCGATGAAACCGACGAAGCTGAAGACCCCGACGATGAAACCCTGTCGGTAGCCGGTCACCGCGAAGAGCAGCAACAGGATGACCAGAACCGCGTCGAGCACGGTTGTCCTCCAAAAGTGAACGGTTACCCGACCGGACGCAGGCCCTGCGGGGTGGCTTCGAACTCGTCGGTGAGACCCCGGCGACGCCAGGGAAGTTCCCAGCCACCGAGAACGAGCAGGCTGTCGATGATCTGGCCGGTGAATCCCCACACGAGCATGTCGTTGACCCTGAACCCCGGACCCCACATGGGTCCGTCGCCATAACGCACCTTGACTCGGTTGGCCGGATTCGCGAAGTCGGCGATGGCTACTCGGGAAACCGCGGCGACCTCTCCGGTGTCCGCGGCGTGCACCTCGGAGGGTTCGCGCCACCAACCGAGGACGGGGGCGACACGGAAGTCGCTGAAACTCAGGTACAACTCGGGCAGACGACCCACCACCTCGATGCCCGAGGGGATGGCACCGGTCTCCTCCTCGGCCTCCCGCAGCGCGGCGGCCTCGGGGGAGGGGTCGGTGATTTCGATCCGGCCGCCGGGGAAGGCGGGCTGTCCCGAGTGCCGGCGCAGCCCGTCCCGTCGTTGGATGAGCAGCAGGTCGGGTCCACGGTCGCTCTCACCGAACAGGATGAGGACGGCCGACTCACGGCCTCCCTGCGCGGGTGGACGCATCGGAGCGGGCACCGGCATCGTCCTGGCGGCCTCCGCGAGAGTGGACAGCCAGAGCGGGGTCGAGTTCATGAGGGAACCTGTTCCGGGTCGTCGCGCCATCATCGGTGTCCAGGGTGGATACGTCTGGTGGGGTGCACTCGCTGGAGAACACCCGGGTTCACCCTGGTGGGCCCCGGTCGGTCGTCTGGTGGTGGGATCTTCCGACCGTCGGCACGAGGGGCGGGCTTCCCGGAGTACGCGGTCCCACCGGCCCGGGGCCCTCCTGGGGAGCCGATGTGTGCGTACTCACGTGATCAGGGTACAAACCGCCGTCGACCACTCGCCGTGGAACGTGTGCACGGCGCGAGCCACGGGCGTGGGCCTCAGCGTTTCGGGGTCAGGCGAAAGAGCGCATACGCAGCAGTTTCTCCGCGGTCTCGGGGTCGGTGGGGCCCTCACCGAAGGAGGGACACCAGCGGGCCACCACGCAGGCTCCGCAGGCGGGCCGGCGAGCGTGGCAGACCCGACGGCCGTGCCAGACCACTCGGTGGGAGAGCATCGTCCAGTCCTTGCGCGGAAAGAGTTCGCCGATGGCGTGCTCGACCTTGACCGGGTCCTGTTCCTTGGTCCATCCGAAACGTCGTACGAGTCGCCCGAAGTGGGTGTCGACGGTGATCCCGGGCACACCGAAGGCGTTACCGAGGAGCACGTTTGCGGTTTTTCGCCCCACACCGGGTAGTTTGACCAGGTCGGCGAGGTTTCCAGGAACCTCGCCACCGTGGCGTTCGCACAAGGCCTGTCCCAGGCCCAACAGACTGTTGGCCTTGGCCCGGAAGAACCCCGTCGGACGGATCATCTCCTCCAACTCCTCGCGATCGGCCGATGCGTACGCCTCGGCATCGGGATAGCGCGCGAAAAGCGCCGGCGTGACCTGGTTGACCCGCTTGTCGGTGCACTGTGCCGACAGGATCGTCGCGACCAAGAGTTCCAGTGGAGTGGTGAAGTTCAGTTCGGCGTGGGCGTCCGGGTACAGCTCGGCGAGCTCCCGGGACATCTTCCGGGCACGGCGGACCAGTGCCAGCCGGCTCTCGCCGGTGGGCGTGGGCTCCTCTAGGGGCGTGTCCGAGGTGTTTGGAGTGTCACGAGGCATCATCACAGGGTAGGTGGCCGTCCGTGAGGGTAGGCCCGAACCACCGGAAGGCGATGACGCTCCGACGCCTCGCCGGCAAGCGGGACTTTGTCGCCAATGTCCCGCTCCTGCGGCGCGGATCGCCTTGGGGGAGGTCGATGACGACTAGGATCGTATGGGCTGACGTCGGCTGTTGTGGACGCGTTGTCTCCCGGCGGACAAGCCGAGGTAACGACCTGGGTTCTTACCTGGTTGCGATATACGTCACACTGTTGACGGTCAGGTTTTAGGAGGACGTGTGGACGAGATCAACGAGGTGCTCCGGAAGGCTCCTCTCTTCGAGGCGCTGGATGAGGAGGACACGGCCGCGCTCCGCTCCTCGGTGAACGAGGTGCGCCTCGGTCGTGGTCAGACCCTGTTCAACGAGGGTGACGAGGGCGACCGCCTGTACGTGATCCTCAGCGGGAAGGTGAAGCTGACCCGCACGGCCGTCGACGGCCGCGAGAACCTGCTGGGGGTGCTCGGCCCCAGCGAGATGTTCGGTGAACTGTCGCTCTTCGACCCGCGTCCGCGTACCGCGAGCGCCGTGGCCGTCACCGACTCCGTACTCGCCGGCCTGGGCCACGACGACCTGCGGCCGTTCCTGTCCAGCCGTCCGCAGGTGGGTCTTCAACTGCTGAAGTCACTGGCCGCGCGCCTGCGCCGGACCAACGACGTCATGGCCGACCTGGTCTTCACCGACGTCCCCGGTCGCGTCGCCAAGGCCCTGCTCGAACTCGCCGACAAGTTCGGCAAGGAGAGCGACGACGGACTGCACGTCCACCACGACCTCACTCAAGAGGAGCTCGCCCAGCTGGTCGGTGCCTCCCGTGAAACGGTCAACAAGGCTCTCGCCGAGTTCGCCCTGCGTGGCTGGCTGCGGATCGAGGCCAAGGCCGTGGTGCTGCTGGACGTGGAACGGATGCGCCGTCGCGCCCGCTGAGGATCGATGGCGTCCGTGAACGCTATGCGGCCGGCACCCCGTGGGGTGGCGGCCGCAGCGCTTGGAGGACTCAGCCCTCGACACCCTCGGGGAGTTCTCCCTTGACCGCCAGGTATCGCAACTGCGCGCGTACCGAGGAGGCCGCCGCGGGGCGGATGTCCTCCACGACGTCCGGGTAGACGCGGTCGATGACCTCCTCCACGTTGGCCGCTCCCGCCCGCACCGCCTCACGAACCTGCTCCAGGCGTGACTCGCGGTGGTCGATGTAGGAGTCGATCGCCGCCAGCGGCGAGGTCAGGACCGGCCCATGCCCCGGCAACAGGGTGCGCACCTGGTGCTCCTCGACCACGTCGCGTAGCCGGTACAGCGAATCCAGGTAGGGCGCCAGGCCGTCGTCACCGTCGATCACGGTGGTCCCGTACCCCAGGATCGTGTCGCCGGTCAGGAGTGCGCTGTCGGCCTCCAAGAGGAAGCAGACCGAGTCGTCGGTGTGTCCCGGGGTCGCGATGACCTGGAGTTCGAGGCCATCCGCGGTGATCACCTGGCCGTCCTCCAGGCCGGTGCCGCTCACCCGCGCCTTCGGGTCGACCGCGTGTACGGGCGCTCCGGTCAACTCGGAGAAGTAACGAGATCCCTCCGTGTGATCGAAGTGTCGGTGCGTGACCAGCGTCATCTGCACCTGGGCACCTTGCTCTTGCACGCTCCGCGCCACCCGTTCCAGGTGCCGTTCGTCGTGCGGCCCAGGGTCGACGACCACGACACCACGCGCACCCGGCTCCCTCAGGACCCAGGTGTTGGTCCCCTCCAGGGTCATCGGGCCAGGATTGGGGCACAGCACGCAGCCCGCGCGCAGTGTCCCGGAACCGTCGATCCTCATCGCACCTCGCTTCGCTCGCCGGAACCGGACTGATCTGAAGGACGGCCAAGAGGACATGGTGGGAACCTATCCACGAGAAGGCGGTCCCTACCGTGGAACGACCACACCCCGTTCGCCGTGGGCCGGCCCCACGACGTCGGGGTCAAGGCGTCGTGTCGGGCTTGGGCAGGGGGAAGTGCCTGCCGTTCGGGTCGACGAGACGGACTCGACCATCGATCTCCCGAATGTCCACTTCGATGGGAACGATATCCCGTTGAGCGTTTCGCACACCGCTGAGGGTCCGTCGCTCCGCCAACTCCGCGCAGGCGATCACCGTCGGTGGGAGCATCGGCATCCGACCCGCGTTCCACTCGGAGGCGACGATCGCGGGATCGGTCCATTGGGTGTGGTCGGCCTCCCCTCCCACATCGCGGGACTCCTGTCCCGGAGGGAGTTCGGCGGTGAAGAACCAGGTATCGTAGCGGCGCGGCTGGCTCTGGGGAGTGATCCACCTCGACCATGCGCGCAACCATTCCGAGCGCAGCACCAGGCCACGCCTGGAGAGCACCTCGGTGAACGAACGCGAGCGGTCGATGAGTCCGATCCGGTCCCGCTCCCAGTCCTCGGTGTCGGTGTTCAGGGTGATGGCCTCGTCGTCGGCGCGCTCTGGTTCACTGGCCAGCAGTACCCCGGTCTCCTCGAAGGTCTCGCGCACGGCTGCGCAGACCAAGGCTCGGGCCATCGGCACGTCGGTACCGAGGATCCGAGCCCATTCTCGCGGGCTCGGGCCGGTCCATGGCAGGTCACCGTCGGCGTCACGTTCATCGACTCCCCCTCCGGGGAAGACGTAGGCGCCCGGGGCGAACCCCATGGAGGCGACCCTGCGCATGAGCAGGACCTCCATGGGCCGCTCCGGGGAGACGCCCGTCGAGCCCACGGCCGGACGCAAAAGCATCACGGTCGCCGCCGGCCGAGGCCGGGCCACGCCGTCGTTCTCGGTCATCGACGCACTCCTGTCATTCGCGAAAGCCACGCCATGGCCCGAATCATCCCAGGTCCGGTGATCCCATCCCAGACCTGGTCGATTCACCCAGAACCGGTCAGCGGACTTCGACGATCATGTCGACTTCCACCGGCGCGTTCAGAGGCAGGGACGCCACACCGACGGCGGCGCGAGCGTGCACACCCGCCTCACCGAACACCTCGCCCAGCAAGTCGCTGGCCCCATTGATCACACCAGGGTGGCCGGTGAAGTCGGGGTCGCTCGCCACGAACCCACCGACCTTCACGATCCGCACGACCTTGGACAGGTCGCCGATCTCGGCGCGTACCGCCGCGATGGCGTTGAGCGCGCACACGGCGGCCAACTCCTGGGCGGCCTGGGCGTCGACCTCGGCACCCACCTTGCCGGTAGTGGGCAGTTCGCCCTCCACGAAGGGCAGCTGCCCGGAGACGTACACGTGGTCGCCGCTGCGCACGGTGGGCCGGTAACTGGCAACGGGCGGCACCACCTCGGGCAGGGTCAACCCCAGCTCGGCGATCCTCTCTTCGGGGGTCGCCATCTACTTGGCCCGCTTCATGTAGGCGACGTACTGCTGGTTGCGCGGATCGGCGCCCTCGGGCAGCGGCGCGGGGACGACGCTGACCAGCTCCCAACCGTCCTCGCCCCAGCCATCGAGGATCTGCTTGGTCGCGTGCGACAGCAACGCCACGCTCTGGTACTCCCACTTGGTCATCCGATTCCATTCCTCTCGCTCATCGACGGTCCGAAGGACCGCACCTCGACGCCGCTCACCTTACTCACCCGCACCCACCCGGCCGTGCAGGCGAACCCCGCCCGGCGCCCATCGTCGAGGAAGCGCCGCACATAGACTCCATGGGGTGAACGAACGTGAACACGGACCGCGCACCGGTGGCCCAGGGGAGACGTTCGCCGGTGCCCGACTGCACATCGTGACGGGTAAGGGCGGCACCGGAAAGACGACGGTGGCCGCCGCGTTGGCGTCGGCCCTGGCCGCCGACGGCGGACGGGTACTGCTGCTCGAGGTCGAGGGGCGTCAGGGGGTGGCGTCCCTGCTCGGAAGTGCTCCGTTGCCCTACGAGGAACGCGTGATGATCTCCGCTCCGGGTGGGGGGTCGGTGTCCGTGTTGGCGGCGGACGCGGAAGCGGCGCTTCTGGAATACCTGGAGTTGTTCCACGGAATGCGTATGGCCGGTCGGGCCCTCACCAGGTTGGGGGCCGTGGACTTCGCCACCACCATCGCTCCGGGCCTGCGAGACGTACTGCTCACCGGTAAGGCCACCGAAGCGGCCGAGCGTCGCGAGGGCGGGCGTCGTTCCGGGGGCGGGTCCCACCGCTACGACGCGGTGGTGATGGACGCTCCGCCCACCGGAAGGATCGGTCGCTTCCTGAACGTGAACTCGGAGGTGGCCGGGCTGGCCAGGACCGGGCCGATTCGCGACCACGCGGATCAGGTCATGGCGGTGATCCGTTCGGAAAGGACCCGGGTGCACTTCGTGACGCTCCTGGAGGAGATGCCCGCCCAGGAGACCCGGGATGGGATCGCCGAGATCGAAGCACTGGGTCTGCGCCCCGGCACCGTCGTGGTGAACATGTTCGGCCCGGAGCTTCTCCAGGAGAGGGACCTGGCCACCATGGCCGCCGGGGGGCCGGATGGTACGGCGCTCGTCGACGGCTTGAAGGCCGCCGGCCTGCCCGAGCCCGAGGAACTGGCCGACGACTTGGCCGGCGAGGTGTACGCGTACGCGTCGCGCCGGCTTCTGGAACAACGAGTACGCGAAGGGTTGGTGGGGACGGGTCTTCCCCTGTTGGAGTTGCCCAAGGTCGAGGGCGGTGTGGATCGTTGGACACTGACCACCCTGGCCCGACGGCTGACCGAGCAGGGGGTGCGACGGTGACCGACACGGGTCAGGCCCAAGAACCCGCTTCCGAGGCCGAACGGCTGGACGTGGACACGCTGCTCGACGACCCCCGAACACGGATCGTGGTGTGTTGTGGGGCCGGCGGGGTCGGCAAGACCACCACCGCCGCCGCCCTGGCGCTGCGCGCCGCTGAACGAGGCAGACGTACCGTGGTGATCACCGTGGATCCGGCACGACGTCTGGCCCAGTCCATGGGGGTGGCGGAGTTGGACAACACCCCGCGGCCGGTCCCGCTACCACCACCGGCCGAAGGTGCCCCGTCCGGCACGGCCGCCGGCAGCCTGGACGCGATGATGCTGGACATGAAGCGCACCTTCGACGAGGTCGTGCGGGAACACGCCGACCCCGAGAGAGCGCGTCAGATCCTGGCCAACCCCTTCTACCAGACCCTGGCCACCGGCTTCTCGGGCACGCAAGAGTACATGGCCATGGAGAAGTTGGGGCAGTTGAGCCAATCCGGTGAGTGGGACCTGATCGTGGTGGACACCCCGCCGAGCCGGTCGGCACTGGACTTCCTGGACGCGCCCGAACGACTCGGCCGGTTCCTGGACGGCAAGCTCATCAAGTTCCTGAGCCCGGCGGGCACGGGGGCGTTCCGACTGTTGGGCGCGGGGATGAACATGGTGGGTTCGGTGGTGGGCAAGATCGTGGGCACCCGGTTCCTAAGCGACCTACGTTCCTTCGTCTCCGCCTTCGACGCGGTGTTCGGTGGCTTCCAAGAAAGAGCCGAACGCACCTACCGGCTACTACGTACCTCGGGGACCGCGTTCGTGGTGGTGGCGACCCCGGACACCGACGCCCTGCGGGAGGCCTCCTACTTCATCGAGCGTCTGGACCGGGACTCGATGCCGTTGGCGGGGTTGGTGGTGAACCGGACCCATCCGCTGCCGCCCGGACCAGGAGCCGAACTGGACGCGGAGCGGGCGTTGGAGGCCGCGACCACGCTGGAGGAGGCCGGTACGCACCCACTGACCGTGGCCGCGCTGCGGTTGCACGCACAGCGGGTGCGCACACACGAACGAGAGCGTCTGTCGCGAGAACGAACGCTCTCCGCGCATCCGAACGTTCGGGTGGCGGAGGTGGCGGCTCGTGTCGAGGACGTGCACGACCTGACGGGTCTGCGCGAGATCGGAGCGTCCCTGGCCGGAGGGGGTCCGATCTCCCGGGGGCGGTGACCGTGGGCGATCCGGACCCACACCGGTCCATCGGGCCAAGACCTCAGGTGGTCGGACGCGCCCGTGCCCAACGGGAGGGGCCGTCCTCACCCTCTTGGCGGGCGCCCGCCAAGGGGGTGACCGGCTAGTTCACGCTCGGACGGGCGCGCGATGGCGAACGGCGTCCACCTTCGATCACGCGGCCCCGCACGCCGAACTCGACCTGGTCGTCGAAGGCGTCGATCGGGCACTCGACGCGCACGGGACGACCCGGCGGACGAGCTTGACCTACGTTCTGCGCGCTCCGGGGACGAACAGCGTGTCGGGATCGATTCGTTGGCACCGAGCTCGTGTCGCCGATCGATCGGTCCACACCTGGCCCAGTTCCCACACGTGTGATCGGTCTGGCGGTCACGGGTGGTCGGTTCGCTCTGGTTGAGTGGAAGGGAGCACGGTGGCTTCCCGCCACCGAACAGGGTGTGTGGCCCGGCCGGTGTCACCACACCCCGTGTCTCGAGAACACGGTCCGAGTCGCCTCGCCGGCAGAACCCGATCGGCCCACGTTCCGTCTCATGGGCATGGCCCGAGGGGCCATCACGTGAGCGGCCGGTGACCCTCGTCGATTCGGAGGATGGCGTTGGTCGATCGGACCGTACCGGGACCGTTCAGTGACAACGTGAAAAGATGGTCGTGGGGCACGGCTCATGCGTCGGCATGGTCGATTTCGTGTGAATTCGCGGCGTCTGTTACCGATCGCACCGCTTCATCGCGTTCGCGGTCACTTAATCTGATGGGGTGGGTCAGGGGACATTGCTTCAAAGAATCAGCCAACTGATGGTCGCCGGTGTGGTCGCCGGCCTCCTGGTCGCCGCACTGGCCCTCCCGGCGGTCGGTGGCCTGGGGATCACCGCACGGAACGTCGCCAGCGGCTTCCTCGACATGCCCAGTCAACTGGAGACCCCGCCTCCCCCACAGCGCTCCACGATCTATGACAGCGAAGGCGGCGTGATCGCCGAGATCTTCGACCAGAACCGGGAACTCGTCGACATCGAGGACATCTCACCGGTGATGATCGACGCGATCCTCGCGATCGAGGACTCACGCTTCTACGAACACGGCGGCCTGGACGTGTCCGGCACCCTGCGCGCGGCCATTCGCACGATGGGTGGCAACACCGAGGGCGCCTCCTCCATCACCCAGCAATACGTCAAGAACGTCCAGATCGAGGCGGCCACCTCCCAGGAGGAGCTGGATCACGCCCGCGAGGAGACCATCGCCCGCAAGATCCGAGAGCTGCGCTACGCCGTCGCCCTGGAAAAGCGGATGAGCAAGGACGAGATCCTCGAGGGCTACCTCAACATCGCCTACTTCAGCGACGGCGCCTACGGTGTGGAGTCCGCCGCCCAGCACTTCTTCCAGGTACCGGCGAGCGAACTGGAACTGCACCAGGCCGCGACCATCGCCGGTCTGGTCCGCTACCCCTACCTGTACAACCCCCGGTTCTTCCCCGAACAGACCATGGAACGGCGCGACGTCGTCCTGGACCGCATGGTCGCCACCAACGCCATCACCGAGGAGGAGGCCGAGGAGGCCAAGGCGGTCGAACTCGAACTGGAACTGGACACGCCGCCCAACGGATGCGTACCCAGTGACCAGCCGTTCTTCTGCGACTACGTGGTCCAGGAGATCGAGCAGAACGAGAAGTTCGGCCCCAACGAGACCGAGCGGGCCCGCTGGCTGCGCACCGCCGGCCTGGAGATCCACACGACCCTGGACCCCCAGACCCAGGAGGCCGGCCAAAAGGCCGTGGACAAGTGGGTGCCGCGCGAGAACGAATCCCGCAAGGTGGCCGCGCAGACCATCATCGAACCGGGCACCGGTCACATCCTCGGCATGATGCAGAGCCGTAACTACGGTCCCGACGAGAGCAAGCTCGGTGAGACGTCGATCAACTTCGCCACCGACGCCGACCGTGGTGGCAGCAGCGGGTTCCAGGCCGGCTCGACCTTCAAGGCGATCACCCTGGCGGCCGCCCTCGACCAGGGCATGCCGTTCAACACCGCGTTCAACTCGCCCAGCTCCACCACCGTCAGTGGTCAGACCTCCTGCAACGGTGGTCGCCTGGAGAACTGGACCCTGAGCAACGCCGGTGACAGCAACGCCGGCACCCACAACATGGTGTCCGGAACCAAGGCCTCCTCCAACACCTACTTCGCTCAACTCCAGGCCCGGGCCGGCCTGTGCGACACCATGGAGATGGCCGAGAAGCTGGGGTTGAAGCGGGCCGACGGCACCCTGTTCACGGAGAACGCCAACTCCCTCGCCAACAGCAGCTTCACCCTGGGCAGCGAGGAGGTCTCCCCCATTCGGGTGGCCAACGCCTATGCGACCTTCGCCTCCGGTGGCGTGTACTGCGAGCCCCAGGCCATCACCAAGATCGAGGACCGCCAGTCCGGCACCACGATCGACATCGAACCCGAGTGCGAGCGGGCCATCGACGAGGACGTCGCCGACGGCACCAGCTACCTGCTGTCGCAGACCTTCAACGGCGGTACCGCCAGCAGTCTGGGCATCGGTCGCCCCGCCGCCGGCAAGACCGGTACCACCGACGGTTCGGCTGCCGCCTGGTTCGCCGGATTCACCCCGCAGATGGCCAGTGCCGTGTTCGTCGGTGACCC
>NZ_ANBD01000178.1 GCF_000341005.1 Nocardiopsis alkaliphila YIM 80379 | reverse complement strand
GCCAGCCGCTACTTCCCGGTCGTGTACGGGGCGACGATCCCCGGGCCGATCTGGCAGGAGACCATGCGCGGTGCCCATGAGGGCCTGAAGACCGAGCAGTTGGCGTCCGCGCCGAGCCGGTTCGGTTCCACCTCCGAGCCGCGTCCTCCGCGAAGCGACGATGACGACGAGGACGAAGAGGCCAGTCCCGCCAGTGACGACGGCGGGGTGCCGAACGTGATCGGCCTGCCGGAGTCGGCCGCGGTGGCGCAGCTGGAGGCGGCCGGGTACTCGGTGAACGTGTCCGGCACGACGCTGCGCTCCTCCGAGCCCGCCGGTTCGGTCGCCGCCGTCAACCCGGACCCCGGTAGCCGGTTGCCCGAGGGCGCCACAGTCAACGTGTTCCTGAGCGACGGCACCGGCCGGGACAGCGCGGATGGGCAGCCGTCGGACGATGACTGGCATCCCGTGCGGCCCGCGAGCCCCGGACCCTGGCGAGACGACCGGGATTGACCCCGGTAGCAAAGGGGGCGCGAGGTGACCGGTTCACCCCGCGCCCCCTTTTCTCGTTCTAGGCCAACTGACTCTTGACCTCGGCGGCCACGCGGGCACCGTCGGCCCGGCCGGCGATCTGGGGGTTGACCACCTTCATCACCTTGCCCATCTCCTTCATCCCGGAGGCGCCGGTCTCGGCGATCGCGGCGGCGACGAGCCGAGTGAGCTCCTCATCGGTGAGAGGCTTGGGCAGGTAGTCCGAAATGACCTCGCTCTCGGCGCGCTCGTTGGCGGCGTCCTCGGCGCGGCCGCCCTGGTCGAACGCCTCGGCGGCCTCGCGGCGCTTCTTGGCCTCACGGACCAGAAGCTTGGTGACCTCGTCGTCGTCCAGGAAACGCTGGGTGGCACCGGCGGCCTCCTCGGTGGAGATCGCGGCGAGCACCATGCGCAGGGTGGCGGTGCGCACCTTGTCCCGCGCCTTCATGGCGGCGGTGAGGTCGGACTTGAGGCGGTCTTTGAGTTCGGACATGACCCGATCCTATGGCTGTCGCTCCCCCGCCGACCAACGGTTCGCGCGGGGGGAACAGCGGATCTGAGACGATCGGTCGACGTAGAAGGAGGACGGGATGGGCGCTGCCAACAGACGAATCCTGCGCGGAATAGGACGTGCGGCCGCGATCACGGGCGCGGTCGGTGTGGCCGGACTGGGATACGCCTCGGTCATCGAACGCAACTGGTTCCGGCTGCGCGAGTACGAACTCCCCCTGTTGCCTCCGGGGAGCCCGCGCCTGCGCGTGCTGCACCTGTCCGACGCGCACCTGACCCCCGGTCGAAAGATGCTCATCGACTGGATCCGCGGGTTGGAGGCGTATGAGCCCGACCTGGTGATCAACACCGGTGACTCCTTGGCGCACCCGGAGGCGGTGGGTCCCTTCATCGACGCGCTCGGGCCGCTCTTGGATCGCCCGGGCGCCTTCGTGTACGGGTCCAACGACCTGTTCTCCCCGCAGCTGAAGAACCCGGCGCGTTACCTGTGGCGGACCAGCAAGGACGACTACAAGAAGCGGCGGGTGCCGGACCTGCCCTGGCGTGAGCTGGGCGCGGCGATGTCAGCGTCGGGCTGGTTGGACCTGAACAACCGCAAGGGTTCGTTGAAGGTCGGTGAGCTGGACGTGGCCCTGGCCGGGGTGCACGATTCCCACATCAAGCTGGATCGTTACGACGACGTCGCGGGGCCGGCCGACCCCGCCGCCGACGTCCGGTTGGGGGTGCTGCACTCACCCGAGCCCGGCAACCTGGACCGATTCGAGGCGGACGGCTACCAGCTCTTGCTGGCCGGGCATACGCACGGTGGCCAGCTGTGCCTGCCGTTCTACGGAACGCTGGTGACCAACTGTGGGATCGACCGCCGGCGAGCCTGGGGGCTCAACGAGTACAAGGACGCGTGGCTGCACGTCTCCGGCGGTCTGGGGACGTCCCCGTACGCCCCGGTGCGCTTCTGCTGCCGCCCCGAGGCGTCCCTGTTGGACCTGGTCGCGAGCGCCTGAGAGACTGTTGGGTATGCGGGTGCGTTCGCTGGGTGATCACCAGACC
>NZ_ANBD01000177.1 GCF_000341005.1 Nocardiopsis alkaliphila YIM 80379 | reverse complement strand
CCCAGGTCACTAGACCACCTCGGGCCCCGGAGCATTCACCCGCTCCGAGGCCCTCCCCATTGCCCCCGGGTCAGTCTCCGAGCGTCAAGGTGACGGCGATGGGGCGGTGATCGGAGTGCGGCACGTCCGGGCCCGCAGGATCGCTCGGCTCCCATTCCTCGGTGATGAGGACGTGGTCGATCTGCTGGTCGGAACGGGTGCCGGCGGCCATCGTGGGGAACGGGCGCGCTTCGGCGAAGGCGTCGTGGACGACCTGGCCCAGGGGCAACTCCTCTGGCTCGAAGTTGAGGTCCCCGGCGACCACCACCGGCCTACCACGTTCGTGCGCGCTCCCCGCGATGTCGAAGAGGGCTTCCAATTGAGCCCGAGCGGTGGGGTCTCCCAGGTCGTAGCCCTGGGGTTGCAGGTGGGTGGAGATCACGGTGACCTCGGTGCCGTCGTGCTCGATGACCACCTCCAGGGCTTGGGCCCCGGTGGGCCCGCTCGCGGGGAGGGTATGTTGGCGCACCTCGGCGACCGGCAGGTTCGTGAGCAGGGCGTCACCCCAGAACGGGCCGTCGGCGGGCCCCCAATACGCGCTCATGCCCAGGTGATCGGCGAGCCGGGATAGCCCATCGTGCCCGCCATTGAGCAACCAACCCCGGTCCACCTCGCTGAGGGCGATGACGTCGGCGTCGAGTTCGCGCAGGATCTCGGCCTGTTCGGCGATGGACAAGCGCCCGTCCAGCCCGAAACCCATCCGCACGTTGTAGGCGGCCACCCGTAGACCGTCACCGTCTCGTTCGGGGGCCGTCACGTACGGGTGTGTCAGGGACGCCAAGACCGTGATCACCAGGGTGAGTACGGCCGCCACGGCGATCACCGCGAGCACGGGGCCCTCAGGCGCCGACGCGGCGTCGCCCCTTTGGAGCGGCATCGCGATAGTGAGCAGAAGCAGCGCGGCGAAGGGCACGTAGGCGTTGGGGACGTGCAGGTCGTAGGCGGCGTAGAAGGCGAACACCAACACCACGAAGCTCAGCACTCCCAAGGCCGCGAGGACGCCTGTTCGGGTGGAGGTGACGCCCGTGACGGTGTTCGTGGTGGCCCATCCCACGCAGGCGGCCAGAGCGAGTTGACCGAGCAGCACGGCGACCAGGGTCCAGGCGGGCAGCGCTCCGGAGGGATCGGTACCGAGCCACAGGATGAGCAGGGCGGCGAGCAGGACCGCCAGGGCGATGGCCGGCTGGAAGGAGAAGTGTCGGGGGTGGGCCGTGACGGCGACGGAGGCCACGGCCACCACCGCGAGAGCCGACGCCGCGTAGGGCGAACCGCCCACGGTCTCGGCCACGGCCGGGTTCGCCGTGTACAGGCCGGACAGGAACAGCAGGGGGCCCAGGGCGAGCCAGGCGCGGGGATCGGTCGGGGCCGCCGGGGTCGACGAGGCCCGTCGGGTACGGGTGGCCAGACCGAGGAAGCCGGCCGCCAGGGCCGCCACCCCGGTCCAGGCGAGCACATCATCGCGCCAGAGGAGGTCGACGGTGCCCAGAGCCGTGTGCAGGACGGCCGATGCGGCCACTCCGGCGACCAGCCCGGTCATGACTCCGTGCGCGCTCATTCGGCCATCGGTCGCCGTGGCCATCACCGTGCACACCAGCCACGCTGCGCCCAGTCCCATTAGCGCGGAGGCCAGGTACAGCTGAGGTTCGCCACCCTCGGTGGTCTGGAGCAGCACCCGGCCGAGGGCGAGCAGTCCGCCCGTGACCAGGGCCAAGGACAGGGGTGATAGCCACCGGGACAGGAGCACGAACGGGAAGGGCGCCAGGAACCAGGCGAGGGCGAAGGCGCCCATGAGTTCGGGGCTGGTGGCGCCGGCCTGACCGAAGAGGGTGATCAGTGACGGAAGGAAGACCCGGAGCACGTCCAAGAACAGGACCGTGCCGAGCATGGTGACCAGTCGTCCCCGCTGCATGGCGCTCCGCTCTGTGGGGGCAGGCAGACACGAAGAATTCTCACCTTTACCACCCCACAGAGCAAGGGGCCACGGCCAAGGACGGGACCGATCGGCCTCGCCCCGGGAATCGGTCTCAGACCGTGATCAGGGGGACGCGATAGTTGACGGAGGCAGCGATCTCAGAGATATCCCCCGGGTCGGAGGTGACCACTGTGAACCGCGTCCTGATGGCGGTCAACACCACCATCGCGTCCACCACATCGCTGGTCACCGACGCACCGAGCAGAACACCGACGCGCTTCGCCGCGACTTCGTCGAAGGGCACTACCTCGCAGACCTTCACCAAGCGGGCCATGACCGCTTGACGGGCCCCTTCACGCCATACCTGTGCCAGAACGACGGCCGGCAGAAGTGGCCGACGCCCGGCCCCGACCTCCTGGAGACAGTAGGTCCACACACTCCCTTTGGGCTTGGCCTCGGCTTGGAGGAGGGCTCCCGCATCCAGGATCAGGCCACGGGGACGCAGCACCGTCATTCCTCGGCCCCCTCGCTCACACGGTCCAGATGCGCCAAGGCCTCTTCGCCGGCCTCGACCTCATCCAAAGGGATGGGTCCGCCGACACCCGAAGCCTCCAGGTCGGCCTTCGCCTGGGCCCTTTCCTCAGGCGAGGGTTCACCGTGCTCGGCGAAGTGCGCCTCCAAGGCCGCCTGCGCCTCGGCGAGATCCGCTTCTCTGACCGCGGCCTTGTTCAGCCATCTGGAGAGAGGGATGCCTTCGCGCTCGGCCGCACGGCGGGCACGTTCGACGGTCTCGGACTCAAGGGACACGGAAAGCTTCTCAGCGGACATGACTCCACGGTAGACGAAAAGTAGGAACCAAGTAGTACTTTTTCCGGAACAACGAGAGGGGCGGGAACCGATCGGTCCCCGCCCCTCGTCTCGTGTACTCGGTCGCGTGTGGTCAGCGCGTCTCGTAGCCCTCGGGGAGCCACGCCCGCCACACGTCGGGGTTCTCCTCCACCCAGACCTCTGCGGCCTCCGAGGGATCCATCCCCTCATCGGCGATCATCGCGGCGACCTGGTTCTGATCGGCGTTGGTCCAGTGCCAGTTGTCCAGGAAGCGGTACGCGTGGTCGTCGTCCTCCACGAAGCCCTTACGGAAGATCTTGTTCAGGTCGTAGAGCGGATAGTCGCAGTCGACGAACTCGAGATCGGCGTCGCAGCCCTCGTAGTAGTCCGGGAAGTCGATCTTGACCAGGTCGATCTCCTGCTGCAACCACTGCGGCTCGTTGAAGTAGAACAGCACCGGTTCCTCGTTGGCGTACCGGCGCCGCACCTCGGTGACCTGGGAGGCCTCCGAACCCGCGTAGACGATCTCCAGGTCCAGGTCGAAGGCGTTGATCATCCCCTGGTCCTGGGTCGCGAAACCGGGCGACCCCCCCAGGAACTCGCCCTTGTCACCGGTCTCGGCGGTACGGAAGACCTCGGCGTGCTCCTTGATCCCCTCCAGCGTGGTGATGTTCGGGTACTCCTCCGCCACGTAGGCGGGCATGTACCAACCGATCACACCCTCATTACCGGTGGAGCCGCCGTCCACGACGGTGTCGTTGCCCTCGGGGCCGTACAGTTCGTACAGGTCCTCGTGACCCCAGTTCTCCAGGATCACGTCCAAGACCCCCTGGTCGAGGGCCTGCCAGGAGGGCTGTTCCTCCAACCGGACCAGCTGGACCTGGTAGTCCATCTCCTCTTGGAGGATGTGCTGCAACACCACGGCGCTGGCCTCGTAACCGACCCAGCCGTTGAGGGCCATGCGCACCGTGTTGGGGTCCCGGGCGAGCTGGTCGGTGCGCACCGCACAAGAGCTCACCATCACCAGGGCCAACCCCACGGCGAACAGCCGGAGCAGGGCCTCCTTGCTCAGCAACCTAGGCACGGGGTGCCCTCCTTCCCTGCGTGAGGCGGTCCAAGAACAGCCCTAGGCAGACGATCGCCAACCCAGAGGCCAGGCCCAGGCCGAGCTGGTTCTGGGACAGGCCGAATACCACGTCGAAGCCGAGCGAACCGGCACCGACCAGCGCGCCCATGACCACCATGGACAGCACCAGGATGATGCCCTGGTTGATGGCCAGCAGCAGCGAGCCACGGGCCATGGGGAGTTCCACCTTGGTGAGCAGTTGCCACTTGGTGGATCCCTGCGAGACTGCGGCCTCGATGGTGCCGGCGGACACCCCGCGGATACCGTCGTTGACCAGACGGACCACCGGCGGCAGGGCGAAGATGACCGCGGCCACCAGAGCGGGGACACGACCGATGGTGAACAGCGCGACCGCCGGAATGAGGTAGACGAACGGCGGCAGTGTCTGCATGGCGTCCAGGATGGGGCGCGCGATCGCGGCGAGGACGTCACTACGCGACATCAACACGCCGCCGACCACGCCCAGCGCGATGGTGACCACGGAGGCCACCAGAACCTGGGACAGGGTGTCCATGGCGTTGTCCCACACACCCAGCAGGCCGATGACCACGAAGGCCGCCCCACAGACGATCGCGGCGCGCCCACCAGCGAAGATCCAGCCCAGGGCGGCGGCGACCAGGACCACCAGCCACCAGGGTGAACCGGTGAGCAGGGCGCTCAGCGGACTGAGCACCCAGTTCAGGGTCCACGTGCCCAGCATCGCGGTGAAGGTGCCGATGCTCGACTGGATCACTTCGTAGAGGGTGTTGACCGGGTCGGCGATGTCGAGGGACGCCTCGCGCGGCCAGCCGCCCAGGTCGAAGAGCCGGCCGACCACGGTCACCAGGATGACCAGGGCGAGCAGTCCACCCCACAGCGGCAGGCGGTACCTTCGCGGGATGTCCGGGGTGTGCGCGCCATGGCCGACCGCTCCGGTGACCCGGTCCATCGCGATCGCCAGCATGACGATCGCCAGTCCCGCCTGGAACGCCTGACCGACGTTGATCTTGGCCAACGCCTGGTAGATCGCGTCTCCCAGGCCCCCGGCACCGATCACCGACGCGATCACCACCATGGAGACCGCGAGCATGATCGTCTGGTTGACCCCCAACAAGATGGTGCGCTTGGCCATCGGCAACTGCACCTTGGTGAGGAGCTGCCAGGACGTGGACCCCAGCGACGTCGTCGCCTCGATCGCTCCCTTGGGAACCTCACGGATGGCCAGCGCCGTGATCCGCACGACCGGTGGAAGCGCGTAGACCGCGGTCACCACGGCGGCCGCCGGGTTGCCGATGCCGAACAGCAGCACGAACGGCAACAGGTAGGCGAAGGCCGGCATGATCTGCATGAAGTCCAGTACCGGCCGCAGGCCCCGGTGGAACCCCTCGCTGCGTCCGGCGAGGATACCCAGTGGGATACCGAACAGCAGGGCGATGAAGACCGCGGTGATGATGAGCGACAGCGTCGTCATCGCCTCGTTCCACAGCCCGCTCAGGGCGAACACCGCGAAGGTGGCCAACACCAGCAGCGCCACCCGCCACCCGGCGATCCGCCAGGAGACGGCCACGCCGAGGGCGGTCACGCCCGCCCAGGTGAGGAAGGTCAGGAACTGGTTGATCAGCACGACGGCCGAGCCCAGTCCCACGGAGACGTAGTTGAAGAAGTACAGGAACAGCGGACTGTCGTTGCGGTTCGCGACGATCCACTCATAGATCCCATCGAGCCAGGCCATGAAGGACTCGCCGACCCCGGTCGGGAAACCTCCCGCCCAGGCCGGACTCCCCATGAGCCGGGCCGCCCAGTAACCCGCGATGAGGACCGCGACCACCAGCAGGGCTTGTACCCAGGTACCGCGCAGCCGCCCCCCGGGACCCCCGGAGCCGGTCGGACCGGTCACCGAGGCGCCGACCGGTTCGGTCACCGTGGCCATGTCACCCACCGTTCCCGGTCGAGGTCACGTCACCGTGGTCGATGGCGCCATCGGGGATCTCCTCCACGGTCTCCTCCACGATCGTGTCGACCTGTTCGGAGTCGTCCAACTGGTCCTCGGCGATGGCGCGCAGCACGTCGTCACGGCCCACGTAGCCGAGCAGGGCCTCGCCCTCCATCACTCGGACCGGTGCGATGCTGGCGGCCAGCATCGGCAGGACCTCGGCCAGGACGGTTCCGGGCGCGGTGATCGGACCATCGGTACGTTCCCCCGGGTAGGCGTCACGGATCAGCCACCGAGCGGTGAGCACGGTGGTGCGGGCGACGTCGGAGGTGAAGTCGGCGACGTAGGCGTTGGCCGGACGGCCCACGACCTCCTCGGGCGTGCCCACCTGGACGAGTTCGCCGTCACGCATGATGGCGATGCGGTCGCCCAGTTTGAGCGCCTCTTGGAGGTCATGGGTGATGAACACCGATGTCTTGTTCAGTTCGCGCTGCAGCCGGATGACCTCGCTTTGCATGTCACGACGGATCAGCGGGTCCAGCGCGCTGAAGGGTTCGTCGAACAGCAATACCTGCGGGTCGACCGCCAAGGCGCGGGCCAGGCCCACCCGCTGCTGCATACCGCCCGACAACTCGCCGGGGTAGGCGTTCTCCTGGCCGGCCAGTCCCACCATGTCGATCATCTGGCGGGCGCGCTCGTAGCGTTGGGCGCGTGGCGTACCACGCACCTCCAACCCGTAGGCGACGTTGTCGATGATCCTGCGGTTGGGCAACAGTCCGAAGTGTTGGAAGACCATCGCCATCTTGTGTCGGCGCAACTCGCGCAGCCGCTGTTCACTGGCCTTTTCGATGTCCTCACCGTCGAGTTCCACCGACCCCGAAGTGGGTTCGATCAGCCGGGTCAGACACCGGATGAGCGTGGACTTACCGGACCCGGACAGGCCCATGACCACGAAGATCTCGCCGGGACGCACGTCGAAGGAGACGTCGCGCACCGCGACGGTGCAGCCGGTCTCCTCCTTGATCCGATCCCGGTCGGCGTGCTCCAGTTCGGTGCCGATGACCTTGTCCGCGTTCTTGCCGAAGATCTTCCACAGGTTGCGAACCGAGAAGGTCGCCTCTGAGGCGCCTGTGGTGGGTTCGGGCTCGGTGGCCTGGGTGCTCATCGGTTCTCCTCCTTGGCGGCCGAACGATCCTGACGAATCAGGTCGGCGGCGCGTTCGCCCAGTGCCAGCACCATGACCATGGGGTTGGGTGTGGGCAGGGTCGGAAAGACCGAGGCGTCCGCCACCCGCAGGCCCTTGAGCCCACGAACGCGAAGCCGGGGGTCGACCACCGCGCCGTCGTCGTCGACCGCGCCCATACGGCAGGTGCCGGCCGGGTGGTAGACGGTGTGGGCGGCGCGACGTCCGTACTCGGACAACTCCTCGTCGGTTCGAACCTCAGGACCGGGCGCGACCTCGCGCTTGATCCAGGACTTGAACGGTTCGGTGGCGGCGACCTCACGGGCGATCTTCAGGCCGTCCACGATGGTCTGCTCGTCGTAGCCGTCGGGGTCGGTGAAGTAACCGAAGTCCAGGGCGGGCTGCACCTTGGGGTCGTCGCTGGTGAGGTAGAGCCGGCCTCGTGAGCGGGAGCGCGGGATGTTGGGGGTCATGCAGACCGCGTAACCGTCCTCGGGGGAGGCGTAGCCCAGCCGCTTCGTGTTGTCGTCGAAGGGGATCTGGTAGATGTGGAACATCAGGTCCGGGCGGGGGTCGCTATCGTCACGGCGGACGAACAGGGCCGCGTCGGAGTCCATCACGGTGTTCTCGGGGACCCGCTCGTTGGTCTCCCACATGATGATCGACTCGGGGTGGTCCTGGAGGTTCTCCCCGACTCCCGGCAGGTGGTGGTGGGAGTCGATGCCCACGGAGGCCAGTTCCTCGGAGTCTCCGACCCCGGAGAGCATCAGCAGCCGCGGACTGTCGATGGCCCCGGCGGCGAGGATGACCTCGTGGCGGGCGTTGACGGTGATCCGTTCACCGTCGGAGGTGGTGGCGGCGACGCCGGTGGCGCGGTCACCGTCGAACAGGATCCTGTCGACCCAGGTCTCCAGCAACATCGTGAGGTTGGCGCGCACGTCCATGATGGGGTGCAGGTAGGCCACCGAAGCGGAGGAACGGTAGCCGGTGTAGGGGTCGTAGGCGATGGACAAGAAGCCCGTTCCTTCGGCGAAGCCGCCGCCATGCGAGGTGAGGGCGTTGAAGTCCTCGATGACCGGAACGTTCGCGGCCTTGGAGGCCGAGGACACCCAGTCCTTGACCATGGTGTTGCGGTCCTTCTCCGCGATCGGGATGATGTTGCACTTGATCCGGTCCGCGTAGGACTGAACGGTGGCGTTGTCCCAACCCTCGGCTCCGGCTGCGACCCACTCGTCGAGGTCCTCGGCGAACGGACGGAAGCTGATCAGCGTGTTGTGGGAGGAGCATCCACCCAGTACACGGGCCCTGGAGTGCAGGATGTGCGAGTTGCCGTTGGGCTGTTCGGTGGTGGTGTACCCGTAGTCCAGGTCACCGCCGAGAACGCCCAGCCAGTCGCGGAGTCGGAGCACGTGCTCCAAGTCCCGGTCGTCGGGTCCGCCCTCGATCACACAGACGGTGGTGTCGGGGTCCTCGGTGAGCCTGTCGGCGATCACCGAACCCGCGGTCCCACCACCGACGATGACGTAGTCGTAGGTGGTCTCTTCGTTGGACACGGCCCGAATCCTCTCGTTCCTCTTGTCTAGGGATGCCGGGGGGACGACCTGTGGTGCGTTCGGTCGCTTCTTCGCTCATGGGTGGGCCATCCGTCGGCGGCGGGCGGTGGCGCGCCGGCGGAGGGCCGGGTGGTCTCGGCCTCGGGACGCCGAAGCCGGGGTCGGTCAGCCGAACCAGCGCTGCGGTTCGGGTGCCAGGTTCCGGTAGATGTGCTTGGCCTCGCGGTACTCGTCGAGCCCGGCCAGACCCAGCTCACGGCCGACACCACTGCGACCGAAGCCGCCCCATTCCGCGCCTGGGAAGTAGGGGCCGTAATCGTTGATCCACACGGTTCCGTGGCGCAGGGCGGCGGCCACACGCTCACCTCGGGCGGTGTCGGAGGTCCACACCCCACCGGAGAGCCCGTAGTCGGTGTCGTTGCCCAGTTCGATGGCCTGCTCTTCGGTCTCGAAGCGCTCGACGGTCACGACCGGGCCGAAGACCTCGTTCTGCACGATGTCCATGGATCGGTCGCAGTCCACGAACACGGTGGGGCGGTAGAAGTAACCGTCCTGGAGTTCGGGCTCGTCGGGGCGTTTGCCACCGGCGATGATCCGAGCACCTTCTTCCCGACCTCGAGCCACGGCCTTTTCCACCTTGGCGCGATGTTCGGCCGAGGTCAGGGGCCCACAACGCACGCCCTCGTCCTGACCGCGGCCGATCCGAATGGCTTCGGCGCGACGGGCGAGCTCGGTGGTGAAGGCGTCGTGGACTTCGTTGTGCACGATCAGACGTGCCCCCGCCGAACACACCTGGCCGGAGTGGAAGAACGCGGCGTTGAGCGCGTAGTCCACGGCCGTGTCCAGGTCCACGTCGGGGAAGATGATGTTCGGGTTCTTGCCACCCAGTTCCAAGGCGACCTTCTTGACCGTTTCGGAGGCGGCGGCCATGATCCGACGTCCGGTGACCAGACCACCGGTGAAGGAGATGAGGTCGACGTCGGGGTGCTCGGACAGTGGCGCGCCCGCGTCGGGTCCGCTGCCCATGACCAGATTGACCACGCCCGCCGGGATCCCCGCTTCGGTGGACAACTCCACCAGTTTGGCGGTGGTGACCGGGGTGACCTCGCTGGGCTTGATCACCATGGTGTTACCGGCCGCGATGGCGGGCGCCATCTTCCAGGCCAGTTGGAGCAGCGGGTAGTTCCACGGGGTGATCATGCCGCACACGCCCACGGGCTCGTAGACGACCTTGCTGTGCACTCCCTCGGGCGCGGCCACCAGGCGGCCCGCGTCCTTGTCGGCCAGGCCGGCGTAGTAGCGGAAGACGTCGGTGACGTCGTCGACGTCCATGCCGCCCTCCTCGATGGTCTTGCCGGTGTCGAGGGATTCCATGACCGCGATCTCCTCACGGTCACGTTGCAGCAGGTCCGCGATCCTGTGCAGGATGTCACCACGGTCGGCGGCGGTGGTCCGACGCCACTCACCGGAGTCGAAGGCGCGCCGTGCGGCGGCGATGGCCGCTTCGGTGTCGGCACGGCCACCTTCGCTGACGATGGTCAGCACGGAGGCGTCGGCGGGGTCCAGGATCTCCCGGACCCGTCCGTTGCCCCCCCCCCGCCACTCACCATCGATGTAGAGACTGGTGGCGGTGGCCGATCCCGGCTCGGCCAGGTACGGCGCGGACGGCAAGGTTACGTTGGGCTGGTTCACGGATCCCTCTTGCCCAGGATCGGTAGTCACAAACTGCCTCTTCTCATAGGCCACATTCCTTACAACCGTGCCACAAACCTCGATGAACAGGAAAAACAGCGCGCTGTGGCTTCAGGGACCCCTGTCGGTGGCGTTGCTCACCGGCCCCACAGAGACAAGATCCATGCCAGGCACGGGGAGGACGGGACAGTGACACCCATTACCAGGGAAGACGAGAACAAGACTTTGACGTACATTAGGCGTACCTAAGTTGGTTCGTCCTGCTCCTCCGGGCCGTTTCTCCAAGCGACCGCCGCCCGCGAACCCATCGAGGAACGCATGCTGCTAGAACAAGAACGCCGTGACGTCTGCCTGACCGCCCGAGCCGTCGCCCGGCATCCGGGGGTGGCGCCCGGCGAAGCGGGCACCGTCAGCGTCCGCAGCGGCGACCTGGTGGTCGTCACCCCGCACGGGGTCCCGCTGGACCAGATCCAGCCCCAGGACTGTCCGGTCATGTCTTTGGACGACCGGATGCTGGAAGGGCGGCGCGATCCGGCCGCCGAGACCACCATGCACATGGCGGTGCACCGCCGCGCCGCCGAGCAAGGCCGGGACGTCACCGCCGTGGTCAACGCCTTCACCACCGATTCCGTGGCGGTGTCCACCATCGAAGTGGAGTTGCCCCCGATCCACCACCGCGCCGCCGGTCTGGGCGGCGCCATCGCCATCGCCCCGTACATGCCCTACGGCGGCGGTGACATCGCGGACCAGGCGGTCAAAGCGCTCAAGGGGCGGGACGCCGCACTGCTTTCCGGCCATGGAGGTGTGGCCCTGGGGCGCGACCTGGAGCACGCCTTGGAGAACCTGTTGTTGCTGGACTGGCTGAGCGCCACCTACCTGCGTGCCCGCCAGATCGGCCGGCCTCGGGTGCTGTCACAGGAGGAGTTGGCGCAGATCCGGCAGCGCGACACCTATGGTTGGGCCGGCCCCGACCCCTTCCTGTAGCCTCCGTCAGACCTTTCACGCAGCGCGTTCATCAGCCCATGGACCATCGGCACACAGCTCCGCCATACCTCTTTGAACCGGGTGGTTTCGGGAGGTGAACTCCCGGTCCACCAGGGGAGGAAGGAAAGGGGTGGCCACATTCGGACACCCGGATTCCAGGACGAAGGCCCTGGTACCGGCCACCCTCGAACAGGAGAATGGTGCCGACCACCCGCCGGCAGGAGGCCACATGCGTTGCAGTTACATCAGGCTCCTCGTGAACGACTACGAAGCCTGCTTCCGTTTCTACTCCGACGTCCTCGGGCTGCCCGTGCTGTGGGGTGACGAGAACAGTCGCTACGCCGAGTTCGACGTGCACTCGTCGACCCGTCTGGCGATCAACCAGCGGGAGGTCATGGCCGAGGCCCTGGAAACCGACACCGCCGACCCCCAACTCCCCCACCAAGACCGTCTGGCGGTGATCTTCGAGGTCGACGACGTGGACGCCACGGCTGAGCGTCTGGTGGCCGACGGAGCCCGTCAGGTGATGGAACCGCGCGACTGGACGGCATGGGGCATCCGCGCCGCCCACTTCCGGGACCCGGACGGCTACCTGTTGGAGATCAACCACCCCCTGATCCCCGTCGTCGACGTAGAGGTGCCCGAAGTGGAGGAACCGATGCGCGAGGTACGACTGCCGGAGTGATGGCCTCCCCGCTCAGCGCCTGGGTTGGGGGCGTTGGAGGTGCGGGCCGGGTTGGGGCGCCTGGGTCGTGGCACGCGTTGGTGGGGGCGCGTCGGGTGGGGTGTGGGTGGTTCTTC
>NZ_ANBD01000176.1 GCF_000341005.1 Nocardiopsis alkaliphila YIM 80379 | reverse complement strand
TGGGCGCGTCCCCGTGGGCGTCGGCAGAGCAACGACAAGCCCGGACCGGGTGGGGTGGGTGGCCGGGCACGTCCCCGCCGTGGCCGGCCCCGGCCCGAAAGGGCAGGTCAGATCAGGGCACCCGGTCCGGCGCGGGAGCAGGCCCGCCCCACCCCTGCTCTTTCTTCGCCCCCGCCCCCGCCCCGACCTCACACCCGGACACAACAGCGTTGATCTTGCTTCTGGTCGTCAGGGAAGCGCTTCCCTGACGACCAGAAGCAAGATCAACGGGTTCACCATGGTGAGTGCTGGAACGACCCTCGAGCCCCGGGCGCCCCCCTTGGATGCGGCCTTGAACATGAGCCGACAAGACCGTCCTTCCTACCCCCGGTGGAGGCCACCCCAAGGGCGGGAAAGCGGCCCCCACCGCGAGGGCCGAGGTGAAGGACTACAGCGATGATCGCTGATCAAGGGGTGAGGGGGCGGTCTGATGTCTTTCTTCAGCCCGCTGCTTGACATAGAAGCGTCATCGCGGAAGAGGGCGGAAGAAAAGACGCCGGGGGTGTCAGGGCCCAGGCGCCCCACCCCCAGCGCCCCCACACCCCCCCTTTGGCGATGGCGCTTCAGGCGGCCACGTGTTCCACCAGTAGTTCGTTGACCCGGTCCGCGCGTTCCACGCCGAGGAGGTGCGCGGCACCGGAGACCACCTCGAACCGGGCCCCGTCCATCCCGTCGGCCAGCCTGCGACCGTATCCGGGTGGGAGCAGGGCATCGTGCGCGGCGGAGACCACCAGGGTCGGCATCCGTATCCCTGAGACCAGGTGACGCTGGTCCATCGTGGCCACCGCATCGCAGATCGACGCGTAGGCGAGCGGGTCGATCTCGCCGAAGTCCTCCGTGAAGCGGGCCGCGACCTCGGGCCGTTCGGCGGTGAGGTCAGGGGTGAACCAGGGCAGGGTCACGTCCGCGGCGACCGCCTCCATCCCACCGGAACGCACCCGCGCCGCGATCCGCTCCCAAGAATGCATGGGTGGGGTGCGCGACGCGGCGGCCAACAGTGCGAGCCGGTCCAGGGTGCGGGAGGAGTTCGCGGCGATCCACAACAGCAGGGAGGCACCGAACCCCGCACCGACGGCCGAGACACGGCTGAATCCCTCCTGTTCCAACACCCCCAGTACGTCCAGGGCCAGGCCCTCGATGGAGTAGGGGCCCTCCGGGGCCGGGGAGTGGCCGTGGCCACGATGGTCGATCCGCAGCACCCGACGGTCGCGGGTGAGTTCGGGCATCTGGGGGTCCCAGACCGACATCTTCGTGCCGAACGGCGGCACGAGCAGCACCACGGGCGCGTGCTTGGGGCCGTCGAGTCGGTACTGGAGCGGTATCAGAGCCATGAGACCTCCGGGTAGCCGAACCGTCAGATTATCCGGAGTGCTTTCGAGGGTGCCAGGAAAGCTGGGAGAGCGTCGCCAAAGGTGGACGGAAACCGACCGCCACTCTTCCTAGAGTCGGTCACGCCCAGACGGATTCGGCGAAGGAGCAGCCATGACCACGGTGACCATCGAAACCAACGACACGGTCGACGTCGAGCGGGAAGCGCTGCTGTCGTTCCTCGCCCAGCAGCGTGAATTCTTGCTCACCACCCTTGAAGGACTCGATCAGGAGCAGGCCACCCAGCGCACGACCGCGAGCGCCCTGAACCTGGCCGGCCTGGTCAAGCACGTGAGCGCCACCGAACGGGGCTGGACGCGGTTCATCGAGGACGGCCCCGAGGAGGTCGACTACGAGGCCCCGGAGACCCACGAGCACCATGAGAACACCTTCCGTCTGGTGGGCGAGGAGAGCCTGGAGAGTGTGCTGGCCGACTACGCGGAGACGGCCCGGGCCACGGAGGAGTACGTACGTTCCCTGCCGAACCTGGAGGTCGCGCACAAGCTACCGGACGCCCCGTGGTTCCCGGCCGACGCCTCCTGGACCGCGCGCGAGGTGTTGTTGCACTTGCTCCGGGAAACCGCCCAGCACTGTGGGCACGCCGACATCATTCGCGAATCCCTGGACGGGCAGAAGACGATGGGCTGATCCTCGGCGCGGACGCAGGCGACACACCCGAAATCCGACGTGGAGTAATGCGATCGCCACTCTTCGCATGCGGGACCATGGCATCGTCCCATTCCCGAACGGCGAGGAGCGCGGAGTGAGCCCCACCTGGATCGACATCGACGACGAGGCTCTCCGGGAGACCATGCGTTTCTCCGGGGCTCGCAACCATGACGACGCGGTCAATCTGGCCCTGCGGGTGTACGCGGCGCGTCATCGGAGCCGAACCGAGACACTCAAAGAGCGCCACCGAGGAGAGGTGTCCACTGGCCGCCGTGGGGAGAGCCGATCCTGAGACGAGGACGGGGCGGGACCACTGCTGGTGGTCCCGCCCCGAACGAGGTGGCGAGGGCGCCTCCGTATCCCCCCTCAAAGTACGGAGGCGACCCTCGCTCTGGGAAGCGGCCTGCGACTCCTCCCCCCTGGAGTCGCGGCCTTGAAGGTCTGCCCGCGGAGGCGATCCTGCGACCGTTCCGCGTTGTTAGAAACAGTACCCACACCAACCCCGAATAACAACCCTCCGTCACTGGAAATTACTTAAAGTGATCACCATTCTCGGGGTGACCAACCACCAAGTGACTGTGGCCATCGTCAAACAGGGGTCATGAGCAGCCGCTCGGAGCCCACGCATAGCCTGGATGCGTGAGTTCACCTCTACTCAGCCCACGTTGGCTCGGCATCCACCTGGTGGCCGTGCTCGTGGCCGTCGTGTGCGTGGCCGGGACCTACTGGCAAATCGTCCGCGCCTTCGAACCCGATCGCGAAGTCATCACCAACCCGGTGGAGGATCTCGCGAACGCCGTCTCCATCGACGAACTCGGTGAGCCCGGCGAGTTCTTGCATCCCAACCTCACCGCGAACACCGCGGTCGAGGCCACCGGACACTTCGACGCCGACTCCCAACTCGTGGTGCCCCAGCGTCTGAACGAGACCCAGGGTTACGCCGTGGTCCTCCCCTTCGTCACCGACGAAGGCGTCGCCATGCCCGTGAACCGAGGCTGGACCGAGGACCTCGAGAACATCCCCGCTCCACCACAGGGGGAGGTCACCATCACCGGCTGGCTCCAGCCACCACAGGACGCTCCCGACGGGGTCTTCCCGGTGGGCGCCCCCGAAGAGGGCACCGCGGAGCGGATCGCACCGTCCGTACTGATTTCCCAATGGGATCAGCGACTGTACGCGGCCTACGTCACCCTGCCGGACACGGAAGCCGCCGTGGACGGACTCGCCCCCGTGCCACCCCCGGAGCCGCCCACCGGGTTCACCATCAACTGGCGTAGCTTCAGCTACGCCATCCAGTGGGGGATGTTCGGGGTCTCCGGCGTGGTCTTCTGGATCATCTTGATGCGTCGCGAACTGAACGAGGCCTCCACCGGGGAAACGGGCGAGGCCCGCGACGACGAGGACACCGAAACGGATCAGCCGGTGGGCGCGGGCTCCTGAGCAGCGTCCGAGGTGGCCACGGACCGCTCCTTGGCCGACTCCGACTTGGCGACACGGTGCTCCACCACGAAACCGAGGATCGGGATGGTGCCCGCGAGCACGACCCCCAGCGTGCGGCCGGCGCCCCAGCGACGGTCCAGCGCCACCCACAGGACGACCAGGACGTAGAGCATGTAGATGTAGCCGTGCGGCATCGCGATGTAGAGCATCAGCGGGGACTCGGGGCCGAACCAGTGCTCCCACCCCTGTGGAGCGGGCACCAGCGCGAACATCGAGGTCTCGCCGACCAGGTACTTGGCGGGCATGGCGAAGAAGGTCAACCCGATCAGGAAGACACCCGTCACATAGGCCAACAACCGATACAACGCGAACGACACACGTCTCTTGTCCACTGCGAACACACCCATTCGATGACTAAGCCCCGAGGAGGGTCGGGTCCCCCTCCATCGAGGCTAAGTGCTGTCCGAGACCTCCGAGCCTCGGGGTGACCGGCTCCGAACGATCTCACATCCACGCGGGTGGACACGGCGGTGGGATCGAATTCGACGCAGGCCTCGGTCCGTGGTGGCGGTCGCCCTCACTCGTCCTTGTTGGAGACACGGACCGGACTGCTCCACCGACCATCGGACTCGGTGGTCCAGGCCTTGGGGATCATCCGCAAAGAGATATAGGCGTCCACGACCCGGATCGGAAAGAAGAACAGGCCGTAGAAGAGGTAGGACGGCCGGCGACGGATCATGGTCATCACGCAGGTGAGCACGTAGTCGGGCACCAGCAGGCCGACAGCGAGCGCGGTCAGGGGCAAGAAGGCCGTCACCGCGGTGAAGGAGTCGGTGAAGAAGGGGAGCCCGGCCATCACGTCCCCGGCGACCGTACCGAGCAGTACGAAGGCCGCGATGGCCACGGTGACCAGCAGCAACAACGAGACCAAGACGACCTCGAACACGTACAGCGCCAGGCATAGGCAAAAGAGACTGAACCACAGTCGGTGTCGGCGCAACGTCTGCCAAAAACCCAGTGTCCAGCGCCTGACCTGTTTGCGGTAGTCCCCGAAGGTGAACGGGTCCTGACTATAGGCCTTGGTGTCCGGGTTCATCGAGACCCGGCCGAGGCGCTTGTGATGCACCTCGAAGGTCATGTTGAAGTCCTCGATCACCAAGCCGGGTGGGTTGACGGTGATCTGCTCGAGCGCACGGCTTCGGTAGACGCTGGCGAATCCCGGAACGATGAAGGCGACGTTGGTCCGTTTCCAGGTCTGTCCGAAACGCATGAAGTACTGGAGCATGAAGTACAGGCGGTCTCGGTAGGCCGAGATGATCCGCCCGATGAGGTTGCGCTCCCACGGCTTCCATTCCGAGACCACGAAGCCCGCCACGGCGGCGACGTCGGGAGCGGCCAGCTGACGCTTGGCCCCCTCCACGTATCCGGCGTGGAGTTCGGTGTCGGCGTCCAAGATCAGGACACCGTCGTAGTTCTCGGTCAGGGAGAACTCCTCGATGATCGCTTCGATGGCGCCGGCCTTGCCCCGGTTGGTGAGGAGTTCGAGGACGTTCACACCGGTTCTGGCGGCGATCTCGGCGGTGGAGTCCTTGGAGGAATCCGAGACGACGTAGATGTCCCAGCGCTGGAACAGCTTCATCGCGGAAGAAATCGCCGTGTTGATCACCGGTTCTTCGTTGTGCGCCGGGATGATGACCGCGAGGGTGAGTTCGTCGGGGTCGGTGACGACCTCGTCACCAGAGCGGGTGCTGAGCAGGGTGGCGTCGCCCGTGCCCTGGTCGGGGCCACTTTCGGCCACCACCGCATCGCCTGCCTCCGCCGAGGACGCCCCTGCTCCGACGAGCACCTTCTCGCGATCAGAGCCTTGGACCGATGCCCGGCGCCGTTTCCTTTCGGGCTCACGACGCAGTACCGCCCTGGCCCCGTCCTCGGTCAGCCGGAGCAGGCCGACGAGGGTCCATAGCAGGAGATTGAGCCCGAAGGCCATCCACAGGAAGACGTAGCCGAGGCGCCCCAGGCCCGAGGCGGCCGCGAGCCCTGTGGCGAAGTCGAGCCAGAAGACGAAGAGTGCGACGGCCAGGACCAGGGCGATCAACCCGGTCAGTAGGCCACCGATGAAACGCACGATACGCACAGCCCTAGGACTCCTCCGAGAGTTATCGGTTTCGGACCGACATTAACCCGAAAATTCGGTGTTAGGTTGACGCCTTACGCGACCGATGGGTTGTCTCGTCCTCGCGTCCTATGTAGGCCACGTGAACCTTATACATCGGACCGCTTCAGATGGTAACCATTAGAGGATATTTCAGGCGGGTCCACGCCCGTCGCCATCATCACGGATTTATCCGATACGGCTTAGTAGTTTGAAGAAAACCTGCCTTGAGCGACCTGACGAGAAGGAGAACGCCCGGCGTGATCGGCGACCCACATTCCCCATCGCCAGATCCTGCCCGCCCCGACCCGATCGAGAACCCGCGCCACACCGCCACCACTGGTGACAACGCTGGTCGCACGGTCATAGCCATCCATCAGCCCCACTATTGGCCCTGGTTGGGACTTATCGACAAGATCGACCGTTCTGACCGGTTTATCGTGCTCGATACGGTTCAGTTCGAACGCCGTGGATGGCAGAACCGGAACTACATAGCAGGGACGGGCGAACCGGTCCTACTCACCGTTCCAGTGGAACAGGCCGGCAGAGACGAACTCATCCTCGAGAAGAAGATCGACAACACTCGAAAATGGAGGAAGAAGCACTACAGGGCACTGGCTGAACACTGTTATCGCAAGGCTCCGTACTGGAACGATCACAAGGACGAAATCGCTCATCTGTACGAGACCGAGTGGGAGAACCTGGCGGAACTGGCCATAGCGACCACGCACCTGTTGATGCGCGGTTTCGGTATCGAAACACCGCTTTCGCGCGCCAGTGAACTCGGGGACTTCCCCGGAACCAAGAGCGAGCTCCTCGCCCAGATCTGCGCCAAGGCCGGGGCGGACACACTGCTCGCCGGTCAAGGTTCCAGGGACTACATGGACCCCGAGGTCATGAACCGCTACGGGGTGGACATCCAGTGGCAGGACTTCCAGCACCCGCGGTACCGGCAACACACCCGTAGGTCCACGGACACCTTCCTGCCCCGTCTGGCGGCGATCGATCTTCTACTCAACGCCGGACCGGACTCATTACACGTACTCCGACAGGCGAGAACCCGCGACCGACCCGGATCGGCGCAGCGGGGCACCGACCTCCCGGACCGCCGGAAGTAGTGCGGTTCGCAAGCGGCCGGGCCCTCCCCGATCGCCCTCCACTCTCGGCAAAGGACGGGAAACCGACATGACGATGGACTGGTCACAGGAACGTCTCCTGGTCTATTCCCCCCACCCGGACGACGAGACCCTCGGCTGCGGCGGCCTGATGCACAAGGCCAAACGCGCGGGCGCGGAGGTCTACGTCCAGTTCATGACGGTCGGCGACACCGCCGATCAGTCCCCGCGGGGTTTCTCCACGGCCCAGGAACGCCACACCGAGATCAAACGAGTCGCCGAACACTTCCACTGGGACGACTGGCACATGGCCCTGCCGGGCGACGCGAACCACCTGCGGCTCGACGGCCTTCCCCGGGTGGATCTGACCCGGCTGGTCGAACAGGAGAGCCCGTTGTCGATCGCGCGTTTGAAACCCACCGTGGTCCTCCTACCGCACCGCACCAGTTACAACCAGGACCACCAGGCCACCGCCGAGGCCGTCCACACGGCGCTTCGCCCTTCCGACAACCGACTACGCCACCACCCACGACTGGTGCTGGCCTATGAGGAGGCCGCCGACCAATGGCGGACCGAGCCGGTGGAACCTCCCAACCTCATCGTCGAACTCCAAGAGGAGGGCCTGTCGGCCAAGCTCCAGGGCATGGAGCTGTACGGGTCCCAAAGCCATCGACACCCGCACACTCGTTCCGAACTCACCCTGCGCAGCCTCGCCGTCCTCAGGGGCATGCAGGCCGGCGTGGCCTTGGGCGAGGGTTACCACGTGTTGCGTCACCTGGTCTGACCACGATCGACCCGTTTCCGTCCCAAGGACGACACAGAACTCCCCACCCGTCACACGAACATTCATCCCCGTGCAACAGCGAACACACCGTACAAGCCCGTAGTGGAGGGGAAACCATGAAGGCTGTCATCACCGGCGGAGCCGGTTTCATCGGTTCGCACCTGAGCGACCACCTGATCGCCCAAGGAAACGAGGTCATCGTCCTGGACGATCTTTCGACCGGCTCCTTGGTCAACCTGTCCCGAGTGAAGGACGCGCCGGGATTCCGCTTCGTCCAGGGGAGCATCCTGGACGAGGAACTGGTGAACGAGTTCATCGCGCAGGCGGACGCCGTGTTCCACCTCGCCGCCGCGGTGGGCGTCTACAACATCGTCGACAAGCCGTTGCAGTCCCTGCGCGTCAACCTGCACGGGACCGAAGTGGTCGTGGAGGCCGCGGTTCGACACCGTGTCCCCTACATGGTCGCCTCGACCAGCGAGGTCTACGGCAAGAACGACGCCGACGGGCTCAAGGAGAACGACGACCGGATCTATGGTTCGCCCATCAAGAGCCGTTGGTCCTACGCGGCGGCCAAGGGGTTGGATGAACTGGTCGCCCACGTCTATGGCAAGGAGTCCGGAGTGCCGTGCGTCATCACGCGCTTCTTCAACGTGGTGGGGCCACGCCAGACGGGACAGTACGGCATGGTCGTTCCACGTTTCATCGATCAGGCCTTGGCCAACGAACCGATCACCGTGTACGGCACGGGCTCCCAGCGCCGTTGCTTCGGTTCGGTGTTCGACGTGGTGCCGACGCTGCCCCGGTTGCTGAAAACCTCCGAGGCCTACAATCAGGCGGTCAACCTGGGCGGGCACGAGGAGGTGTCCATCAAGGGCCTGGCCGACCGGGTGGTGGAGCTCACCGGCTCCCACAGCGAGATCACCTACGTGAACTATGAGCAGGCCTACGGAGAGGGGTACGAGGACATGCAGCGTCGATACCCCGACACCTCGTTGGCCGCGCGGTTGATCGGTTACCAGCCGACTCGGGACCTGAACACGATCATCGACTCCATCATCGAGCACCGTCGCTCGACCGAGTCCGTGCCGCAGCCGGCCTAGAAAAAGAGTTCTTCGGGCGCCCCGCCTCCCCCGCGGTCATCGCCGGCCACGATCGAGCCGCGGATGAGCCAAGCACACCGAGCCCTTGGTGAGCACGTACGAGGCCTCGCCCCCGCCTCGTCTTTGGACGACGCCCCGCCCGCCCAAGGGAGAAGGGCACCCGATGGCCGAGGAGAAGACACCAGGCTCCGGCCCGAGGGCTCATCGAGCACCTCCTTTGCCGAGACTCACGGCCCCGAGCCCCGCACCGCCCGATTCAGGGCATCATCCGTTCCCGCCCGTTCCAGGTCATCGCACCTCCTCCCCGAAGACTCACTCGCTTCAGGGAACGACGACCGTCGCCACGACGGCCACGGTCAGAACCAGGACGCCCACGCTCAGCACGACCATGGCCCAGGGGCGGGCCACGTTCAATGGTGGCTCCGTCCTTCCTCGCTCCCGAAGCCCGTTCTCGGTGCGCCGCCACCGCGACCACAGGTGCAGCCCCAAGGCGGCGCCCAGCAACAGGCTCAGGGCCATGACACCCATCCTGAACGGGAAGGGGACCTCGGGAACCACGGTGGAACCGGGGACGAGCGGGCCGCGGAGGTAGAGCAGACCCACCACGGCCAGCAGGATGAGCGTGCGCTGCCACGACAACAGGGTGCGCTCCGGCTGGAGCCCGGGGTCACGCGGCTTCGGCTTCACAGCAGGTTTCCCAGTAGAACCACCAAGCACACCAGTCCCACAGCGAAGGCCGCTATGAGAGGCAGGACGCTCATCCGTAGGGTGCCACCACGTCGCATGATGCGCTGTACGCGGTACCAACGCAACGGCGCGTACACGGTCACCACTCCGGCGAGCCCGGCCAGGAGAAGGCCCACCACGGTGCGCGGTACCTCCCCCCACCCCAGTGGCAGCAGGTGCAGCACGGCCACGGCCCCGGCCAAAAGGGCCAGCGCGGTGCGGATCCAGGCCAGGAAGGTACGTTCGTTGGCCAGGGTGAAGCGATAGTCGACGGCCTCATCACCCTCAGGTTCGCCGACACCCATCACTCTCCCTCGGTTCTGCGCGTTCGGCCCACGACACGAGACCACGGCCACCACACTGAACTCGTGTGCCTCACGGCGACACTAACCCCGTGGAGGCTTTCCTCCCAAACAGGTATGTAACACGCGTTATATCGAAAACCACTCGGCCTTCAGGAGTGATCCAACGCCCGTCACAGGCATGCGGAACAAACGAGCGGGCACGACCGCTGTAGCAGCCAAGAGGATGGCAGTTGGCCACCGGTCGACACCAACGAGACGAACGAAGAGCAGGAGACCACGTGTCCACCGTCGAACTCACCAAGGACAACTTCGCCGAGACACTGAAGGACAACAGCTTCGTCCTCATCGACTTCTGGGCGGACTGGTGCGGCCCCTGCCGGCAGTTCGCCCCCGTGTTCGAGGAATCCTCGAACAAGCACGCCGACATCGTGCACGCCAAGGTCGACACCGAAGCCCAGCGTGAACTCGCCTTCGAGTTCAAGATCCAGTCCATCCCGACCCTGATGATCGTCCGCGATCAGACGGTCATCTACAACGAGCCGGGGGCGCTCCCCTCCGAGGCCTTGGAGAGCCTGATCACCCAGGCGCGGGAGCTCGACATGGACGACGTCAAGCAGAAGATCGCCGAGCAGGGTGAGGCCCCGCAGTAAGGCGTCCCAGACCACGGCCGTCCCCTTCCCGAGGGGGCGGCCGTTCTCGTGTTCCGACCGCCCCCGACCCCGGCGGCCTTCGGAGTCATCATCGGTGATCGAAAACGCACGCGAAGATGAAAGCGGTGGCGGGGGCCGGCCCATTCGGTGACGCGACCTGGACCTCGCCGTCCGGCCGCGCCTGCTCGGACCCGCCCGGCGATGGCCCCTCCGAACGACGCGACACCCGAATGTCACCTGGAACTTCGCACTCCACCGCCCACGTTCACCTTGGCCACGAGGTTCGTTCACCTTCGCTTCATGCTCACCCCTTTGCATGGGTACCGACCGCGCTCCGCGGATTTCACCCCCCGAGTGACACCATCGCGCAAGCTCCGTCCGAACCGGAAGTGGACCCATGTCTGTCAGCAACACCGCGTCCTCCCGCGGAACCGACTCCGGCCGCGGGCTCGCCCCCGACACCGTCCGGTACGACCGTGCGGTTCCCGATCTGGGCGAACCCGTCTTCGACATCTCCGGCCTTTCCATCTTCTACGGATCCAACAAGGCCGTACGCGACGTGAACATGAGGGTGGGCCCGCGTCAGATCACCGCGATGATCGGCCCCTCCGGCTGCGGCAAGAGCACGGTCCTGCGCACCCTGAACCGGATGAACGACCTCATTCCGGGCGCACGTGTCGAGGGCAAGGTGACCTACCACGGTGAAGACCTGTACGCGTCCGAGGTGGACCCGATCGAGGTCCGTCGCCGTATCGGGATGGTCTTCCAAAAGCCCAACCCCTTTCCCAAGTCCATCTACGACAACGTCGCCTACGGTCCCCGGATCAACGGGGTACGCGGGAACATGGACGACCTGGTCGAGGAGACCCTGACCAAGGCCGCCCTGTGGGACGAGGTCAAGGACAAGCTCAAGGAGAGCGCCTTCGCACTGTCCGGTGGACAGCAGCAGCGGCTGTGCATCGCCCGCACCATCGCGGTGAACCCCGAGGTCATCCTCATGGACGAGCCCTGCTCGGCCTTGGACCCGATCGCCACGCTCAAGATCGAGGACCTGATGTACGAGCTGGCGTCCGAGTACACCATCGTCATCGTCACCCACAACATGCAGCAGGCGGCCCGTGTCTCGGACCGCACCGCGTTCTTCACCGCGAGTGTGGACGAGCGCAACGACCGTTACGGCAGTCTCGTGGAGTTCGACGAGACCACGACGATCTTCAGCAAGCCCTCCGACCAGCGCACCGAGGACTACATCTCGGGCCGCTTCGGGTAAGTCGCAGAGTTCCACCCCACCGCCCCTTCGACGAAGTGGACCCCGCCGATGACCACGCTCACCTCTTCCGCCCCGGTCCCTCCGCCCTCGGGCGCGCCGGACGAGGAGGCCCGCGTGGAGCGGACGATGGGTCCGTTGAAGGTGTTGTTGGTGGAGCCGGAGTCCGAACAGTCCCACCAACTGGTGCTCTCCCTGAGCGGGCACGACGTGGACATCACGGTGTGCGTGGACGGCGCGGAGGCCCTGCTGAGGGTAGGGATGCTGCGCCCCGACACCCTGTTGACCAACGCCGACCCGAGCGAGGTCGACCTGGAGACACTGGTGCGGGTGACTCGGCGGGCCACGGACATCCCCATACTGATCGGTGTGGGGCCGGGTGACTCTCAGCGGGCCGTGCGGGCCTTGGCCGCGGGTGCGACGGCCTGCGTGAGCCGGCCCTACCGGATTCCGGAGCTGTCGGCGCTGTTGCGCGGTTCCCTACCTCCCTCGGAAGGGGCCTTCGAGGCTGACGATTCACGTTCTCCGGCTCTGCGCTCGGGTGATCTGGAGCTGGATGCGCTCGGTCACCGACTGTTCGTGGACGGACAGCCGGTCGACCTGGCCCTGCGGGAGTTCGGAATCATGGACTTCCTGCTCAGAAACAATGGTCGAGTGGTCAGCCGCGACGAGCTGTGGACCGAGGTATGGCACAAACCCCTCCCACCGGTCAACAACACGATCGCCGTGCACATCCGGCGACTGCGACACAAGCTCGGTGATTCCGAGGCCCGCCCGCGTTTCATCCACACCGTTCGCGGAATTGGTTACCGCCTCGACACGGAAAACGGTGAATGAACCGAAAAAAACACGGCTGACTTCGCCAAGCAAGGCCCTCCAACATCAACCGGAGCGGCCATTTCGTCGTGCCCTTTTGACATCTTTCCGGCACACGAACAGGTGAACATCGGAATGACAGAAGTGTCACCGAAAGTGCCTTGAATCCTCCCTGAGGCGAACGGGATATTCGCTGTTACCACAGTACAGAGCGGCGCGTGGCGCTCACCCCGAGGATGACCCGACACACGGTCGACCACCACACACAGTGCACGTTACCAAATAGTGACATTCATTCACTCGCCATTCACCTTTCTTCTACCGAACGTCCTCTATTTCGATGACACCGCGACTTTCTGCACCTTTATTGTTGTTTCACGTAAGCCCCGACAGCGGTGATTCAACCAAGGAGAACCACAACATGCGCAACGGGCGTTCCAAGCTCGCCGTTTTGGCGGCCATTCCCTTGCTCGCGGCGGCGTGCAGCAACGGTGACGGGGACAGCAGCGAGGCGGGCACCAACGGTGGCGAGCTCAGCGCGTCGCTGACCGGCGCGGGGGCCAGCTTCCCCGACCCGCTCTTCCAGGACTGGATCTACAGCTACGGCGAGGACGTCCAGCCGGGCGTGGAGATCAACTACCAGAGCGTCGGCTCCGGCGCCGGTATCGAGCAGTTCCTCGAGCAGACCGTCGACTTCGGTTCCTCCGAGGAGTACCTCGGTGAGGAGGAGCTCGCGGTCGCCGCCGAGAATCGCGGCTGTGAGGCGATCCAGTTCCCCGTGGTCTTCGGTTCCGTGGTCATCGCCCTCAACAACCCGGACCTGGACGGCCTGGTCCTGGACGCGGAGACCATCGCCGGCATCTATTCCACCGAGATCACCACGTTCGACGACCCGGCGATCGCCGAGCTCAACCCGGACATGGACCTGCCCGGTGATGAGATCGTCCCGGTCCACCGCTCCGACAGCTCCGGCACCACCGCCGTGTTCACGCACTACCTCTCCACCGAGGTGGAGTCGTGGGCCGACGAATACGGCGAGGGCAAGGAACTCGACTGGGCCGGCGGCCTGGTCGGTGGCCAGCAGAACGACGGTGTGGCCCAGGGCATCAACCAGAACCCGGGCGGTCTGGGCTACCTGAACCAGTCCTTCGCTCAGGAGGCGGGCCTGGCCGTCGCTTCGGTCGTCAACGCGGATGGCAACCCCATCGAGCCGACCCTGGAGGCCACCATCGCCGCCTCCGATGAGGCCGACGTCCCGGAGAACTTCCAGTTCGCCATCGACGGCATCGGCGGTGAGGGTTACCCGATCGCCGGCACCAACTGGATCTTCACCTACACCTGCGGCTACGAGAACGCCACCGCGGACGCCCTCATCGACTTCTGGACCTGGGCCCTGACCGACGAGTCCGCCCAGGAGGTCGCCGGTGACCTGGGCTACGCACCGCTCGGCCCGGAGCTGACCGAACGCGTCATCGCCGAGCTGGAGAGGACCAACTCCGAGAACGGTGGCACCCAAGGCGGCGACGCCGACACCGAAACCTCCGACGAGTAGCCCCCGCGCGGGGCCGGGAGACGATCCCGGCCCCGACCCCTCCACCCCGATAGGCCAGGGGTGAACCGCTCTCCGACTCCCACGAAAGCCATCAAGGAGAAGCACCATGTCCACTCAGGCCCCCGAGGCCCCGGCCCCGGAGGAACCCCGGCGCGGGTCCCTGACCTCCGCCAAGGGACGGATGGCCGATCCGATCTTCAAATGGGCCGTCACCGCCTGCGGAACCATCGTGCTGGTCATCCTCGCCCTGATGGTCATTCGCACCACCTCCGAGGCATGGCCCGTCTTCGCCAAGGAGGGTTTCTTCGGCTTCCTCACGGGCCAAGAGTGGCGATCCGGTGATTCACGAACCGAGATCACCGGCACCTACGGCGCTTGGCCGTTCATCTATGGCACCTTGGTCACCTCGGCCATCGCCATCGTCATGGCCCTGCCGTTGGCGATCATGGTGGCCTTCTACATCACCCACCTGGCGCCGCGACGCCTCGCCAAGCCGCTCTCCTACACGGTGGAGCTGCTCGCCGCGGTGCCCAGCGTCATCTTCGGCCTGTGGGGCCTGCACTGGTTCCTACCGAACGTGCTTCGGCCCTTCTTCGAGGTCCTGGAGAACCTCCTCGGTTGGTTCTTCCTCTTCGAGGGCCCCATCCGCGGTGTCGGCTACATGGCCGCCGGAATCGTGCTGGCCATCATGATCCTGCCGATCATGACCGCCATCATCCGCGAGGTCATCGCGGTCCACCCCATCGAACAGCGCATGGCGGCCTACGCCCTCGGTTCCACCCGTTGGGAGGTCATGCGCAACATCGTGCTGCCCGCCGGATTCTCCGGGATCGTGGCCGCCGCCATGCTGGGCCTGGGCCGGGCCTTGGGCGAGACCATCGCGGTCCTGATGCTGATCGGTGGCTCCCAGTCATGGAGCACGAGCCTGTTCGGTACCGGCAGCAGCATGGCCTCGCACATCGCCGCGACCTTCGGTGAGGCCACCCCCGAGGCCAGGACCGGTCTGATGGCCATCGGTGTCGCCCTGTTCCTGGTCACGATGATCATCAACATCCTCGCCCGCGTCATCGTTCGGCGCCTGGGGCGCATGACGGGAGACGCCGCCGTATGAGCACCATGACCTCCACTCCCGTGCGTCAGCACGTTCCGCTGAGTCAGCGCCCGCCGGGCTCCTCGTTCCGCCGGTTCAAGGACCTCCTCGCCACCGTCGTGCTGACGATGGCGATGATCCTGGCGATGATCCCGCTGGTACTGATCATCTTCGAGGTGACCCGACGCGGCATCGGCGTGGTCGATCTGGACTTCTTCACCCAGACCGAGCCCCCGCCCCGGCGTGAGGGCGGTGGTTACGCGGCCGGCTTCTTCGGGACGCTGTACATCATGGCGCTGGCGATCTCGATGTCCATCCCGTTCGGTATCGCCACCGCCGTGTACATCGTCGAGTACGGGCCCAACCGGATGACCTCGACCATCCGCTTCTTCACCGACGTGATGACCGGTATCCCGTCGATCTTCGTGGGTCTGTTCGTGTACGGCCTGCTGGTGATCGGCTGGGGCGGCCTGGGCTTCGGCACGTTCGTGGGTGCCGTGGCCATCGCCGTGATGATGCTGCCCATCGTGACCAGGTCGGCGGAGGAGATGCTGCGTCTGGTCCCCGACGAGATGCGCAACGCCGGCTACGGTCTGGGCGCGCGCAAGTGGCAGGTCATCGTGCACACGGTGCTACCCGCCGCGGCACCCGGCCTGACCACGGGTTCGATGCTGGCCATCGCCCGCGGTATCGGTGAGACCGCGCCGCTGATGATGACCGCCTTCGGTTCCGGGCTGATCGTGACCGGCTTCCAAGGCGATCCGCAGGGTTCGGTCCCCCTGCAACTGTTCAAGGGTGCCGCCCAACCCTTCGAGGCCGGCATCGACCGCGCTTGGGGCGCCGCGCTGTGCCTGTTCGCGTTGGTGCTGATCTTCACCGTGGTCGCCCGGTGGGTGGGCTCCAAGGCCTCCACCGCCGACTGAGACGCCGTTCCCGTGGGGCCGTCCTCTTCGCGAGTGCGACCCCACGGGCCCTTGGTGGGTTCGAACAGGCGGCGGTAGCCTGGCACGAACCCTCGATCGACATGACCCGGAGCGTGAACCCCCGATGCCCGAGACCACTGAGTACGCCGCCACCTTCGCCCTCGTGGACACGGACGGAGACGGCCGCATCTGCGCTCGGGAGCTGGCCGCCCTGATGCGCAACCTGGGCGATGAGACCACCGAGGAACAGGCCGCCGAGGTGGTCCGGGCGATGGACTCCGACGGCGACCAGCGCATCTGTCTGGAGGAGTTCGCCCGCTACATGGCCCAGAACCGGAGCTGAGCCGGATGGAGCCCTCCCTCACAGGGGACTCGAAGCCAGGTAGACGGTGTCGGGCACGCCTCGGGCGACCGGGACCTCCAGGACTCGCACCGAGCCGAAGTGGCCGCGGAGCAGCTCCTCGAAGCTGTGGACGGCGTTGGCGCTCCAGAACGCGAGCACCCCGCCGGGAGCCAGCAGTCGGGTGAGCCTTTCCAGGCCGGCCGCCTCGTACAGGCGGTCGTTGTTCTCCATCACGGTCCAGTCGGGACCGTTGTCGGTGTCCAAACAGATGACGTCGTAGCGGTCGGGGTTTCGCGCCGCGGAGGTCTTCGCCAGCCAGGCCACGATGTCGGCGTTGTACACCCGGCACCGGGGGTCCCGGTGGACGAAGTCGGCCGCCTCACCGAGTTCCTCCTCGTGCCAGGCGATCACCCGGGGCTCCAGTTCCACCACGTCCACTCGGGATACCCGAGGATGGTCCAAGGCCTCTCGCGCGGAGAATCCCACGCCCAGGCCGCCGATGAGCACACGCGCGTGCGAGCGGCCCTTGGGCAGGTCCATCAGGCTCGCCCGGACCATCTCGCGCTCGGAGGTCCCGTCCCGAGTGTCCATCAGGAACACACCGTTGGAGTAGATCTCGTAGTGCGCGCCCACCCGACGCAGCACCAGGTCGCCGCCGGTCTCTCCGGTCACGCGGGCCAGGGTGACCGTTTCCTCCTCGGGGGCGAGGTATCCCGTTCGCTGGTTCATGGCCCCATTGTGCCCGTGGAGCGAACCGCTCGGGGGTGATGCGAGGTGAGTCCCCTCGCCCCTACCGAAGATCGGGCCAAGGGAACGCCTCACGAGGGATCGGCCCGCACTCGGCCCTGGGGCCGAGCGCGGGCGAAGGCCCCTATGACTTCCGAGCCCTTACAGGCGACAGGCGTAGATGTCGGTGACCAAGATGGCCCGAGCACCCAATTGCCACAGGTCGTCCATGATGCGCTGGGCGTCCTTGCGCGGCACCATCGAACGAACCGCCACCCAGCCCTCGCGGTGCAACGGCGACACCGTCGGTCCCTCCATACCCGGGGTGAGCGTGACTGCGGACTCCAGGTTCTCGGCGTGCACGTCGTAGTCCATCATCACGTAGTCCCGAGCCACCAGGACGCCCCGCAATCGCCGTAGCAACAGGTCGATCTGTGGGTTCTCGGGAGCGTTCGTGGGCCGGATGACCACGGCCTCGGACACCAGGATGGGCTCACCGAAGGTCTCCATCCCGGCATTGCGCAAGGTGGTCCCGGTGGAGACGACATCGGCCACCGCGTCGGCCACCCCGAGTTGCACCGAGCTCTCCACGGCCCCGTCGAGGTGGATGACCCGTGCGTCCACGTCCCGCTCTCGCAGGTAGGAACGGAGCAGTTCGTCGAAGGAGGTCGCGATGCGCTTGCCGTTGAGATCCGCGATGGTCATGCCGGCGCCGCCGGGAGCGGCGAAGCGGAAGGTGGAGCCACCGAAACCGAGGGGCAGGACCTCGTCGACCGGTGCCCCCGAGTCCAGCAGCATGTCGCGGCCGGTGATCCCGGCCTGCAGGATGCCTTCACCGACGTAGACGGCGATGTCCTTGGGCCGTAGGAAGAAGAACTCGGTGTTGTTGTCCGGATCCACCATCACCAGGTCACGGCTGCTCTTGCGCTGCCGGTAACCGGCTTCGGTGAGCATCTGGATGGCGGGCTCGGACAACTGCCCCTTGTTGGGCACGGCGATTCTGAGCATGTCGGGCATGTCTTGGTTCCTTGGTCGCTCTGGCAGGTACGGGGACGTCCGGCGGCCGGTGCACGCTCGCCCCGGCGAGGGGCGCGAGGGTGCCGGCCTAGAGATGCTTGTAGACGTCCTCGAGGCGCAGGCCACGGGCCAGCATCAGAACCTGGAGGTGGTAGAGGAGTTGCGAGATCTCTTCGGCGGCCTGCTCGTCCGATTCGTACTCGGCGGCCATCCAGACCTCGGCTGCCTCCTCGACGACCTTCTTGCCGATGGCGTGGACGCCGGCGTCGAGTTGGGCGACGGTCCCGGACCCCTCGGGGCGGGAGCGTGCCTTCTCGGACAGCTCGGCGAACAGCTCTTCGAAGGTCTTCATGGTCTCTTTCCTCGACCGACAGTGCGGTACCAGGGTAAGTGCTCTCACCTCCCCATGCCCAACCGGGGGCAAGAAGTCTCACCATGTGGGAGGGACCCGGCCGCAAGTTCGAGGTTCAGGCCATACGGCGGGTCACGGCGCGCAACAAGGTGCGCGGAAGCAGCTTCAAGAGCCCGTCCGCGGCCTTGTACTGCCCGCCGGGGATAACCACGGATCGCCCCGAGGACCAGGCCCTGAGCGCGTCCCGCACGATGTGTTCCTTGGGTACGAAGGCGAACTCGGGCATCCCCTGTTCCTGGACCCCCCGGGTCATGTCGGTGCGCACGAAACCGGGCAACACCACGGTGACGTGCACACCTTGCTTGCGTACCTCGGCCGAAACGCTCTCACTCCACACCGTGACGAACTTCTTACCCGCCCCGTAGACCGATCCACCGGGGTTGGCGAGGATCTCCCCCGCCATCGACGACACGTTCACCACTCCCAGTTTTCGCTCGTATCCGGCCGCGCGACGGGCGATCTGCACGGGCAACACGGCGCGGGTCAGGTGGAGGACGGCGCGGACGTTGAGATCGAGCATCGCGTCCATCTGGACGGGATCCTGTTCGACGAAGGTGCCCCCTTCACCCCGGCCCGCGTTGTTGACGAGCAGGTCGATGGGGGCGAGGCCGCCCTCGCCATCGGCGGACAGACGTGCGACGACCGAGGCGACGCCCTGGGGGGTGCCCAGATCCGCGCCGAGGACCTCGACGCTGGTGCCGAAACGATCCCGAAGGTCCCGCGCGAGCTCCTCCAAGAGTTCCTCTCGACGTGCCACCAGTACGAGCGCGTGGCCACGCTGAGCGAGCCCGCGAGCGAACTCCTCACCGATTCCACTGGAGGCACCGGTGACCAATGCGGTCCTGGTGTGTTCGGGAGTGGGGAAAGGGCTCTCCGCTGCGCTCATGTCACCAGGGTAGGGCGTGAGGCCCTCGTGAGCGGGTGTGCCGTCGAGGTCCCCGTTCGCGCCGTGGTGAGAGCCACGCGGTGTTTCCTGGACAAACACCGCCAAGGACCACATGGAGGGGCCCAAGGTATTAGCGTGCAACCATGTCCGAGACACAGAGCCATGCCGGACCGATTTCCGCACTCAGACTGGATGAACGCCTGCGCGACACCAAACTCTTCTTCAGCCAGGCCCTGCGCACCTTCCACGCCACCGGGTCCATCCTGCCCAGCAGTGGTGCGCTGGCCCACGAGATGGCCGAGCACGTCCGCCACCGCCCCGATCCCGACCAGCCGTTGCGCATCCTCGAGGCCGGTGCCGGCACCGGCGCCATCAGTCGGGGGATCGCCGCGGCCATGCGTCCCGGTGACACCGTCGACTTCGTCGAGGCCAACCCGGAGTTCTCCGCCTACGTGGAGGAATTGCTGGAGACCGACCCGGTGATGTCCCGAGTCGCCGACGCCGCCTCCGTGCACACCTGCCTCGTGAACGACATGGGCACCGATCGATCCTATGACGTGATCGTCTCCGGGTTGCCGTTCGCCAACTTCACCGCCGATCAGGTGGAGGAGGTCTTCGACTACTACTTCACGGTGCTGCGCCCGGGCGGAACCCTCTCCTTCTACGGGTACCTGTACACGAAGGAGGTCAAGGCGGTCATCGCCAAGCGAGAGGACTACCTGCGTCAGGCGCGTTCCAGTTGGGTGGTCCAGGACCGGATCGACCGTTATGGGATCGGTTCGGAGAAGGTCTTCGCCAACGTTCCGCCCGCCTGGGTGCATCACCTGCGCAAGCCGGAGTGGGAGTCCTCCAGCGACCACTCACGGTCCGTCTGAGGCGTCTCCTACGACACGATGCGAACGGGCGCGCCGTGGGGTGGTACACGCGAGGCGCGCTCCGACATCACCACCACGCACTCCGACCTCAGCGCCGGGTGGACGGGCCCCACCGTGCACCCGGCCCTTTACTCACCCTCGACCAAAGCATTAAGCTCCCTTTGTCAGGGAATGTCAGCATTTGCCCTGTGATGTCTGTCTCTCATCCCGCTGAAGCCCCGCAAGAGACGTGCGACGGCTCTGATTCCAAGAGGCCCCGAACCGAGGAAATCCCCGGCCGGCCGACCCCGACGAACCGCGGACGACCCCCTCGCTTGGACGCCACAGCCGCCACGACACCGACCACTGGGCATTTCCGCAGGTCACAGAGGAAAAGATGAAGAAGCGTCCGACGTCTTCTCATCTACCAGACACCACTGACGCCCCATGCAAAACAAGTGACCCAATCCAGACACATCTGTGATCTGCTTCTCTTGGATCACGGGTCGCGTAACGCCTGTTGCGCGGGTAGTCTCGCGTTGACTTCTGGGGGAACCGCTCTTTCCGGAACGACCGGTATCACCCGGTTCGCCAGGGCATACGTCATAAGACCCTGATGGCTACTCAAAGCCCCCCAAAGACCATCTTCCGCGCCACCACCCCTGCATCCAGGTTTTCCACACCCATCCCGTGTGAACCGAAGGCGTCCGCGCGGAATCTTACATCTCACCCGTTTTCCCAGGTCATGTAGCAGGCCAGTGGAGGAGGCAACGTGACGCTCACCCAAGCGGTCGAGACGACGCCGGTGACGCCCATCAGGGCGACCGACACAACTCTCGAGGCCATGCCCCTCGACGTCCGGCAACGAGTCTCGGCTCTGGCCCGCACCTCGCGGCTCCTCGTCGCCTGTGACTACGACGGCGCCCTGGCGCCTTTGGGCTCCGACCGCCGAGGCCCCCTGCCCGAAGCCGTTCGCGCCCTGCGCGACCTCGCCGACCTGCCCGGCACGGTGTGCGCGGTCGTTTCCGCGCGGCCCCTGCGCGACCTCGCCGTGCTGTCCCGGCTACCCGCCGAGATCCGCCTGGTGGGCGCCTACGGAACCGAGTTCGACACCGATCTCACCATCGACCCCAGCGGCACGGCCCCCGGCTCGCCCCCGGCGGACAAGTCCGCCGCCCTCGAACTGCTGCGTGAACAGGTCGACGCCACCGCCATCCTCTACATCGGAGGCGGCGAAGGCGAGGAGCCGGTGTTCATGAACCTGAACACCGGAGCGGACGCCGGCGTTCGCGTGGGCACCGAACCCACGGTCGCCTCGCACAGCGTTTCCGACACGCCCATGGCCGCCATGCTCCTGACCCTGCTGGCCACCGAGCGACGCTCCTGGGTGTTCGGGGAACGCCCGACCCCCATCGAGCGCATGTCCATGCTGTCCAACCAGGCCTCCGTGGCACTGGTGGGGCCGGACGCGCGGCTGTTGTGGTTCTGTCACCCCGAGCCCGACTCGGGTGCCCTGTTCGCCGAGGTCCTGGGCGGCCGTCAGGCCGGAGTGTTCGCCATCGCCCCCGCCCACGGCGGGTTGCCGTTGGGCCAGCGCTACCTGCCGGGCACCATGACCGTGCGCACTCGTTGGTCTCGCCTGGAGGTCACCGACTACCTGGCCCATGACACCGAGCCCGGCCGCACCGATCTGATCCGTGTGATCGGCGGCGTCACCCCGGCCACCATCGAGTTCGCTCCCCGGCCCGACTTCGGTCGCGCGCCCATCCGCATCACCGTCGAATCCGAGGGTCTTCGCGTCCACGGCGCCGACTTCCCCATGGTTCTGCGCTCTCCCGGTGTGGAGTGGCACGTGGAACACGACGGCACCGATGACGTCGCCCGTGCGACCGTCCACCCTCGTTCCGAGCGTCCCGTGGTGTTGGAACTGCGTTGCGGTACCGATTCCCTGGCCGATGAGGGACGTACCGAACCCGAACGCCAGGAGAAGGCGACCCACCACTGGTCGCACTGGCTGGACACCCTGGAACTTCCCAACACCGAGAACGTTCTGGCGGCTCGTTCGGCGTTGACGTTGCGGGGGTTGTGCACCCCTACCGGTGGGGTCATGGCCGCGGCCACCACCTCCCTGCCCGAGGAGATCGGTGGGGTGCGCAACTGGGACTACCGGTACTGCTGGTTGCGTGATGGGGCCATGACCGTGCAGGCGTTGGTCACCATGGGTTCCACCGAGGAGGCCGAGGCGTTCTTGGACTGGTTGCATCGGGTGGTGGACTCGCTGCCCTCCCCGGAGGTGCTGCGTCCGCTGTACTCGTTGCGCGGTACCGACCTGGGCCCGGAGGAGACCATCGAGTCGCTGTCGGGGTACGC
>NZ_ANBD01000175.1:31074-37245 GCF_000341005.1 Nocardiopsis alkaliphila YIM 80379 | reverse complement strand
CCGGCAACCCCGCCGGCCTCTTGCTGTGGCAGGGGAACCTCAAAGAAGCACCCGGGGCCGGCACTCTCGGGGCCGTCGGTGAGGGGGGCCGGGGTCGGCTTCCCCACCATCGCCGCCAGGTGCACCAGGGCGGCGGGAAGTCGCCGTTCGGCGGGCATGCGGGCGAGTTGGATCCGGATCTGGTCGCTCTCGATCTGCCGTTTGAAAACGCTCTCCCACAGAAGGGGGCGAAACCGAGTTCCTTGAGTCGCCCCTGGAAACGTTCAGCGAGCGTGTAAATGGTGGTGCAGCCGGACAGAGCCGTCACGGTGGCGTTACGGCTCAGCCTCCCTCCGGCAAGGACGGATTCGCCGAATATCTCGCCGCGGGAGCGGAAGGCGAGCGGGTCGGCGGTGCCGTCCGCGTACACCGACTCCACACGGACCCGACCGTTGAGGAGAAGGTGGATCCCCTTGCCCAAGGTTCCTTGTGCCAGGAGAACCTGCCGGGGAACGAAGGAGGTCACTGGAAAGCCGTGGACCAAGCGATCCCACTGGTCGTCGGCGAGCAGTGCACCGAAGCCGTATCTGTGCATGGGGGGTCCTCATTCCGCTCGATGTTCGATATCGAGTGTCCCGTCATCTGCTTCCTACGGGTTTTCGGGACAGAGTGCGGATCGGGAAGAGCGACGAACCACGCCGTGAGGCTCAGCGACCCTCACACGCTCACACTGGGAAACATTAAGATACAGGTCGTGAATAACGCCAACTACTATCTTCATCTTCGGGCACCACACAGACCCTCAAGATGGAAAACCCAGAAAGCCGACAACGGAACAGAAGTGCGGATGGTTCTACGGGCGCTGCTCCAGTCACTGCACACGGGTACGTTGAACCTTTTTCATCCTGCTTCTCGGAGTTGAAGAACGAGTACGGCCCGGGTGATCTGGCCGGCTCGCTGCGGGCAGCACCGCAGCCGGCGTAGGACGTCCCAGTTCTTGAGCCGGGCGAAAGCCCGCTCGCCAGGGCTGCGGAGCTTGGCGTGGTCAGAGTCGGCGTCCTTCTTCCACTGCGGCTTGCCCCGGCCCTTGAACGGGCAGAACACCACCTCGGACAGACCCACATACCCCTTGTCGCCCAGACCGAGCAGGCCCGAGGCCTTGATGCGTTCGGCGATCTTCCACACCCGAGCGGCTCTGGTGTCGTGCACCGCCCCGGACAGGGACCACGACGTCCACAACGGTTCGCCGTCAGGTGCCGCGACCACCTGGATGTTCATGCCGTGTCTTTTGTGCTTGCCCGAGTAGAACGGGCGGTCGGCCGCCACACGGTCGCAGGCGATCAGGGTGCCGTCCACGATCACATACCCCCATCCTTTGCGGCGTGCGCGGCGTAGCCCCTGTTCGAGCGTGGGAGCCTGGGCGGCGAGTAGGGCCGTGGTCTCGCGCACGCATGCGCCAGGCCGTCGTGGTGCCCACCTCGAAACCGGCCGCGACCTGGGCGAACGGCTCGCCCTTGTAGAGGCGGCCCAGCACGAGCAGGGCCTGCTGTACGGGATCCAGGCGCCGCCATCGGGAACCGGTGTTCTTGCGGTGGGTGCGGATAGTGCGGGCGGCCAGGTTCAGGGTGCGACGTGACAACGGCAGGCAGGCGCGGTAGAACAGCATGGAGCCTCTGGTGCTGGGTTTTCTTGGTCGTTAACTCCTCTACCAGAGGCTTCTTGCTATTCAGGAGGGGTTTCAGAAGGTCGGCGCAGAGCCGTGACCTGCGCCTTCAGGTTGGAAAGGGGTCGTTGAGCGGGCGACGGTGCGGGGACCCGGACGACTACCGGCACCCTCCTCGACTTCACACAGGCGGGCGATGCACTGGGCCTTGCGATCCCGTAAATGTTCAACGACGCCAACGAACGCGCCCAAAAGGCTTTGCTGTTGGAACGGGCGCACCCCTGCCTACGCGAGACCGGCTACACCGATCCCACAAAGCTGACCGAGGCGGGAGCGTTCTGCCTGCGCGGAGGCAATGCGGCATCGGCCCGGAGCGGTCCGACCTGGTCAGGAGTACTGGGTAGCGGAGGCCGAAGATCTCCATGATCGTCGACTTCCATCGGCGGCCCAGGCAGCCCGCGACCACGCGGTAGATCTACACAAACGCATATGAGAGCTCTTCGACCGGCAGGTCGAGTTACCGTCCATGCCCCGGAGGGAACCGAACCCACTCCTGTCGATTCCGTGCCCTCTTCCCACGGTGGCTTCGGGGTCTGCCCTCTCCCGGCTCACGTCACCACGGTGCCTGTTGCCGCGACAGCTCACTTCGGGCTTTCTGGGCCCTCTGCCAGGCCTCGGGAGGCGGTTCGACGGTGACCACGACGAGGTGGGGTTCCAGCCTTGGCGAGACCCTCTCCCACGGTCACAGTCGACCGCTTTTTTGACCGTGGGAGGGGGCCTCGCCCACTCGGGAGAAGTCGAACAGCCGCACGAGGAGCAGTGCGTGGACAAGGATGACGAGCAGCGGGCCAAGATCGTCGACTTCTGGCTCACGGTGAAGATGTTCGGCCCACGGATGTGCCGCCTCCCACCAAGAAAGGCAACCACAGACCGGTGATCGACCTGCGGGAGGAAGCATCCCTGCCGTGGTGTCCAGACCACCCCTACCAAGGCGAGGAACAACCTCGGGCAGGACGACAGTGGCGGCACACCGTGTACTTCGGAGTATTGCCGTTGGGGTCGGTTCAGAACCTTCTCGAAGAGCGGTTCGGACGAGACGACGAGGGCACCGACGACTACACCCCTGGGGACACGGAGCTCTTCGCCTTCGAGGTCTTCCACGGGGCGACGGATTCGCGCCCCAGGATCGATGATCACGTACGCGCGACCGAGGCGTTCGAAGAGGTGGGAAAGGTCTACTGGGCGAGATGGAACGCCCAGGGTAGTGGCGATTGACGGTGTGCCTGAACCGATCTGTGTCGGCGGTGTCAGAGGGTTTCTCCGCCCCAGGTCCAGCCTCTACGCGGGCAGGTCACCGTCAGGATCGGTGACACGACGGACTCCTGACACCTCTTACCAAGCCGGCCCGTTCAGTTGGTCTAAGGACCTCCTCTGACCAGGCCCCGAGTACCCTGCGAGCCATGCGTTTGCTGATCATCTCCGACACGCACCTGCCGCGACGCGCCCGCGACCTCCCCGCTCAGGTGTGGGAGGAGGTCGATCGTGCGGACGTGGTCATCCACGCCGGAGACTGGTGCGACCTCGACTCGCTGACCTCCCTCCAAGCGCGCGCCGAACGGCTCATCGGCGTGTACGGCAACAACGACGGCCCCGAGCTGCGCGAGCGGCTACCCGAGGTGGCACGCGAGGACCTGGGCTGTGTGCGCTTGGCCGTCGTGCACGAGACGGGGCCGGCCAAGGGGCGCGAGAGTCGGTGCGCCAAACGCTTCCCCGACGTGGACGTACTCGTCTTCGGCCACTCCCACATCCCTTGGGACACCCACGCCGATACCGGCCTGCGGTTGCTCAACCCGGGTTCACCCACCGACCGCCGCAGGCAGCCCCACCACACCTACATGAGCGCTCAGATCACCGACGGCCGGCTCGACGTGCGACTGCACCGCGTCGAGACCGGCCGCTGATCCCGGTTCACTTCCTCACCTGTCCAACGTCCCCTGTTCAGGGCCGCCTGCTCCCACTCCCCGGTATTCGACGGGAGCACCACCCCGCCACTCCCGCCCCACCGGAGCTCCCATACCGCAACGAACATCATCGTTTCAACATCCGAACGCCCCATAGCTTCACGCGGTTCACCCGACCGGTCACCATTTCCCCACCCTTCCTTCGACGCGAGGATGAGCGGCGTGTTCGACCTCCCGTTCGGCGGCCACGATCCCACCGAGGCGGCACACCCCATGCCGCTGGACGATGGCACCGGTGTTCCCGGAAACGGTGTGGTCCCCCAGTGAAGATCCGGCACGCGTGCCCCGACCCCCGAGGAGTCCCATGGCGCTGGGAATCATAGGCATCGTCACGTCCTTGCTCCTGCTCATCACCCTCGCCTACCGCGGTGTGCCCGTCCTCCTCGCCGCACCTTTGGCCTCGGTGGTCGCGGTGGTCTTCTCCGGGGCTCCGATCCTGGCCTCCTACACCGAGATCTTCATGCCGGCGATGGCCGCCTTCGTCGGCAGCTGGTTCCCCGTGTTCCTGTTCGGTGCGATCTTCGGCGTCTTGATGACCGTCACCGGTTACGCGGAGAGCATCGCCCGCACGGTGACGAAGCTGGTGGGTTCCCGGAGCGCGATCGCGGCGACGATCCTCACCTCGGCCCTGATGACCTACGGCGGCATCAGTCTCTTCGTCGTGGCCTTCGTCATGTATCCGCTGGCACGCGAACTGTTCCGGGTCGCCGACATCCCCCGCCGCCTCATCCCCGCGACCATCGCGCTGGGAATCTTCACCTTCACGATGACCGCGCTGCCGGGTAGTCCTCAGGTGCAGAACATCATTCCGGGGCAACTCTTCGGCACCGGCTCGTTCGCCGGCGCCGGCATCGGGTTGGTGGGTGGTGCCCTCATCTTCGGGTTCGGCCTGCTGTGGCTGGAATACCGACGCGCCGCGCTGATCCGTAAGGGAGAGAGCTTCGACAGCCCTCAGAGCGCACGTGTGACCGTCGGGTCCTTTGACGATGGCGACGGGGGCCACCAGGTCACCACGCTCGCGCCACCCAACCGTGTCGTTCCCTTCCTGCCGCTGCTGACGGTCTTCGTCGTGAACTTCGCGTGCACCCTGCTCATCTTTCCGGCCCTGGACTGGTCCTACCTGGAGCAGGAGAGGTTCGGTGGGGTCACCTTCGATGAACGGGTGGGGTTGTGGGCCGTGCTGTTGGGGATCATCGCGGCGAGCCTCGTCCTGGTGGTCCTCAACCTCCGCCACTTCGTCACGTTGTGGGGCGGGGTCGTGGACGGTGCCAAGCGGTCCATGCTCCCGATCTTCAGCACTGCCTCCGAGGTGGGTTATGGCGCGGTCATCGCCTCTGTCGCCGCCTTCGCCATCGTCCGCGACTCGGTCTTCGGTCTCGGCGCCGGCGCTCTGTGGACCTCCGTCCTGTCCGTCTCCGTCACCGCCGGTCTCACCGGCTCCTCCTCCGGCGGTATGACGATCGCACTCAACGCCTTGGGCGAGGACCTGCGGGCCATGGCCGAGCAGGAAGGCGTCGCGATGGAGGCGATGCATCGGCTCACCGCCATGGCCGCGGGCGGACTCGACACGCTGCCGCACTCCGGGGCCGTGGTCACCCTGCTCATCGTCTGTGGTCTCACCCATCGGCAGTCCTACAAGGACCTTGGTGTGGTGACCCTCGTTGTTCCGGTCCTCGTGGTCATCTCATTGGTGAGTCTCGTCTCCGTCGTCGGGTCGTTCTGAGCCGGGCACCCGCGTAGCGGCGCCGCTTCGGTGTGGCGGCCTCGACCCGCAGCACACCGTGGGGACCAGGTCGACGAACAACCCCGAGCCGAGCGATCGGTCCTCCCCCGGCAACGAGGTGGGGATGTCGGGCCGGGCCGCCCAACGTTCCAACCCCGCCATGCCCGGCCTGGGCGCGTACCACCGACGCGCGCGGGCGTCCCATCTGGCTCCTTCGGCCTTCGCCAGGTCCTTCTCCGCGTAGGGGACGTCCAACCAGATGCGTTCGGCAGGCACTGCACTCCTCGTGTGGGGATGTGATGGCGCGGTGACTCTAGCGAGGGAAGTGGCGGGAAGTCAGTTCCACCGCGTGGCTGGAGAGCGGGGGTTTCCCGGCGAGACCCCCACCTACGGTCACGATCCACCACTTTTTTGACCGTGGGTGGGGGTCTCGTCCGCGTCGAACGCCCGGAACCGCCCCCCGAACCCCGACCCCGGCCCAAGACCAGGGCCCTTCCGAGACCGAGGTCCTTCCGTGTACCGACCGGGCACCGCCCGTGGACGCTCCCCTACCCGTCCAATCCGCGACGGATCTGCCTGGTGATGCTCTCGTCCTCGATGGCGCCATCCGTGACCAGCATCAGGGCCTTGGACAGGATCAACGCCAAACGTCCGCCGTCCTGTTCGAAGGGCAGGAACAACCCCGGCCCCTTCTCCTTACCCGAAGGCACCACGCACAGATAGGAGTCGTCCGGTTCCATCAAGATGTTGGCGCTGCCCAGGTGGATCCGGTAGGAGCGCAGGTC
>NZ_ANBD01000175.1:0-31068 GCF_000341005.1 Nocardiopsis alkaliphila YIM 80379 | reverse complement strand
CCCCAGCCGATCGGCAGCGCCCAACCGTGGCAGCAGACGCGCCAGGGCCTCGCGCCGCACCACCGCGTTCTCGGTGAGTTCACCGAAGGCCGCCTGGCGCCAGTAGGGCAGGTGGGCGCTCTCCCCCCGGTCGACCCATTGAGGGTCCGTTGCGATCGAGGACACCCCCACCGCCAGGTCCACGTCGCGCATCACCTCCGAGAGCACCAGCGCCGGCACCTCCGTCAGTGCGACGGGCTCCCTCTCCCCCGCACGGCGGAAGCGGACCTGGTCGGTGCCGCAGTATCGGACGGGGTCGGTCGCGCCCTCGTCGGTCAAGGCGACGTCGAGGTCGGCCCGCCAGGATGCCCCGCTCTCCCGGTCGACGCACAGACGCTCTGCGGTGCCGGCCTCGCCGCCGTGCCGGCCGCCCAACTGGTGGACGCTCCACCCGCGCTCGTTCAGCAGGGCCTTGGCCTGCCCGTACCTGAGGACGTGTGCGGCGTACCGGTTGGAGTAGAGGCGGACGGACCCTTCCGCCGGTGTGAGCAGGTAGATCTCCCGGTAGGCCTGTTTGAAGGGCTGGGCGATCTCCCTGTTGGTCAGGTACTCCCGCCACCGGTGCACCGCCTCCGGATGGCTCCGCACGGGATGCCACAACCGCACCCGCGCGCCATCGTCCACGGTCGCGGTGTGGACGACCTCCGTCCCATCGGGGTCGATCAAGCGCCAGTGGGCCCCGTCGGCCTCGGGCAGTCCGCACGCCCAGGTTCGGCCGTCGTCCCCGCTCACCTCCCACAGCAGCCGTCGGGCGAGCGCCCCGGTGACCGGGTGGTCGAGATAGTGGCGGACCCAGGACGCGGCGTCCCACACCCGGCCCTGGGCCAAGAACCCCTCCAGGCGGACCCGTTCGGCCGCCACCACCTGACGCAGTTCCTTGAGCTCGGCCCGCAGCGCCTTGATCTGGTCGGGGTACGACGTGCGCAGAGCGGCGGGGGGACTCGCGACGGGGCGCCCCTTCGCCGAGACGAAACCCAGAGCGACGCCGCCGTCCGCCTTCAGTACCAGGGTGGCGGGATGTTCGCCCAGCCGGTCGGTCCGGGTCCCGTCCCGGCCCAGGCCGAAGTCGGGGACGGTGCGTTCCAGCAGTTCCTCCCCGGTGATGCCCAGCCGGTCGGCGATCGTGTCCAAGGCCTTGTCGATCACCCTGGCCAGGGTCTTCTTCTTGACCTTCGCACGGACGCGGGCGAGGGTGGCGACCGCCTCGTCGGTGACGCGCGCGGCCAGGACGCGGACGCAGGCGGAGGCCGTGCGTTCGGAGCGCAGCAGCTTGGAGCCGCCCGGTCCGGTTCCGGTGAACACCGCGAGCCGCTCCAGGAGGGGCAGCGGCCAGGTGTCGTCTTCCGAGGCCTGTTCCCGTACCGCCCACACCAGGCCGTTGACGATGTTGTGCACGTGGATCAGGAAGTGGGCCGTGCTCGAACCATGGTGGCCCCTCTCGGCTCGCGGCGTGCGCGACACCACCTCGACCAGGCGCCGCACCACGTCCTGCGCGTCGGGGAGCGCGGCCAACCTGCGCTGAAGCCCTTCGCGCCACTCACGGATGAGCCGGGGTCACCCAAGGGGCTCTCGACCCGAAGGTGGGCTCGGGGCATGGGGTGCTTCCTTTCCTCCGCCGGCGCGGAGCATCGCGTGCCGGGCCACGCTAGCGAAGGAAGCAGACAGCCTCGTGGCGGCCGAGGGTCGAATCGGCCGTCTTCGAGGAATGGGGCTCGCGGTGACCGTCTCCCCCACCCGCCCGGCCTCTCCAACGTGCCCCCGCCCGGAGCCACCTTCACCCGCTTTCCCCGGCCCCCGATGGGGGGACCACTACCGGGCTCACCCATCGCCACCCCTACGCCGTGGCCTGGGCCAGGAGTTCCCGCAGCGCGAGCGGCCCCGATCCGGCACCTACCTCGGCGTCCGTTCGCAGCAACAGCGCGTGCGCCCTTTTCGAACGCACCCGTCCCACCGTGGGCACGACCCTGGTCCGCAACACCTGTTCCACGTCCGGCCAGGCCCGCACTCGGCTCTGGGCGTGCACCAGGTGCGCGGCGTCGTGGAGCGCGCCCCGTTGGTAGCCGGGCGGGCGGCCCCCGAGCGCGAGTTCGAACAGGTCCACGGCCGTGGTCCAGTCCCCGTTGTCGGCGTGGATCATGGCCTCGTGCCAGGAGAGCTCCGCGTCGGTGATCCACCACGTCCACGCCGGGTCCCGTTCCCGGTTCCCTTCTCCCAACCGTGCCCGGGCCCGGTTCAGGGTCTCCACGGCCCGGCCGGGGGTGCCCTCCTGGCCTTGTGCGCGCGCCAGCCGCAGCTCGAACAACCCACGGACCCGGGGAGACAGGTCCTGGGCCAGGACGTGTTCGCACACGGGGCGTGCCTGGTCGGGGCGGCGCTCGTGCGCGTCCAGCATGGCCAGTTGCGACAGGGCGAACAGTTTCGCGAAGTGGTCACCGCCCGCGCGGGAGAGTTGGACCGAGGCGTTGGTCAACCGTCTGGCCAGGGGGAGTTCTTCGGCGTCGAAGGCCAGCCATCCCGCGACCTGCGAGGCCTCGGCGGCGGCCGAGGCCATGTCCTTGTTCCGGGTGGCCAGGACGGCCCGGTGGCAGGTGCGCGCGTTGCGCACCGCCACCGGCAACAGGTCGGCGCCACCGGTCAACTCGTCGAGCGCGATGAGCCCTTTGGTGATGGACCGCACCCGATCCGCCTCGGTGCCGCCCATGGGCCGGTCGGCGAGCGTCTTTGGGTCCAGGGGTAGGACCCGGGCCAACAGGAGCCGGTAGCGCTCGCGGATGGTGCTCCGTCCGGCTTCCCACTCGCGGATGCGCCGGGCCAGGGACTGGGTGGTGGCGGTGGCCTCGGGTCCGGCGGCGCGCACCATTTCCACGGCCAGACGGTGCACGTCCCATCCTGCTTCCATCCGCGCCTGGCGCAGGGCCGTAGCCCAGGCGGGGTGAGTGGTCTTCGGTGAGGTCATGAGCCGATCTTCTCCCACACCGTTGAGGCGACGCCCGTGAACATCCGCATTCGTCCGGGTTTTCCCTCAGTGCTCTTCACCCTGCCCGGCCTGAAGCCGGCACCCAGGCGAAGGCGTGTGGGTGATCGTGCCAGGGGCGACCGAGTGGACCGGGCGTCCGGTCGCCACGAGGAAGGCGCCCAGGGGATCGCGCGCCCGTGACCTCGGGCAGAAATCCACGGAACAAAAGTAATGCACGTGCATTTTCACGCGCATTTCTACCACCCCAGAAGAATCTTCATGCTCATCTTAACCCACGCCTTTTCCGAGCACTTCCACAACAAAGGAAAACTCGACGCACAACACGGCAGCATCGCCACTACCTGCCATTTTGCAGCATGGCCACCCAAGCTCTTTCAGTCACCTCTTCCCACCACAGCGAAAGACAAACCAGACCCAACCGCGATAAATTCAATACCTGAATTGTGATGTCCATCGTGTTATATTCAATGGACGCACCCATACCCCCAAGGTGCGTGGAAGGGCCCATGATGACAGCTCGCCCCTGGGAGGCGGACCCCACCGCGACCATGACACGAAGGCTGGGCAGGTCCCCGGCCGAGTTGGGCAACACGGATCGGGCCAGCGGATGCCCCGACATCTGGGAACTCGACAACGGCGACATCGCCGTGATCGGACGCGACCTGACCGAGGCCTACGTACGACGACTACCGCCGGGTGCCGCCATCGCCGAGGACGAGCGCCTCGTCATCATCCCGCGCAACACCCTGACATCAGCGAAAGCGGATATTCCCGATGCTTGACACCATCGACGGTCTGCCCGGCGACCGTCTGGCGCTCGAACCCTACCTCGACGAATTCGACGCCCGCCTGTCCTCGCTCCGCGACACCGACATCTGGAAACTCGAACGACGGCAGGACTTCCACCAGCCGGAGAGTGAGAGCTGGATGGCGTTCCGCCAGGGGCGAGGGGAGGAATCGCTTCGCCTCTTGGAGAAGAACCGCGCCTCCCTGCGGGGCTCGTTCGCCGAACTCGCCCGTTCGGGATGCACGCTCAGGCGGATTCGCATCGTGGAAAAGCCGTTCACCACATATCTCCTCTGGGAACTGCACTCCCTCCACCTACGAGCCCAGTGCGGGGAGGACGTGCGGGTCCTGTCCCGCGAACCCGTTGAACCGTTCGAGCGAAACGGTCAGGTCCCCGAACTCGTCACCTTGGGAGACACCGTCGCCTACCGGATCCTCTACGACCCCCAAGGCGTGCTCCAGGGCGCGGTGCGATACACCGATCCCGCCATCACCGGCCGATGTCGGGCCGACATCGCCGCACTGCACGAAAAGGGCGAGGACCTGAAGCACTACTTCCCCCGTGAGGTGGCGGGAGCGGAACTCCACCGTGGCCGACCATAAGACCCCCGAAGCCGGAGAAGGACCCGAGGCGAACACCGAGTCGCGGATGGCCAACGTCACCGGACACGCGGTGCAGGCCCGAGAGGTTCGAGGCGGGGTGCACTTCCACGGCCAGGACTCCAGGCCCCACCCCGCCCCCATACCTCGGCAACTCCCCGGTGACGTACACGGGTTCGTCAACCGCCTGGGCGAGATGGACGCGCTCAGTGCCCATCTGCGCGGTGGGGAGGCCGACGATGGATCGCGAGCACCGATCCACGTCATCACCGGCACGGCCGGTGTGGGAAAGACCGCACTGGCCCTGCACTGGGCGCACCGGGTCCGAGAGCACTTCCCCAACGGTCAGCTCTACGTCGATCTGCGTGGGTACGGGCCCGGTCCTTCGATCGAACCCGCCCAGGTGCTGGAGCGCTTCTTGCGCGCACTCGACGTTCCCGCCGAGGCCATTCCCGCCGACCTCGACAGCCGCTCCGCCCTCTACCGGTCCCTCTTGGCCGAGCGACGCGTGCTGATCCTGCTCGACAACGCCGCCACCGCCGCGCAGGTGCGCCCGTTGCTACCCGGGACCTTGGCCTGCGTGGTCCTGGTGACCAGTCGGGACCGGCTCTCCGGACTCGTGGCCAGGGACGGGGCGCGGCGTCTCACCGTGCGTACCCTGGAGCCGGCCGAGGCCGTGGAACTGTTGGAACACGTCACCGAACGCCACCGAGCACGCGATGACCCTCATGAGGTCGCCGAACTGGCCCGGCTGTGCGGAGAACTCCCGTTGGCCCTGCGCATCGCCGCCGAGCGGGCGGCCGGCCGCCCGCACATGCCGTTGGGCGAACTCATCCAGGACCTGCGGGACGAGTCGGCCCTGTGGGACGCACTGGCCACCGATGACGAAGAGGAGGCCGACGCCGTCCGCGCCGTGTTCGCCTGGTCCTACCGAGCCCTTCGGCGGGAGAGCGCGCGCCAGTTCCGACTACTGGGGCTACATCCGGGCCCCGACTTCGACGTGGCGGCCGCGGCCGCTCTGTCCGATCTACCGGTCCGGCGGGCACGCCGTGTCCTGGACTCGCTGGTGGGCGCGCACCTGGTGGAGCAGACCGGCCCCGACCGGTATCGGTTCCACGACCTGCTCCGTTCCTATGCCTTGGATCAGGCACGTCGTGAGGAGACACCGCAACGTCGCCGAGAGGCGTTGGAGCGTCTGCTGACCTGGTACCTGCGCACCGCCGACTCCGCGGCCAGGGTGGTGGCCTCTCCCCTGCGCCACCTCGAACCGTTCTCGGAGCCGGACACCCTCCCCTGCCGACCCGTTCGCGATTTCGCCGACCACGCCGCGGCCCTCCAGTGGTTCGAGACCGAGGGCAAGAACCTGTTGGCCATCACCGAGACCGCCGTTTCCCTCGGGATGGACGAGATCGCCTGGCGTGTGCCCATGGTGTCCAGGCACGTTCACGTGTACCAGGCCTTCCTGGGCGAATGGATTCCCATCACCCTCCTGGGGTTGGGGGCGGCCCGGCGTGAGCAGGAACGAGCGGCCGAGGCCGACCTCTCCGAGAGCCTGGGAATGGCCTATGTGCAATCCCACCGTCGAGAGGAGGGGGTCGCGCACCATCGGCACGCTCTTCGGTTGCGACAGGAGGACGGTGACCAGCCGGGGGTGGCCATGTCACTGAACTCCCTGGGCCTGGCCCACCTACGAGAGCACCGGTTGAAGGAGGCGCGCGAGCACTTCGAGCGAGCCTTGGCGATCCTCAGGCGTCTGGGAGAGCGCCGCTGGGAGGGGATCACTCTGGGCAACCTGGCCGATACGCTGCTCGATTCGGGAAACCCGCGCGAAGCGGTGGCCTTGGCCGAGGAAGCCATCGATATCCACCGCGAGAGCGGCAACAGGATGAGCGAGTTCATCTGTCTGGTCTGTTCGGGTGCGGCTTGGCGGGAACTGGGGCGACTCGAGCGCGCGCTGTCCTGTACGCAGCGCGCGCTCGACGTCGCCCGAGAGTTGGACAACCTCGTGCGGGAGGGGTTCGCGCTCTTGGAACTCGGCAGGATCCGAGTGCGGCTGGGCGATTTCGAGGAGGCTCTCAGCGTCTACCACGAAGCGGCGAGTCTGCACCGCCGGATCGGTGACCAGGTGCGCGAGGCCGAGGCGTTCGAGGGGGTGGGCGAGGTCTACCGAGCGCTGATGCGACCAGGCGAAGCCGCGAAGTTCTATCGGCAGGCGGCCAAGGGGTACCGCAAACATCGGGATCGGTGGAAGCTGGCCGTGTGCCTGGAGCGATCGGCTTCGGCCATGGCCGACACCGGCGACTTCGAGACCGCTCGGGAACAGTGGCGCGAGGCGTTGGCCGCCCTGGAGGGTTTCAGCGATCCCAGGGCCGAGCGACTACGCGAGCGGATCATCGCCGTTTCCTGAAGCGATCGTCCACCCACTCGCCCTGGTTCACCAAAGCACGGAATCTCCGCTCACATCCAATGGACGTGTCTGAGCGTCGGAACCACGCGGGTGATGGCATACAGAGCAATGGGAGCGATATTCCGCTCAGGGGCGAACAAAGCTCGAAGTTCGTTCTTGGTGCGATCGTTGTCTTGGGCGCCCAAGAGTTCCACTTTGGGTCCAAGAGCAATGATCCCTTGGGCGATCGCGGCTTCAACGAGTTCCTTTCCGCAGATCTCGTGGAGACTTTCGAGGGAGGGTGAGGTCTGCGTTGGCCAATCGTCCTTCCCCGGCCGAACGGTTTTCACGGTCATCCATGAGATCCCTTGCCCTCCAGGGGCCTTATGGATTCCAGCGCGGCGCTTTCCATGCAGGAGAGCGAGTGCGCGCGGAAGGTCGGCGGACTCGGATTCCGGCATCACGGGCCGTAGGTCTCGTTCTCCGTTCTCCCAGTGGGTGTCTCGAATGACAAGGCTCGCATGACCTTCGATGCCAAAGTCCCAGTCATGGGCCGACCCTGTCGAAAGGTTTTTCTGAGAGGTTTGTCCTTCTACCCGCAGAACCTGAGCAGGAGGAGTGAGGGAAAGTCCCTCACCGAGCACGACAGACAAAGTGAAACACTCCTTCTGGGGGGCATCAGATCTTCAACGATCTAGAAAAGGGGAAAATGTCTGTGCTACGACTCGAACCGGCCTCGATTCGAGTGCGGTGAGACCAGGTCGCGGCTGTCATCGCGTGGATTCAGCAGGTTGCGCCCTCGGTGAGCGGGATGAGGGCGTCACCCCGCCAAGTGCCTTCCTGCGGCCAGATGAGTGCCACTCCGAGGACCCCGGCCAGCGCCGCGGGTGCCCACTCCTGCTGTGGGGCGGCCGATAGGACCAGGCACACCCGGCCGGCGTCCGGCCCTCGGGACCAACGCCCCTCCAGCGCCTCCATGGCGGCTTCGCGCAGTCGCCCGTAACCGGTGTCCGCACCGGGCAGGACCCGGTACAACACCGATTCCTCCTCTGACGCGCAGAACACGTCGCCACCCTCCGGTTCGGTGGGGAGGTGTCCCGCCTTGTACAGGTCCGCCATGAGGCTGTGGCGCAAGAAGCCGGCCGCGCTCTGGTCGTGCGGTCCCCTTCGCCGTTCGATCCCACTCAGGAAGGACCCCAGGTGTTCGGCGGTGGTGGAGCCTTGAGGGCCGCCTTGTGCTGGAACCGGTGGGGTGTGCGCGCTCATCCGCTGTTCTTCCGTTTCTTCGGTGGTGGTTTTCGCGTGGGCGCGTGCGGAGATCCTGGAGGCGACCCCGGATCGGTGCTGCAGCCAACTGCGTTCGGCGTGCACGGTCTGGTAGTCGAGCACGCGAGTCGCGGCGCGGTCCAAGACCAGCCGATAGCCCTGGTGGTCCAAGCACCACGAGCCGTCCGCGCGCCGCATCTGGCGTCCTTGGTCGAGGAAGACCGTGAGCATGGCGCGGATCTCGGCTTGGGCATCCCACGCGTCCGCCCTGTGCAGGACCGCGAATCGGCCACGTGCGCAGGCGTCGATGGTGATGTCCTCCGCTCGCACGCCTTCCTCCAAGCGTGCGGTGGTGTCCGCTCCCGGGGGTGTCTCCAAGACGGAGAACGGTGATTCGGTGAGCGGGGGGTGTTCGGTGCGGTAACCGTCGCATCCCGGTTCCCGACACCATCCATCCAGGGAGCGCGCATGGTTGTCACACCGCCGACCATCGGCGTGGTAGCGAGTGCAGGTGCGTTCTTCCTCCCCGTTCGGTGCGTCGGGGTCGAACAGGCTCTCGGGCAGCGCCTGGGCGTACAGGACCGACAGTGTCTGGGTGCACCGGGTCAGCGCCACGTAGAGCCGCCCGTGCCCTCCGGGCCCCGAACGGGTGATCTCACGGGGCTCCACCAACACCACGTGGTCGAACTCCAGACCGCTGACGGCGGACGCGCCGAGGACGCGGACGTTGTCAGCGGGGAGCGTGGGGTCGGAGTCCAACGCCTGGGTGATCGTTTCCCGGTGGGCGGAGGCGTCGTCGACGATGACGGCCACGGAACGCTGCCCCGCTCGGGCCAGCAGCTCGTGTACGCGCCGAAGCACGCCGTCGACCAGGTCCTCCCGCCCCACCCGGGTCATGGTCAGTTCTCCGGTTCGGGGCGCGCGAAGGGTGGTGGGGAAGGTGGTCGAGTCGGAGGCGGCCACGGCGGCGGGGACGGCGGTGTGCATCACCTGGCTGGGGATCCGGTATCCAAGAGTGAGTTCTTGTTGTTCCCAGCCGTTCGGCAGGTCCAGGTGTTCGAGCAGCGCCGACCAGTCGGGATAGCGGTGCGTTCCGGTGGACTGGGCCAGGTCGCCCAAGAGGGTGAAGGAGCCGCTCGGGCAGCGACGGTCCAAGGCGCGCAGCTGCATGGGGGTGAGGTTCTGTGCTTCGTCGACGACGATGTGTCGATGGCGGCCGGGGGTCTGCCCACTGAGCAGGATTCGCAGTTCCTCCAGGCAGGGTAGGTCCGCTCGGGTCCAGGATTCTTGACTGGCCGGTCCGAGGGCTCGACGGTGCAGGGCCGAGCGCTCGCTGTCGGTGAGGATGCCTTCGGAGGCCCGGGCCAACAGTTCGGTGTCGTCCAGGAGGCGGCGGTACAGGCGGCTCTCGGAGATCTTGGGCCAGGTGGCGTTGATAGGGCCGGCCAGCGAGGCCGTGATGCGCTGGCGCAGGGCCCGGCCTTGGCCGCGAGGGCGGTAGGCGAACTGGTCGATCATGTGGTCGGCGAGCAGGTCGGTGAAGCGCTCTCGGCGGACGTCCAAGGGCTCGTCCAAGTCCCGTGCCTGCTCGAAGAACCGCTGGATCTGAGAGGTGTCCGCGGCCAGGGTGTCGCCATCGATCCGAACGACGAGCCGCCCCTGGTCGAGGAACTTGGCCCAGGCCCCCTCGTTCACCGTGTCGTGGACGGCTCGGCGCAGGACCCGCGCCATGCGGATGTCGGACTTGATCCGGTCCTGTTCGGGGGTGTCGTGGTCGCCGATCCGCCCCGGGCACAGGTCGTCCACTCGCAGCGAGGTCACGCCGCGGGTGCCCAGCGAGGGCAGTACTTCGCTGACGTAGTCGAGGAAGTGCTTGGTGGGTCCGACCACGAGGATCTGCTCGGAAGTGAAGTGGTCGTTGTCCAGCAGCCAGGTGACGCGGTGCAGACCGATGGCGGTCTTGCCCGTCCCGGGCCCGCCCTGGACCACCAGTGCGCCCGGCCGGTCGTGGCAGACCAGGTCGAGTTGGTCGCGGTGGATCGTCTCGACGATGTCGCGCATCAGTCCGTCACGGGAACGGTCGAGCTCCTCGTGGAGGAAGGGGTCCTCGGGCATTCCCGATTCCTGTTCCTTGCGGGCCTTGACGATGGCGGCCACTCTCGCCGGGGAGGGTCTGCCGTCGGCTGCTCCACCGACGTCGCGGACGAGTTCGTCGTGGTAGTCGACCACCCGTTCCCCACGGCAGCGCAGGCGTCGGCGCAGGGTCACCACGCCCTGGTCGTTTCCGCGTTCGCGCCGCCATCTCACGGCTGCGGGGTTGGTCCACTTGACGACGAAGACGGCCCCGTTCTCGTCCCGCACGGTCTTGCGGCCGATGTAGAAGGTCTCGGCCTCGTCCTTCTCGCGCAGGTCCACCCGTTGAATGACGAGCTGGCGGCCGTCGATCCGGTACTGCTCCGCCCAGCGTGTGAACTCCGCGTGCTGATCGACGCCGTCCTTGGCGCTGGCGGCGGCGTTCACCTCGGCGAGCCGTTCGGTCCGCAGGCGTTGTCGTTCCAGGCATCGGTGGGCCCGGTCCACCGATGCCTGTTCTTGCTCGATGATCCGTGCTCGGGCCGTGCTCCCCATGGCCTGGCCTCCTTCGGTGAGGAAGATGCGACGGGCGGTGCCACTGGGGGTCGGCGCCGCACGGGGTCGAAGATCGGGGGGCACACCTATGGCTCATAAGCGTGTACCGATCACAATTCCCAACGAACACACCACATCATATCCCATGTGAACAGAGTCAACCAGTTACTTTCGAGTATTCAGCCGCCGGGATGCCCTCGTGCAGGCGTTTGATCAGCTCGGGGCACTCGTAGGCGTCCAAGATGTCGGTGAAGCGGATCAGCAAGGCCTCGCGCTGCTTGCCGTCCACTTCGGAGAGGAAGACTTCGAGGATGGGATCCGCGGGCTCCGACTCCCCGTTCCCTCCTTTCTCACGGGCCGGGCCTGCTCAACGGTCACCGGTGCTCCCCCCGAAACTGATGCCGCCGTGGATGGTGTCGGCCTGGAAGACCTGCCCACCGTTGTTGGTCCCGACCGAGTTGGCGACCTTGGTCATGGGGGCGGGGCCCTTGCCCGGCGCGACGGGGGCGTTCTCGGGGCCGCCGTCCGAGCCCGACTCATGGATGCCCCCGCTCCCTTCGTCTGATTCGGGGCCCCAGGTGTGGACGGGCAGGAAAAGGTAGCTTTCGGCCTGGAAGTCCTTGTCGGGGACGGTGGCCCTCACCGCGCGCCAACGGGCGGGGGTCAAAGGAGTGAACCCGCCCAGGACGGCGTCCTCGTAGACACGGCGGGAGATGATGGCCGCGACCAGGGTGGCGTCGGGGTCGGTACGTTTCAGTTCGGCCTTGGCCTCTTCGGAGTCGAGCCGACGGTGGAGGTCGATCATCGCCTTGCCCATGGCGTTCTTCGGATCACCGGAGCCATGGTGGGGCAGGGGGCCGACGTCGATGCTCACCCGAAAACGCATCCGTAGTTTCCTGTCGAGGGCGGCCAGGGTCGGCTGGATCGCCTCCAGTTGTCGTTGCAGATTCTCCAGGAAGGGGCTGATGAGGAAGGGCAGGTGTTCGGGGTCGGTGCCGAAGACGAAACCGTCGCCACCGTGCCTGGCGAAGAGTTTCTCCTTCCAGACCCGCTCCATGCCCGAGTCCGCCAGGGCCGCCTCCAGCACCTTCGGAATGAGCTCTCCGATGAACTGCTGATTGCGGTCGGCGGTCCGGCTGAAGTTCTCCATGTCCACGGCCAACAGGGCACGATAGGGCGGAAGTGGCGAGCTCTTGCCGTGCTCGGGCAGATCCAGCTGCATACGAGTCTCCTCCGGGGGTGCGATGGACTGTTCGCGATCAGCATCGCGCGATGTTCTGCGGGGGTTTGTTCACTTTTGAACACAGCGCTTCAGGAGTGAGGCACGGCACCTCGGCCGGGCTCGTCCCCCAAAGCAAGCGCTTCCAGTCGGGCCGGGTCGAGGATGACGACGTACTGACGCCCCGTGCGAATCAAACCCATCTCCTTGAGCCGGGTGTAGGCGTTGTACACGGAGGTGCGAGAGAGCCCGGCGAACCCGCCGATCTCCTGCTGTGGCAAGGGGATCTCCAAGAACCACCCTGGCCCGAGATTTTCGGGGCCATCGGTGAGCGGAGCCGGGATCGGCTCCCCCAACATCGCCGCCAGGTGTACGAGGGCGGCGGGCAGACGCCGTTCCACGGGCAGGCGGGAGAGTTGGACACGGATCTGGTCACTCTCGCTCTGCCGTTTGAACACGCTCTCCCACAGCAGAGGAAGGAGGCCGAGCTCCTTGAGCCGCGCCTGGAAACGTTCGGCCAGCATGTGAACGGTGGCGCCGGTGGACAGGGCCGTCACGCTGGCGTTGCGGGTCAGCCCTCCCCCGGCGAGGGCGGATTCGCCCAGGATCTCACCCTGGGAGCGGAAGGCGAGCGGGGCCGCTGTGCCGTCGGCGTACACCGACTCCACACGAAGGCGACCGTCGAGAACGAGGTGGACGCCCGCGCCCGTCTCGCCTTGGCGCAGAAGGACCTGTCCGTCCCTGAAAGGACTGGGCGGATTCGAGGAGACGAGTCGGTGCCATTGGTCATCGGTGAGCAACCCACCGAAACCGTGTCTGTGCATGGGGGGAGGTCCTTTTCCGGTCGAAGGTCGATACCGAGTGTGGAGGTTCCCCCTTTCCCTCCGGTTTCGTGACCGCGCCTTCAGGCATCGAGCACGACTCACCCCGGCAGGGCTCACGGCGGACCCCACGATTACTGAGCAAAATCACCTTAACCTCGCATTGTGAATGCTGCCAACCATAAAAAGAAGGTTGTGAACATACACTGTCGGAAGATCGATGTCCTGTGACCCGCTCGGTGGGTGGGTGATGGCCCCAACGGGGATGGCCCTCACCCGTGCGCTTCTGGAGTCGGAGTCTTCGCCCCACCCGATCACGGCGAGAGCGAAGCACCGAAGGGGCCCCGAGAGCCGGGCCCTCTTCCCAAAGGGCGCCCCGGCTCGTGAAGACCCATCTCATTTGGTGAGTCCGCGCAAGCAGACCAACGTGCGAGCGGTGCCGACGAACGAGAGGAGGTGCTCGGCCTCGCGCTCCTAGCGACGATGGAGTCGGCGACTTCCTGACCGCCAGGCCATGGTGCGCTCGACCTGCCACCGGTACCCGTCCAACCGCTTCGAGGGCCAGGCGCCCTCGCGGGCCGGGCGCTCAAGGGTTCGCTCACACGCGGGCCCGACTCCACTCGATGGAACGTCGGTACGCGGTGGGGGTGAACGGGCCGAAGGTCGGTGACGGCCAGGCCCGCGTGCAACCGGTGGTGGCCGCGAAGAGGATCGCGGTCACCACCTCACGATCCCCGTTTCCACGCCGCCCACCACCGTGAGGTCGAGTGGGCGCCTCGGATACCACCCGCTGGAACGGTTCCCACCATCCGCCCGACGCCGACCGCTCGACCATCGACACTCGGACTTTCGAAAACTCGAACGAGTGGAGTTCCAAGAAGGGCTCGGTGTCGGCCAACGCCTCATGCGCGGCCGTGCCGCACGGACCGCTGGTGCGCCTTCCACTCCCGGTGGAGTGCACGCCGACGCTCGTACTCCTTCTTCGCGCGAAGGCGCGGATCGGCTTCCGGGGCCAGGTACGCCGGGCCCATGACGTGCAGGAGCGCGTAGTTGATACGGAAACCCATCCTGTACGGCAGCGAGAACGAGTCTTTTCCACGTGGCTGGTCCATGGCCGCCTACCTCACTGTCCTCCGGCAATCGCGGGCGCACGCCGCGAAGGCGCAATCGAGCGGAGAATCCATCGCCGTGAAATCCGCGGCCTTCCCCGTCCGGCAGTGTATCCGCCCGGTTTTCGCTGTTCCGGTCGGCCCGTTCTACACGAGCACGGCCACCGAACGGCGCCGCTGGCCGGGCAAGCCACACGGTGACAAGGGCTACGACCACGCCCGCCCACACCGCCGGCCACGCGGGCGCGAAATCGTTCACCGCCTGACTCGCAAGGACCCTCATTCCCCGGCTCCGGGCGGGACGTGCGGCAAGGCCTCTCCCGTATCGACGTCGCCGGGGCGGGCCAGGGCGGCGTACATCGGGGCCAGCCGGGAGGCGATCCCGGTGGTGGCACCCTCCCAGTGCGCGAGGGGGTCGAACGGGCGAGGGCGGACCGGGTCGGGCACCGCCGCCCCCCGCTCCCAGAAATCGGTGGCACGGGCCGCCAAGGGCTCCACCTCCACGGACAATTCCCCTGACGAACCGACACCGGCGGACCCCAGCGCGTCCAACACCGCCTCTTCGTCCCACCCAGACCAGGCGAACAGCACCAAGGGCTCGTGGTCGGACCATCCGGCCAGGGCGAAGAGGACGGCTGCGCCGTGCTTGCAGGGGTGGCCACCGTAGTCAGGACAACTGCACGTGATGGCGAGGTCGTCGACGGAATCGGGGAAGAGCCGAGCCCCGTGGCGAGCGAAGACGTCTTCGACGTCCTCGGGCATCAGACCATCGAGCAGGGCCGCGCGGGCCCCGGGAATCCGACCCAACTCGCCCAGGGCCCCTCCCCACCCGGCGTCGGAAAGACCACCGATCATCACCCGGTAGGGGCGTCCCCGGGAGCCTTGGACCTGGGCGGTGACCCGACGCCGGTCGGAGTCCACGGTGAGCCTTCGTACCGCGCCCCCGAAGAAGTAGGCACGGCCCCGGGAACGGCGGGTCTGGTCCCCATCGGCCACCCCCCGCGACAGGCGCAGCGCCCACCAGTTCTCGGGCGTGAGGTTCCTGGCCATCACGCCACCGCCTCGGGGGCCAGGCGAATGGTCTCGCGGAGCTGCTCGACGCTCATGTCGGTCAAAGGGCTCTCCCCACTGCCCACGGCCGCCTCGGCCAGATGTTTCTTGCGTTCGAGCATCTGGTCCACTCGTTCTTCCAAGGTGCCCGCGCAGATCAACTTGCGCACCTGAACGTCGCGTCGTTGTCCGATGCGGTAGGCCCGGTCGGTGGCCTGCTCCTCCACCGCCGGATTCCACCATCGGTCGATGTGGACGACCTGGCGGGCGGCGGTCAGGTTCAATCCGGTACCGCCCGCCTTCAAGGAGAGCAGGAACACCATGGGTCCGTCGTGGTCCTGGAAACGCTCGACCATCTCCTCGCGTCGACGTCGGGACGTGCCTCCGTGCAGCCACAGGACGGGGACGTCGAGTTCGCTTTCGAGGTAGGGGGCGAGTCGGGACCCGAATTCGGTGTATTGGGTGAAGCACAAGACCTTGTCACCGCCGCTGACCATCTCGGCGAGCAACTGTTCCAGGCGGGCCAGCTTTCCCGAACGTCCGGACAGACGGGACCCGTCACCGAGCAGATGCGCCGGATGGTTGCACACCTGTTTGAGCTTGGTCATGGTGGCCAGGATCAAGCTCTTGCGTCGAAACCCGGTGGCTTCGTCCACGAGTGCGGTCATCTCTTCGACCACGGCCTTGTACAGGGAGGCTTGTTCGGGGGTGAGGGTGCACCAGACCCGCATCTGGTGTTTGGCGGGCAGGTCCTTGATGATGGAACGGTCCGTCTTGAGCCTGCGGAGCACGAACGGGGCGGTGACCCGGCGCAGCCGCTCCGCCGCGGCCTTGCCCGCGCCCTGAGTGGGGTCACGGTGCAGTTCCACCACACCCTTCTCGAAGCGTTCGCGCGGGCCCAACAGACCGGGGTTGGCGAAGTCCAGGATCGACCACAGCTCACCCAGGTGGTTCTCCACCGGGGTGCCGGTGAGGGCGATCCGGGAGGCGGCGGGGATCGCGCGAACCGCCTCGGCCTGCTTGGTACGGGAGTTCTTGATGTGCTGGGCCTCGTCGCACACCACTCTGGCCCAGGTGGTCCGACCCAGTTCGACGGCGTCGCGTACCGCCACGCCGTAGGTGGTCACCACCAGGTCGACGTCGGTCAGGGCCTTGGCCAAGTCCTCGTCTCGATACCGCCCGGGCCCGTGGTGGACGAGCACACGCAACTTCGGGGTGAAACGTTCAGCCTCTCGGCACCAGTTGCCGACCAACGAGGTCGGGCAGACCAGCAGGGTGGGCGCCGGACACTCGCTGGAGGCACGCTCCTCGGCCAACAGGGCCAGGAGTTGGATGGTCTTGCCCAAGCCCATGTCGTCGGCCAGGACCGCGCCGAGCCCGAGCCGGTCCAGATAGCGCAACCACCCGGCCCCTCGCCTTTGGTAGGGGCGCAAACGCCCGACCAGGCCCGGTGGCTCGGTCATCGGGGTGAAGATCCGTTCGGCTTGGCCGTCCAACAGGGCTCCCAAGTCACCGGTGGCTTCGACCTCGACGGCAAATTCCTGCTCGGGCTCGGGAACCAACGCCATGCGCAGGGCTTCCCCCACCCGCACGGTGCCGTGTCCCTTGCGGGTGATGAAGTCGGCGGCGCGGCGGAGCCGTTCGAGGTCGAAGCGGACCCACTCCCCGCGTAGGCGGACCAGGGGACGTTTGAGCCGGGCCAGTTCGGCGAGTTCTGCGCCCGTCAGTTCGCTATCGCCCAGGGCGAGGCGGTGGTCGAAGTCGATCAGGGTGGAGCCGCCCCCCATCCCGGTGGCGAACGGTCGCGGCTCGTGCTCGGAGAGGGTGAGTCTGACGCTCACGCCCACCTCTCCGATCCATGGGGGCAGGAGCACTCCGAAGCCGTCGGCGCGCAACGCCTCGGCGTGCCGGGTGAGGAAGTCGCCGGCCTGGTCGGTGGACAGTTCCAGGTCTCCGGGCTCCCCTGGAGCGTGTTCGGCGCTCAGGAGTGGACAGGTGCGGACGGCCCGGTCCAGGTCACTGGTGATGGCCGGGGACGTGGCCGGCGGAAGGCGATCGGTGCCCTGGCCCGCGCGTAGATCCTCCAAGGGAATCATGAGGGAGGGCTCCTCCACCGATTGGACCAGGGTCTTCAGTCGCCAGGGTCGGTCGGGAGGGAGGTACAGGCCCACGGGGGCTTCGGTGTCCGTGTGGTCCTTGGTCTGCGTGGAGTCCTCGCCCGGTTCCCCATCGATCTCGACGATCGGTTCGGGCTCCGGTTCGACCAGGCGGAACACGAGTCGTACCGCCCCGGCGTACCGGTGTGCGGCGGTGAACCAGGTGTGGAGTTCCTCAGCGAAGCGGTCGGGGGCGCTGCCCGGTATCGGATGCGGGTCCCGTAGTGCGGAGTCCGCTTCGGTGAGCGCCTTCAGCCATCGGTGATGGATGCGTTGGTGGTCCGGCAGGTCCAAGGGATGCTCGGTGAGGCGTTCCCGGGCGACCAGGTCGGTGAAGGCGCACAGGGCGCCCAGAGCATCGGCCATCATGTCGGCACCTGCTTCGTGCGGGGCCAGGTCCGGGGTGTGGAAGGCACGTGCCACCGGTGGCAGGGCGCGCACGTGGTCGCGTAGCCAGGCCAGGGTGACCGCGTCCAGTAGGGGACGCCATCGGGCGTGGAGCCCGGGTGCCGAACCCGGATCCGCCGGTGGAGCGTGTTCGGCCACCAGGCGTGGGATGAGGCGCCGTGTGTCGACCAAGGCGGTGCCCGTGGTCAGGAGTTCGGCCAGGGCCGGCAGGGATCGGCTCTGCGGGAGATCGCCGAGGTGACGTAGGAGCATCAAGACGTCGTCGCCGGTCAAGTCGAGGGTGGGGACCCGCCAGGGGCGCACCGTGACCTGGGCGAGGCGGTAAGGGGGCGCCGCGCGCATCGGGGGAAAGTCCGGGGGTGGCACCGGATGTCGTGGGATACCGGGCAGGTGCAGGACCGCTTGGCCGTGTCGGGCCTGGAGTGTCGGCAGCTCGGCCAGGCATTCGAGCAGACCGTTCCGGTCCAGGGCGTAGGGGTGGGGACGGATTCGTTCCTGGGAGCGGGTGGTGGCGCGGAGCTCGGAGTCCAGGCCCCACACACGCAACCGGTCCGTTTCCCAGAAGGCTTCGATGGTGCGCACCCGCCCATCATCGACGACGCTACGGAGTGGCGCGGTTGGTTTCGCCGAACCTTCCGGGCGGTTCTGGCCGACACGTTGAGCGCGAAGGGCGTCACGGGAGGGGTGGCGGTCGACGGTGCGTGGGTTCGAGCCACTACCGACGCGAAGCTTCGATGTCACACGCGCCCGTCCGCGTCCAGGCCACTCCTCCGAGGCCGGCCACAACGCCCAACGTCCCGCGAAGCAAGACACCGACCCGACCTCATCTCCTAGGCGCTTCGGCGGGCCGAAAAGGGCTACGGATGGTCGAAGTGAAGAAGGTGGCGGCCAGGAATCGACCGCTGGTGACCGTAGCTTCCGGCCATGGCACATCATCAAGTGAACGGAAAGATCGTCGTCACCACACCGACCGGGCGCGTGGGTTCACGGGTCCTGCGCCTGCTGTTGCAGGCGGGGGCGCGCCCCACGGTACTGCTACGCGATCCCGACAAGCTCGACGCGGCCACACGGGAACGGGTGGACCTGGTGCGGGGCGATCAGGGCGACGTCGAGGCCGTCTTGGAGGCGACCCGGGGCGCGGACCGTCTCTTTTGGGTGGATCCGCCGACCCCGGACGAGGACCCGATCGCCGGCCACGCCCGCATGGGCGCCAACGCGGCACGGGCGGTCCAAGAGAACGAGATCGCGCACACCGTGTTCCTCAGCAGTGTGGGAGCGGAGAAGCGGCACGGGGTGGGCGAGATCGATGGCCTGGCCCGAACCGAGCAGGCCTTGGACGCCACCGGGGCCAACGTTTTGCATCTGCGCTGCGGCTACTTCTTCACGAACCTGCTCATGGATGCGGACTCGTTGCGCGAGGGGGTCTTGTCGACCACGTGGCCGTTGGACTCGGCGATCCCCTGGGTCGATCCGCGCGACATCGGTGACGTGGCGGCCGTGCGACTGCTGGCCGGCAATTGGTCGGGCAGCGTGGTGCAGGCCGTGCACGGCCCAAAGGATCTGAGCTTTTCGCAGGTGGCAAAGGTCCTGGGCCGAGCGTTGGGACGTCCGGTGCGCGCGGAGCGGGTGTCGGACGATCAGGTGCGCGCCGCGTTGCGCTCGGCCGGTTCGAGCCAGGGGCAGGTCGAAGGGGTCGTGGGGATGGCGGCCGGGATGCGGGAGAACTTCGTGCCCGAGCAGGAGCGCGGGGTCCTCACCACCACGCCGACCACGCTCGCGGCCTGGGCACACGCCCATCTGCTTCCGGCCCTTTGAGGCGCACACGGCGGTGACAAAGGTCCCATGAAGCGGGAGGCGTTTGACGCACGGGGGTGAACGAGTGTTCACTCGAGGGGGGTGAACACCAGTTCACCCCTCTTCTCGTGTGCCCTCCCCAAGCGCCCACCGCCCCGTTCGCCGATATGGAGGCCGAAGTATGCCCGTCCTGCGTGTGCCCTCATGGCTCACCATGGCGATCCTGACCCTGTGCGGCATGGTCGTCTCACTCCAGCAGACACTGGTCATCCCGCTGCTGCCGGACCTGCCGGCGATCCTGGACGTATCCGCCGACGACGCCTCCTGGCTGGTCACCGCGACCCTGCTCACCGGAGCCGTGGCCACCCCGATCGTCTCCCGCATGGCCGACATGTACGGCAAGCGCCGGATGCTGCTCCTGTCCCTCGTGGTGATGACCGTGGGCTCGCTCATCGCGGCGATCGGCGGAAACTTCCCGGCCATGCTCATCGGCCGCGCCATGCAGGGCTTCGGCGCCGCCCTCATCCCCGTGGGCATGAGCATCATGCGTGACCAACTCCCCCGGGAGAAGCTCGCCGGGGGTATCGCCCTGATGAGCGCCACCCTCGGTATCGGCGCCGCCCTGGGCCTACCGCTGTCCGGTGTGCTCTACAGCGCGTTCGGATGGACCTCACTGTTCTGGTCCACCGCGCTGGTCGGCGCGTTCTTCCTCATCGCCATCCCGCTGACCCTCGATGAATCCTCCCAGCGCTCCCCCGGACGTTTCGACGTCCTGGGCGCGCTGCTGCTCACCGTCGTCCTGGTCGCTCTCCTGCTCCCGCTGTCCAAGGGTGCGACCTGGGGCTGGACCAGCGGCCAGGTCATCGGCCTGACCGCGCTCTCCCTCGTCTGTCTGTCGGTCTGGGTCCCACTCCAACTGCGCATGCGCGACCCCATGGTGAACCTGCGCACCGCCTTCAAGCGCCCCATCCTGTTCACCAACGTCTCCTCGTACTTCGTCGGGTTCGGAATGTTCCTGAACGGTCTGGTCACCACCCAAGAACTCCAGGTCCCCGCCGACACCGGATACGGGTTGGCACTGCCCGTGGCCGTGGCGGGGCTGGCGATGGTGCCGGGCGGACTGATGATGCTCGCCTTCTCCCCGATCTCCGGTCGCATGCTCAACCGCTGGGGTGGAAAACCGGTGCTGCTGATCGGTGGCACCGTCATGGCCCTGACCTACCTGTGGCGGATGTTCAACAACGACGTGCTCTGGCAGGTCATGTTGGGCAACATGCTCGTGAGCCTGGGCAGCGCCATCGCGTTCGCCGCCATGCCCGCCCTGGTCATGGCGACCGCTCCCCGTAGCGAGACCGCTTCGGCCAACGGGATCAACGCCCTGGTCCGCTCGATGGGCACCTCCAGCGGCAGCGCCGTGGTCGCCTTGGTCTTCGCGTCCCTGACCGTGACGGTGGACGGCGTGGTCTTCCCCTCCGCGCAGGCCATGTTCACGGCCAATGGACTCGGTGTGGCCGTGTGCGCGGCCGGTGTGCTGATGGGATCCCTCATCCCCGCGCGTGGACACCACGAGAAGGACGATGATGGGACCAGCGCCGGGAACGTTCCGGCACGCAGCGCCCAAGAGGCCCAGGAGAAGGTGGGATCGTGAGCAGACCCGACAGTCGAAGCACCATTCTCGACGCCGCACGAGAACTCTTCTCCGAACACGGCTACAAGGAGGTGACCATCCGCGACATCGCCACCGCCGCGGGGGTCTCCCCCGCCCTGGTGATGAAGCACTACCGCAGCAAGGCCGAGTTGTTCAACGAGTTGGGCCCCAACGACATCCCGTTGGCCGAACTGGACCTGCCCCGTTCCCAGATCGGACGCGCTTTGGTCCAAAAGGTCCTCACCCGTCGGGAACACGATGTCGCCGACCCCCTGTTGATCGCCCTCTCCCACGTCCGAGACTCCCCCGACCCGGACCGCACCCGCCAGGAGGTACGGGGGCGTGTCCTGAAGCGCTTCGGCGACCTGATCGGGGACACCACCCCCGACCGCCGCTACGCCGCCACGGTGGCCGGTCAGATCCTCGGGCTGGCCGAAGGCGTTCGGACCCTGGGACTGTTCCCCGCCGACGAGCTCTCCCGCGAGGAGGTGCTGGACCTGTACGGGCCGCTCGTCCAGAGCCAGATCGAGGCCTGCGCACGGGCCTGCGCGAGCACCGAGACACCGCGTCCCACGGACTGAACATCCGAGGCCAGGATGGGTGGGAAAGGGTGCTCCTTGGGAGGGAAGCAGCACCGCTTCCCGGAAGAAAACGGCCAAGGACGCGGCGTGAGGCCCATTCGTCACCTGGACAGTGCATGATCGACTCATGGAACGCTGTGATTTTTGCGAACTCCCCGTCGGGGGCGGTTGCGCGTGCTCGCTCAAGGGCAAAAGCCGAGACGGGGTCGGGCAAGACCCTGAGGCCACCTCGCCCGAGCCCCGTTTCCCTCGCGGCGCCATCCTCATCTCGCCACGGGGCATCGCCCACCGGCCGGGGTGCAAGCATCAATCCGACTCCGAGGTCGGCGCACCGGTGTGGGGTTGGATCAACGACCCCGACCCGCTCCTGTGGCGTCGGCTCAACGCGAACTCTCCCGCCCGAGCCACGAAGGGCAACACCAAGCGGATCGCCACACGTCGTTGCCGCAATTGCGACACCTGAAGCCGAACTCCGGTTTCGACCCTTTCCGTCCTCCCTCGAAGCGCTCATGACGCCCCGGCGCGCCCTGGTGGGAACCGACCCACAGGGCGCGCCCAGGTAGGCGTCGAGGGCGATTCCTCAGCCACCGGCTCCGATCTTGGCGATGGCCGCGTCGATGAGTTCGGCCATCTCGATGTCGCGGGTGGTCACCGCGTCCACCGAATCGGTCCGCACGGTGAAATCGATCCCGATGTCGGTGGTGTGGTGCCCGAACCCGTGGCCGAGCTCGCGGGCGGACTTCTTCGCCTGGTTCAGCAGCGGGGTGATCCGGTCGGCGGGCAGCTCCACGGACCTGGTCAGACCCTCGGTGTCACCCCGCCAGGGGGGGCCCCGCCGTAGAGCCCGCTCCACCGTGTCCTGATCCAATCGGCTCGGAGTACCGCTCTGGCCGGTGTCGGCGCGGCCCTTGGCCCCTTGAGGGTCTTGGGCCCACTCGGCGAGTTCGTCGGGGAGCCGGGAGGCCAGTTCCTCGGCGAGCCCGGGTTCGCTTCGGCGGATCCCGGACAGTACCGCCCCCATCAGACGCACCCCTCGTTCTTGGGGACAGCCGATCTGTCGGGCCACCTCCTGAGACAGTGATCCGCTCTCCATCGCCGGTGCTCCCGGTTGATCGGGGACGTGGTCGCGCAGTGCCGCGGGCAATCGTTCACGCAGGTACCGGCGTGTGTCCGGATCGGTGTGCCGGGCCAACACATCGGCCGTGGCCTCCAACGCCCGACGGGCCTCGTCGTTGTCGGAAGCCTCACCCTCGCGGACCACGTGTTCCACGAGTTCCTGGTAGGCGATCATGTTCCTCCCTCGGGTCGCGCGATGCTCGACTCCTTTGCCCCCTGACCGGTGGGTTCGCCATCAAACATCCGGCGCCCTGACGAACCTCCCTGGTCGGTGCCCTGGCACCTCCCGATTCCTCACCCGACGCCACCCGAAAAATACATTCATGCGACCCTTGTTCCCTCACCATGCGCGACACGGCATGAAGACCACCCGCCCACGACGGGTTCGAACCCGGCCGGTCCGTCCCTCCCCGCCCCGAGGACGATGCCCCGGGCACAAAGCGATGCATGAGAGGGACGACGAGTGGTGACCCCCCCACACGAGAAACTGGTCGCCCGCCTCGAACAGGCGGGCGTACTGACCCGGTACTGGCGCGAGGCGTTCACGGGGATCGAACGCCACCGCTTCCTGCCCGACCGGATCATCACACCCGACGGTGAGGTCGTGGACCGAGACACCGATCCGCGGCGTTGGCTCGCTTCGGCCTACGACGACCTTCCGATCGTCACTCAGGTGGACGAGGGGAACGAGGATGGGAGCGCTCCGCCGATCAGCTCGGCCTCCAAACCCTCGGTCGTCGCCGACATGCTCCGCCGTCTGGACGCCTCTCCCGGGATGCGGGTACTGGAGGTCGGTACCGGAACCGGGTACAACGCCGCGTTGCTCTCCCATCGGCTGGGCGAGGAGGACGTCGTCACGATCGAGGTCGACGCCGACCTCGCCGAACGGGCCCGGGAACGACTGCTCGGTGTCGGGCTGTGCACCCTGGTCATCACCGGGGACGGCACCCAGGGTTGGCCCGCTCGAGCCCCCTTCGACCGGGTGATCAGTACCGTGGCGGTGCGGCGCGTGCCCTACCACTGGGTCGCTCAGACCCGACCCGGCGGGCGGATCCTCACCCCTTGGGGCACCGCCCTCCACAACGGGGTCTTGGCCGATCTCCACGTCGGTCCGCACGGCACCGCACACGGCCGTTTCACCGGGGACGTGGCGTTCATGTGGGTACGTGACCAGCGCGTCACCGGGCGAACCCTCAAGGCCCACGTGCCTCCCAAGGTGCGGGAGTCCACCCTCACCCGCACACGACTGCATCCCCACGAGCCACTCGGCGATTTCGGTGCGAGCTTCGCCATCGGTCTGCACATGCCCACCGTCCTGAAGCGGATCGAGTTCGAGCAGGACCGAGGCCGGCGGTTCACCGTCCACCTGGTCGATCCGGGCACCGGTTCCTGGGCTTCCTGGCACGTGGACCACGGTTCTCGAAGAAGCGGTTACCAGGTCCGCCAGCACGGGCCTCGTTCCCTGTTCACCGAGTTGGAGTCCGCCTATGCGTGGTGGCGGCGGGAGGGGCGCCCCGAGCACACCCGGTTCGGCCTCACCGTGTCCGCCGAGCGGCAGAGCGTTTGGCTGGACCATGAGAGTCGGGTCATCGGCTCCATGCCCTGACCCCGTTCAGCCCGATTCCGACATGAGGGAGACCTGCCTGCTCACGGCACGGAATCCCTGTTCGAGGGCGCGTAGGTCCTCCAGCGGCAGGTTCCTCAGGACATCGCCCTGGAAGGGGCCGGCCACCACCAGGCTCCGCACGGTCGAGGCTCCCAGGGGCGTGGCGTGCACACGGCGGACACGGTGGTCGTCGGGGTCGGCCGACCGTGTGGCCAGGCCGTGGGTCACGAGCCGGTCGAGTACTCCGGACATCGACGCCAGGGAGACCCCGAACGAGGCGGCCAGGCCGCTGCCCGTCCCGCCCTCCTTCGTGCTGACCAAGACCATGAGGACCCTGAGTTGCTGGAGGGTCAGGTCCAGCGTCAGCAAGTGCTGGAGGAGGGTGGCCAAGAGGGCCTCCTCCATGGCTCCCTTCAGGGATTGGATATCGCGGACGATGCTCTCACGTTCGTGTTCTCCCTGGTCGGTCCCCTCTTCGCGCATGTCGCAATGATAGGCCGCCGGTGGCCGAACACTCCCCAGAGAAAGTACTTAGCTTGATGCTAACCTTTTTCCGCATGGTTCATCGACACCGCCGGCGCACCCCTGCAAGACGCGCCGGCGCCGAAGTGGAAACGGCACATGAGCACACCCCCCGAAACGCCCACGAACATCACGACGCCCGCCGAGGAGATCGACCTCGACACGCTTCGGGCCAAGTACGCCCACGAACGCGACCGTCGTCTCCGCCCCGACGGCCCGGTCCAGTACCGCTCGGCCGCCGGCGAGTTCGGCTACTACGCCAAGGACCCCTACACCCCGCGCACCGACCGCGAACCGAAGACCGACACCGTCGAAGTGCTGGTGATCGGTGGTGGGTTCGGCGGCTTGTTGACCGGAGCGCGGCTACGCCAAGCGGGTATCGAATCGATCCGGATGATGGACGAGGCCGGCGACTTCGGTGGAACCTGGTACTGGAATCGCTACCCCGGCATCCACTGCGACATCGAGTCCTACTCCTACATGCCCCTGTTGGAAGAGGTCGGCTACGTGCCCGAGTGGCGCTACGCCCCAGGTGAGGAGATCCGCCGGCACGCCGTCGCGATCGCCGAAACCTTCGACCTGTACCGTGACACGCTCTTCCAGACCCGGGCCACCGACCTGGCCTGGGACGAGCAGGCCGACGAGTGGGTGATCGAGACCGACCGCGGTGACCGGATGCGAGCCCGATTCGTCATCACCTCCTCGGGCACGATGACCCAACCCAAGCTCCCGGGTATCCCGGGCATCGAGAACTTCCGTGGCCACACCTTCCACACCAGCCGGTGGGACTACGACTACACCGGCGGCGACCAGACCGGCGGTCTCCAGGGCCTCGCCGACAAGAAGGTCGCCATCATCGGCACCGGCGCGACCGGCGTCCAAGTCATCCCCAAGGTGGGCGAGGACGCCGAGCACCTGTACGTGTTCCAGCGCACGCCCTCCACGGTGGACGTGCGCGACAACCGCCCCACCGACCCCGACTGGGCGGCCTCCCTGCGCCCCGGCTGGCAGCGCGAACGCATGGAGAACTTCCTCGCGGTGATCGCCGGTGAAGAGGTCGAGACCGACCTGGTCCAGGACGGGTGGACCGCCACCTCGCGGCTTCAACGCAAGATGATCACCGGATCGCTGGACACCACCCTCTCGCCCCAAGAACGCGAACGGATCGACGAGATCGCCGACGCACAGACGATGAACCGGATCCGCGCCCGCGTGGACGAGGTCGTCGAGGACCCGGCCACCGCCGAACTCCTCAAGCCCTGGTACCGCTACATGTGCAAGCGGCCCTGTTTCAGCGACCACTACCTCCAGACCTTCAACCGGGACGACGTCACCCTGGTGGACACCGCCGACCATGGCGGCGTCACGCGCATCACCGAGGATTCGATCGTCGTCGGCGAAGCCGAGTACCCCGTCGACTGCATCATCTTCGCCACCGGCTTCGAGGTCGGAGTCTCCGGTGTGATGTCCGGTGCCATGCCGGTCCACGGCCGCGGCGGACAGCGGCTCCTGGAGTCCTGGGCCACGGGGTTGCGCACCCTGCACGGTTTCTACACTGACGGGTTCCCCAACCTCTTCCACCTGGGGGCGCTGCACAACGCCAACTCCGTCAACTTCACGCACATCTTGTCGGAGCAGGCCGAGCACATCGCCGCCGTCATCTCGCGGGCCCGCCAGGAGGACGTCCACGTGGTCGAACCCACGGCCGAGGCGGTCCAGGCGTGGGTCCAGGTCGTGGCCGAGACCGCGCACGACAACTCCGCCTTCCAGGCCCAGTGCACACCCGGTTACTACAACCTCGAAGGCGCCGGGCTTCCCGCCGGTATCTCCTACAGTCCCGGGCCCATTCCCTTCCACCGGTTGCTCGCCGAGTGGCGCCGGACCAGCATGCACGAGGTCCTGGGAGTGAAGTCGTAGGCACCCCGATCGTTCTCGGCCCGGGGCGCCCCCGCCTCGGGCCCCACCCCCCCACTTCGAGGTGAACCAATGCCACAGCACGGCCGCAAGCCGACACCTACCGCCATCACCTGCGCACTGGCCGCACTCAGCCTGGCCGGTGTCGCGGTGGGATGCGCCAACGACGCCGATACACGATCCCCTCGGCCCACGGATCAAACCGCCGAACTCCTACTCCAGGTGACCTCCGTGCACGAGGAAACGGGGATGACCCTGCTGGAGGGACCTACCTTCGACGAGGACGGTCATCTCCTGGTCGTCGACGTCACCGCGCCCCCCGGAGAACCCAAGGTGATGCGGGTGGACGTGGAGGCCCTCGAAGCGGAGACGGTGTTCACCGATGAGGCCGGTGTCTACACCTCCGCCCAGTTCAGTCCACTCGACGGCCGGCTGTACCTGACCGACATCATGGGCGGCACGATCGTGAGCATCACCCCGGAGGGCGAGGACGAGACCGTCTTCTTCTCCGGCGACGTGGACGGGGCACGGATGCACCCCGACGACGTGGCCTTCGACGAGGCCGGAAACCTGTACGTCAGCGACACCACCGGCTTCATGTCCCCCGCCTGGGAGGAAGAGGGACGCGTGGTCCGCATCGACGGGCGAAGCGGCCAGGCCACCGTCCTGGCCGAGGACCTGCCCGCACCCAACGGCATCTCCTTCGACGAGGACTTCGCGGGACTCTGGGTCGGGCAGTACGCCGCCAACCGGGTCGACTACTACGCGCTCAACGAGGACGGAACCCAGGTCGAGACCTCGCACGCCGCCATCCACTTCGACGGCGGCAAGAGCCGGATCGACTCCATCGCGGTCGACGCCGGCGGGAACCTCTATCAGGCCGTTCATGGACAGCCGAGCATCTTCGTGTACAGCTCGACCGGCCGGCACCTGGCGACGGTCACCGTTCCCGAGGAGGCCGCCGAAGGGCTGGACACGGCGACCAACGTGGCCATCGCCCCAGGGACGACCGAGGCCTATGTGACGGTGAGCGGAGAGGACGGCGGATTCGTCTACACCTTCGACGCACTCGATGAAGGCATCCGTCAGTCCAACGGCGGCTAGACGTGCTGTTCGGTGAGGTCGGTGGGGCGGGCTGCTGGGACTCGCCCTCCGCCGCGCCGGGGCGTGTCCCGGCAGCCGGGCCGAGCGGCGAGGGTGAGCCCGCTCGTGTCACCGAGCGCCCCGACGCTGGGAAGCGGTCGTTCCGCTCCCTCGGTCAGGACTCCTCGACCGCATCGGCCTTGGGGATGATGCTTATCATCCCGTTGGGTTCCAGGTAGGCACGGGCGATCAGCCGGGGCTCGGAGTATCCGTGGAGCCGCAGTTGGGTGAACACCTCCTCCTCGGTGATGAACTCGCGCCGCATGACCCGGTGGTCGAGTCGCCCGTCCAGGATGAGCGGCCGGGGGCGGGCCTTGACGAAGTGGGCGACGGTGGGCCAGCGGTAGGCGACCGCGTCGAGCATCACGCTCCAAAAGAGCATCGTGGCCGCCAGCACCAGGCCGTCGGCGATCGTGTCGGTGTTCCCGGTCATTCCCGCACTGGTCGCGTTGGCCATCAGCACGACCACGAGCAGGTCGGTGATCCCCAGGCCACCGGACTCTCGCTGACCGACCAGACGAAGCAGGAAGAGCAACAACAAGAAGGTGACGCTGCCACGCACGATGAGTTCCACCATCGGCTCACTCGGCAGCAGGATCTTGCTCCAGTCCACGGGACCTCCTCCTCAGCGGTGACGGTGGGCCGGGCGTGACCACCGGTCCCGTGCCGCCGCCATCACGCGCGGGTCCGGGGCCACCGTCGGCGCGAGAGGGGTCCCGCCCCCGTCAGTCTCCCCTGCGGGGTCCGGTTCGGGCGGCGGCGACACGGAACCAGGGCGCGGCGGAGCAGGCGTACGTGGAGACCCCACCGGGCCGGAGTGCGCACGGCTCCGATCAGTTCGTGTTCAGCGCGGTCCAAGGCGTCCTCCAAGAGGGCATCGTGCAGGGGACGAAAGATCAGCGGCCAGGTCAGCCGTGCCGGACCGCGTGCACGCATGGCGAGCAGGTGGCGCAGGACGGCTCCCCCGGATTCACTCGGGTGGACGGTGAATTCATGGAAGCCATCGAAGCCGCGTGGCTCCCGGAAACGAAAGCGCACCCGTGTTCGAGGGCTGTAGTCCTCGATGACGTAGCGAACGGGCCCGTGGCCGCCCGCAGCACCCACCGCCAGGGGGCCGTTCAAACGCAGGGCGGGCCACGCCTGATGCGGCCAGAGTCGGTCCTCCTCTCCGGACAGGGTGTCGAGCAAAGCTCCCACCCTGGCCACGGGGACCGGGAATTCTCGCTGATGAAGGTTGTACACGTCCATGCCGCACCATTCTAGAGACTACTCTCTAAAATGAACAGGGATAGGCTCCCAGAACATGGGCAGACCCGCGCGTTTCAGTACCGACGACCTGGTGAAGGCGGCCACCGCCTTGGCCGCCGAGGGGGGACCGGCCTCGGTGACCATGGCCGCGGTGGCCCGCGCGGCGGGGGCGCCCAGCGGTTCGCTGTACCACCGTTTCCCCGAGCGGCCCGCGCTGCTGGCCGCGGTATGGCTCCACGCCTTGGAGACGTTCCAGGAGGGGTGCCGCCGAAAGTTGTCGGTACTGCCGGCACTGGAGGCGGCCGTGGGCACCACGCACCACGTGGTGTCCTGGAGTCGTGCTCACCCCGACCTGGCGCGGGTATTGCTGTACCGGCCGGGCGAGTTCGATTCCCCACGCTGGTCCGAGGTCGATCGCGCCCGTATGGCACGGGCCAACGGTGAGATCGGGGCGTTGCTCGTACGGGTCGCGGACGGGCTTCGCGAACCGGGCGAGGAGACCGAACACGCGCTGGAACGAGTGCGCTTGGCGGTGATCGACCTGCCCTTGTCCCTGGTCAGGCGCCATCTTCTCGGGGGCCGAGACCTACCGGAAGAGGTCGTGGAACTGGCCACCGACTCCGCCCGACGACTCTTGGTCTGGTGAACAACGGTTCCCGTGACATGCCACTGACCGCGCAATGCTCCCCGTGATCGCCTCGGAGTACCACACTGGAGTGCGTCGACCAAGGTCGCTTTAGGAGACTTTGCGTGTACGTACCGTACGAGTGGGTATCTCGAACCGACCCGAGACGAACCTGGCAGGAATCGACGGGCGGACCAGGCTTTCGTCCAGGGGAGAACCGATCACCGCGCCCCGAGCGGTGCGAGGACCGGGAGTGGAAGCCATGAACGCCGCCGGCTGGCCCCTGGAGACCGACCTACTGCATGCGGTCTTCGACAGTGTGGGCGCGGGGATGTTCCTCATCGACCCCGCCGGCCGTATCGCCGCTTCCAACCCTTACGCACGGTCGATCCTGGAGCGTTCCGAAGAGGACCTGAACGGCGCCGACCTGCACGACCTACTGCACCGCGACGCGGACGGGAACAAGACGCCACGTGCGGAGTGCGGCATCCAGGTCGTGCTCGACACCGGCCGACAGGTCGAGGGAAGCGAGCAGTTCTTCCTACGCGGTGACGGCACGCTCGTACCCATCATCTGGGCGGCCAGCCCCCTCCAGCACGGAGATCGGGTGGCGGGCACCGTCCTGGTCTTCCACAACTTCAAGAAGCACCGAGACGCCAGTGAACAGACCGCGGCGCACCTGGCAGCGCTGGAGGAACTCACCGCACGACTGAGCCTGGTGGCGGAGGTCTCCGTCCTACTCATCTCCTCCCCACACCTGGGCGAGACGATGGACAAGCTGGTCCGGTTGTTGGTGCCCGAGTTGGGTGACTGGGCGGTGATCGACCTGATCCCCGAGGGGGAGGCCAAGGAGATGCGACGCGTGGCCGTCCACTCCCTCGGTGACGACGACACGGCCGAGGCGTTGAAGGGTCCGCTGCCCTCCCTGTCACAGACCTCCCGTTCGGCGCTGGCCCGGGCCATGTACAGTGTCCGGCCCGTGGTGCTCGATGGGGGTGCCCAGGCCGGAGAACCGAACGAACCTCTGGCTCTGGCTCACCGGCAACTGTTCGAGCATCTGGGTGAGGGCACGGCCGTGGTGGTACCGCTGCACACCCGCCGAGAAGTGTTCGGCGCCTTGACCGTGGGTCGCACCGGGCGGAAGACCGACTACACCGACGCCGAGATCCTGGTGTTGAACGACATCGCCCGACGCACCGGCCTGGTGATCGAGAGCACCCGGCTCTTCGAGCAGCAACGGGACATGGCCGAGACCCTGCAGCGTCAACTCCTGACCCCCCTGCCCCAGGTCGACCACCTCCGGTTCGCCGCCCGTTACCAGCCCGCGCAGAGTGCCTCGGAGGTCGGTGGGGACTGGTACGACGCCTTCCTCCTGGCCAACGGTGCCACGGCCCTGGTCATCGGTGACGTGGTCGGCCACGACCTC
>NZ_ANBD01000174.1 GCF_000341005.1 Nocardiopsis alkaliphila YIM 80379 | reverse complement strand
CTCGCGGCCAGTCCGCGCGGCTGGCCGATTTCCTGCCACTGCCAGTGGCATCGGTCTGCTCGGAAGGGAGGTGGCGCTTATGAAAGAGCGTCATGAGGGCCCACGATGGTGGGTTCGGCCCGTGGTGACGGGCGTTGTTCAAGCAGTCCTTAAGTTCGCCCTGGACTGCTGGCGCAACGGATGGGGCCCCAGCTAGACCGAAATCCGGCTAACCGAGGCCCATAGCCACATCCGTTTTGAGGGGCCTTCATGTTGGCGCGTGGGGCCCCTCTCAACTGTTGTAAGTCACCCATGGCGACCATAGGAAAGAGTCTAACGAGAAACGCAAGCCCTCTGCTCGGGCAACTGGCAAAGGTTTCTTATGGTGAGGTCGGATTTTGGCCTTCCTGCCCTCCGGTGGCCCAAAGACCAGCAGTACTGGCGCGACTGGCCCTTCCGCTGGTGCGGCGTCCTAGGCCCAGGGCGGGGCGGTGCTCAGGATCAGCCGCCAGGGCGCCCACGAGCACGGCCAACGCCGCGCGGCGTTGGCCGTGCTCGTGGCGGTCCGTCAAGGCTGGCTTGACAGCAATCTCGGAGTCGGGCCCGGACCGTTCGTCCTGCTGCCAGGCTTTCAGGAAGAAACTCCTAAACCCGGCCAGGGGAAGGGCTGCAGAGAACACAAGAGAGTTCTTAGTCGTCGAACTCGCCGACTTGCTCCCCCAAGGCCGGGTCCTCGGCGGCTCAATGAGGTGTTCCTGCTGGGGAACGCCCGGTGTGGCCTCTGCTCACACGCGCCCGGGCCTTGTCGTACCTGCGTGGAGCTTCCAGCAACAGGCAGGCCAGCCAAGAGCATGGTCTTGGCGGATCCGGCGAGCAGGGCACAAAGCAGCAGCCTCGACCCCGGTGTGCTTCAGCCGCTCGCCTAGCGCGCCCTTCCACGCGTAAGTAACTCCGCGCGACGGCGCCCGGGTGCGGTCCGCCGGGCAGTGGCCTTGCTGTCCTTCTGAGGCGTCCGCAGGCTAATACAGTAAATATATAGAGTGCCTAAGAGAGAGTAGGTTCCCGCGATGCCAGAACTGGACGACGAACGCCTGATCACCCTGAAGGAATGGGCCGAGCAGTGCGGATACAGCCACAAGTACGTCGTGCAGGTCATGCCCCGCTACTACCCCGATTTCCCCGCTCCTGAGCGGACCCGCCAAGGAGCCACGAGCAAGGGCGGCGGGGGTGGCAGCAACCTCTATGACCCGGCCAAACTCGAGCCCTTCCGCCCTCAGGGGCCCGCTCCCGTTGAGGTGGCCGAAGAACATCTGAACAAGCAGGTCACCCTCGGCGGGTTCGCCAAGCTGATCGGGGTCAACGACCGAAGCGTCACCCAGATCAAAGACCAACGGCCCGACACCCTGCCGCCCACCGCTGACGGCTCACGCTACTGGTACCCGCGCGCCCGGTATTTCGTGCGGGATCTGCTGTTGATGTGGAACAACCGGCCCGGGCACGGGCGCGGGTCGGACAAACGCCGTCCCACCTTGCCCTGGCAGCAAGACAGCGTTTGAGGCCTGGAGGCCTCAAACGACTGGGACTGAGCGCGCAGGGATCGCATGATCCGACTGTCTGCCGGGGGGCTCGCGCCCCCCCGGTGCCCCCCAGCGAGCCGGGGGGAACCCCGCCCGATAGCCCGAGACCTGTGACTCAGCAGGCACGGGCGGGGAACCCCCCGGATCAAAAACTCGGTGACCGTGACAGGTTTGACCGGGATCAAAACAGATAATATAAATAATGTGCAGGTTTGCGGACCGAGCACATGCCCGACCCCCGAGTCGGTGAGAAATCAACAGAGGAGCATCACAGATGCTGGAAAAGCTGCTGGCCCTGATCATCTGGGCCACCTGCCCCGACTGCTCCGGCAACGGCACGGACCGCAACGGTGGGGTGTAACACTTCTGGTGGACGGTCTCTACCAGGAAGGGACAGCAAGGGATCGTGGCAAACAAACAAAGGAAGTTCTCGGCGGAGTTCAAGGCCGAAGCGGTGCAGCTGGTGGTCCAGAGCCAGCGGCCCGTCGCACGAGTGGCACACGAGCTCGAGATCAACGAGAGCACGCTCGGCTACTGGGTCAAGGCCTACCGCGCAAAGCACGGACTGACCCCAGGTGAGCCGGCCGGCGAGGACACCCCGACCCCGGTGACGGCGGCACGGATCGCGGCTCTGGAAGCAGAGAACCGCCGCCTGGCCCAGGAGAACGCGTTCTTGAAAAAAGCCGCGGCCTTCTTCGCGAGGGAGCAAGCGTGAGCGAGAAGTTCGCGCTGATGCACGCAGAGAAGGCGACCTTCGCGCTGGCGTTCATGGCACGCCTGCTGGATGTGTCCCTGTCGGGGTATCACGCATGGGTCCAGCGCGGTGACACGCCCTCACCGAGGGCGCTACGGCGCGCGGCATTGACCGAACGTGTCACGCAGCTGCACGAGGCCTCCCACGGCACGAGCGGATTCCGGCGCATCCTGGCCGCGCTGCACGCGGACGGTGTGAGCGCCTCGGCGGGGCTGGTGCGGTCGATCATGGCACAGCTAGGAATCTTCGGTGTCCAGCCCCGCTCGAAAAAGCGCACGACGATCCCTGCGCACGACGCCCACACGCGCCCCGACCTGGTGCGTCGTGATTTCACCGCGGCCGAGCCCGCCACGAGGCTGGTCGGCGATATCACTTACCTGCGCACCGGCGAGGGGTGGTTGTATCTGGCGACGGTGATCGATCTGCACTCGCGGATGGTGGTGGGCTGGTCGATGGCCGACCACATGCGCACCGAGCTGGCGGACTCCGGCCGAGGTCTTCGAAGAGCAACTACGCTCACTCCAACAGCCCGGTGTTGCAACGACCGATTGAACTCACCCAGTACACCTCGGCCGCCTACGCCGCCGTCGTCGAGGAACTCGGTGGCCTCAGGCTCTCGGTCGGGCGGAGCGGGTCATGTCATGACAACGCTGTGGCGGAGTCGTGGTTCTCGATGCTGAAGAACGAGATGTTCCACCGGTACCGGTTCGCCACCCGGGCGAAGGCCAGGTTCGCGGTGATGCAGTACATCGAGGTGTTCTACAACCGGCAGAGGCTTCACTCGACGCTCGGATACCGCACCCCGGCGGCCGTGCACGCTGAGTGGCGGGAACGGGTCGCTCTCGCGGCCTGACCAACAAAACGACCGTCTGAAGAACTTGACACAGCCCACGGTGACACCTGCGGGATGTGCCAGGGCTCCGGGACGCACCCCTAGCCAAGCAGCCACACTGAAAGCAAAGAGCGCAGCGGTGGGCTACCGGGCGGTCAGCTATGAGCAGCATGGCTCTCAGGAGCGTATTACTGGGTAATAATCCACTTCCTGGCCTTGTGCCGCGTCCACGCCGGGATCTCCTGGCGTGAGGTGCCCGAGCTACGACTCCGGAAGGCCCGCTGTGGGACATCTCCTCCGATGGTGTCTGGCCACAGGTCACCGGCTAGCTGCTTATCGACGCTGCCACAGGCGCGGAACTCATCGCTAGCATCGACTTCACCAGCGTGTGGGCTCACCAGCACACCGTCGGAACCGCGAAAAAAGGGGCCACCGCCCGGAATGAACTCGGACGGTGTGAAGCGGATGAATCACCAAGGTCCATCTGGCCGCTGACCAGTACCGGCGTCCGCTGGTGATGGCGGTCAGTCCCGGGATCAGTGGGAATATCGTCGCCGCAAGGGTTCATGGGCGGTAGGTCCTGGCTTTCAGCCGAGTGGTGAGTGGCGTACCGAGGCGCAACACGGTGGGTTGGGCGATCAACCTACTCGTGCAGTACAGGCGGTCACGATCCGCACCGCGATCTATGACGGGTTCGCTGAGGTGGGATCAAAGGACCGCCGGTCGGAGAGCTTGAGCTCACACACGGCCATTACCGGGTAATACCGGTGTCTGTCCGTGGGCTAGACAGGGCGGGTGCGCGAGGGGAGTGGCGCTGGACCCGCCCTACCGCCCATTCCGAACCGGCCCTTCCGCGATCAGGGCCCTGTTTCCTTGAGTCGTTCGACGTCGGTCCGTGCGTAGCGGTCGAGTTTGCCAGCGACCAGACCGTGGCGGGTGGCGGTGACCTCGAACTTACCGACTGGCCAGCCGAGGAGTTCGGCGGCTTCCTTGGCGGTGAGGCTCTGGGAGATCCAGGTGTGGCGTTGCTCGATCACGGTCGAGATCTGTTCCGTGGGTAGGGCGTCAAGGTCGTCCAGGGAGTACAGGGCTGAACCCATGTACTCGCCGACGGGGCAGAGCTTGTCCTGGGCGGCGAGTTCGGTGATGTCTTGTCTGGTGACGTCCAGGCTGGTGCGTTCCTTGAGGCGGTCGGCGGCTTTTTGCGACCCCAGGCCGGGATGGTCACCGATCTCGTTCAGGATGTGCGGGGTGCGCTCAGGCAGGCCTTCGGCGATGGGCTGGGACCACCGGCGGTCGTCGATGTCGGGGGGCGGGATGAGGCCGCGCTGCTTGGCTCGCAGCACCTGCCACTCCTTGAGCCCCATGAGTCGAGCGAGCTGGATGGACCCATAGCTGTCGCGGGTCTTGGGTCGCTTCTTGGCGGCGGCAGGCCGAGGGGCCGGGCTCTGAGTGGAGGGCTCAGAGGTGTCGGGTTGTTCGAGTTCGGCCAGGATGCGCTCGAGTTGGTCGGGCAGGGTTTTGGCGAGGTTCTCCGACCACTTGCGGTCGTCGATGTCGGGGGAGGGGATGAGGCCACGGTTGTGTGCGCGTCGGAGTTGGTCACTGGTCAGACCTAGCCAGCGGGCGAGCTGGATCGGACCGAACTCACGTGGACGGCTCATCGGTGCGTTCCTCCGTTCTGCGGGTGTGATGCGCCTTCATGATGCTGGATGGTGGTGACATTGGCTCAGGGCTGGCCCACCGCTGGGGGTGGTGGCCTGGGTGGTTGTGGTGGGACCGTGTGAGCCGATCCAGAGTATTACCGGGTAATACACCGCCAGCTTGCTGCCCGGCAGTGGACGGGCTGGACCAAGGCGGCGACTGAGGCACCGAAGTCTGGGCTCCACGATCGGAGTCATGGAGACGACATAACACGGAGCACTCCGCTCACAAGGGGGTAGGCGCGGAGGAACGATAGGCCTGAAGCTGAGCCGACAACAGTAGGCGTCGCTGGTCGCATGCGGCCAGAAGCACCCTGAAGTGGCTGAACTGGGGCAATGCCTTTGATTCTGAAAGTTACTTTTTCATAACATGTCGATTTTGGGGCTTTTCGGAACCGAGTACCGCCCGATGAGCCGACTCAGCCTCCAGTTCGCGGCGACCGACTCGCTCTGTAGCAAGGGTCCAAGAAACGAGACCCTTACAGCTACGAGGAGGACCGTGCGGGAAAGACTTCCATCCCCCAGGCCCTTTCGAGTTCATGCGACAGCTCTGTGGCCTGTGTGATCATGGAGAAGGATGTGGGGGACGGTCCATCCACTGAGGAGAGAGTCAGGTGGCCGAAGAGGTTCTGAAATCGAGGCCAGAAAGTACACCTGACCTGCTTCTTCATGATGAAAAGACACTTGGGGGCCGGCCACCGCATATCAGAGGGAGCCGGGTCGAAGGAACAGGGGTTCATGGAGTCGGGCGACTACGCCCTTCCATGAGAGGTGGACAAGACGCGTGCGACCATAAGACTGAAGTCGTCCCCGGGTGGCGGAGCGGTGCACATGGACCACAACAGAAACCGGTCTTCACCTGGGCTTTCTCCGCTTCCTCCAGAAAGCTCAGGGATCATCACGACCCACGAGCCCGTCAAGTGTCCTGGCCACATTCGGCCAGAAGACGACGTAACGGACCGGTTCTTATCCGATAGTGGAGTGACGTGGGCCCATGGAGCACACGTCCACAGCACGAGTGGGCCTTGGGCCCGGCCCCCGCGAGGTCGCCGTGTAGCAGAGGTGGCGCACACAACCCCCACCCCGAGCAAGGAGTCACCCGATGAACTTCACCCACAAGGCCTGGGCCAAGCTCAGCACCATCCTCATGCCGAAGGACGCTGGGTCCAAGGACAAGGGCGCCGGTTTCGTCGAGTACGGCGCCATCATCGTGTTCGTCGGCATCGTCGCTGCTGTCCTTTACTCCAGCAACATCGGCAATACCATCGTCCAAGGAATCACCTCAACAATCGGCAAGATTTTCAGCGGTGCTGGAAGCCCCACAAACCCAGAGTAATAACTTTTTCGAGAAATCAGGAGAAAAAGCAAGCCTGACTTAAGCCCAGAGGACAGGAAAGTTTTGACCTCCAACAACTTCGAACCTCCAGGCAAAATTTCTCCAGCTGGAGCAACACTTGCCGCTCTCGTTCTCCTCACCTCCGGCTGTGTGGCGACAACCGAACCTCGCCCTGAGGAGGATCGAAATTCAAGCCATCCCCCCTCAGGGGATATTGGAAGTTCGGGGGGCAATAAAAATGAACCACTTGCAACCTCCATTACCACGTCAACTGAAATTGGGTCAGACCTAAAAATAGAAATCCAGTCTCTTGAGAACCTGGAAAGTGGAATACTTCGACTTCAGATAGGAGTCACCAACGACTCGTCCGAAGCGTTCGATCTGGGCTTCCTCATGGCACAAACCAATGACCCACTGTCAGCAAGCAACATCAGCTTGATAGATGAAGCAAATCAGAAAAAATATATCAGCTACGACCAGATCAGCGGGGACTGCCTGTGCAATAACCTAGAAGGTGATCTACCACCCGGAGAAACTTCTTCTTTGTGGATCGCCTACCCAGGAGCACCTAATAACCTAGAAAAAATGACCGTCATCACCCCCATCACGCCCCCCTTTCCAAATGTACCTGTCAGCACTTCCACAGAATCTATAGACAGCACACACCTCGAAGACCCGGAGATTCTCGACCTAACAACAATTTCAGACAGCCTGGAGGATGATCAGACCGGGCGCACAGAAAGCCTAGACGAGGTTAGCATCATTCTCTCATCCGATGTTCTTTTCGAGACAAACAGTTCAACACTTAGCGACGAAGCCCAAGAAATACTTAAGCAAGTAGCGCAAGAAATTGATGATGCAAGTGCTTCAGTTATCTCCATAGATGGACATGCAGACAACACAGGAAATGACTCCGTCAACATCCCCTTGTCCAAGGAACGGGCAGAGACCGTAGAATCAACCTTGACAAACCTCGTAACACGAAATGGAGTCATCTTTGAAGTCGAGGGGCACGGCTCAGCAGACCCCATTGCAGACAATCAAACAGAAGAAGGACGAGAGCGCAATCGTCGTGTAAGCGTCACATTTGAGAAATAAGAGGAAACCCAATGAAGTGTAAAAAAATATTCATACTTGCCGCTCTTGCAACAACTCTCCCTATTAGCACTTCATCCAGCGCATTGGCCTTAGTCGCACCCCAGACAGGAAGTCTGGAATCACATGGCACCGCTTCTTCAAACGAAGAGAGAAGCAATGGGTTTTCCGCAGAGGCACATCTGGCAGAACGAGGAGAACCAGGAGGTTTTGTTTCAGTAACTTGGAGCGTGGCAAACAACGGAAGCAGGAGCGCCTTTTTCAACTGGCCCTCAGGAACTTCTTACATGTACAGCAATTCCAACTATTTCTCTGGCGTAACAATCACCTCCCACAACGGAACAATGCGCCATCATCCAATTATGGACGAAAACGGCGGATGCCTTTGCTCAGGAAACCTCTCTTTTGACTTTAAAGAAGAAATACACCCAGGCGAACAGGTTGCTTATTGGTCCATGTACTCGGTCCCTGAGGACGTGGACACCATCACCCTTGAAATCCCCGGGTTCGAACCCATCGAGGACATCCCCATCTCTTGACCTCCACCTCCCACCCCACACCTGAACCCTTCTGGAGGCGGCGTTGACCACCCCCCACCGCCCCGAACTCGGGGATCCTCGAAGGCCTTCGTCGAGTAGGCCCCCGAACCGTTCTGGTGGTCCCGGCCGGCCACCGCGAGCCGCCCATCGGCGCGCAAAGGCCCTGGCCTGGCTGCGACCCGCGCGGCGAGGTGACGGCGACCGGGGCGCGGGCTTCGTGGAACTCGGTGCGGTGACGATCTTGGCCGCCATGATCATGGTGGCCATCTACCAGAGCGAGCTCAGCCCCACCTTCAACAACGGTGTCCGGGAAATGGTCTGCCTGGTGGGCGGACCCGGCTGCGGGGATCAGACCTGGGTCGATCACGACCGCCCGCAAGCCCCCGAGGAGTACGAGTGGGGCGCCGGTGGCGGTAACCACATGGACAACCAGAACATCGCCATGCAGTCCGCGTCCACCTATGGCTGGACCGACCAGGAGTGGACCTGCCTGGACAACATGTGGAGCCAGATGTCGGGCTGGGACCCCGGCATGGTGGACCCGGCCTACGGCACGCATGGCATCGTCGGGTTCAACCCCGCCGTGCACGGCCCCATGCCCCAAGGGTTCAAGAACAGTGCCTCGGCGCAGATCGACTGGGGTCTGAGCTACATCGAAAGCACCTACGAAACCCCCTGCAAGGCCTGGTCGTACTGGCAGTCCACCAAGACATACTGAGCCTTCACCCAAAGCGACCTGCGAATTCCCGTTCGTGGCCGGATTCGGCCACAAGAAATCCAGGGCAGACCACGACTTTTTCCTCGTCTTGCGGCAGAGTGTCAGTCGAAGGCAACGCTGCGTTGCTGGTCGCGAAACATGAGCCGTGGGGTTTCCATCACACGTTTGCGGAATGGAGACACAAGTGGCCCACATTCACGTGATCCGAGGTCCCCGGGTGCCCGCCGCACTGGTCCTCGGTTCTTCTTTGCCGGCAACGAGCTCCCCGACTCGTCAGGAACCGCCTTGGACAGTACACCCCCTCACACGCCTCGCCCCTCCGGCACGTCGGCACGCCCCGGCCCCCTGCCCAAACGGATCTCCCGGGCCTCCGCGCACCTTCCGCGAACTCGCCGTCCCCGCCGCCCCGCCAGTCTCGCCGGCTCCCTTCAGCGGGTGGCGTTACTCTGTGTGCTCTCCCTGACCGCCGGTTGTGGGTTGGTCGGTGATGACGGTACCGGCGAAGATGAAGTCTCGGCCTCCGAGGATCCCTCCCCTTCCGAGGTCGCCTCGGTGGAACTCCCCGTCGCTTCCACGACCACCTCCACCACGGCGGGCTCCGACCTGGAGATCCAGGTACGGGCTCTGGAGAAGGTCGGCAACGGGAAGTTGCGCCTCACCCTGGGGGTGGCCAACCACGGTGATGAGGACATGCGGCTGTTCGGGCGGCTCGGTGGCGAGAACGACAACAAGAGGGCCCAGGCCGCCGACGCCTACACCGCCAGTGGGGTGACGCTGCTCGACATCGCCCGCGATGAGCAATACCTCAGCCTCACCACGGCGGCCGACGACACCTGTCTGTGTTCCCACCTGGACGACGACGTGCTCAAGGCCGGGTCGATGGAGCAGATGTGGGTGGTCTTCCCGGCCCCCGAGGGAGACGTCGAGGCCTTGACGGTTCTCACTCCCGTCACCGAACCGTTCTTCGACGTGCCCGTCACCACCGGTGAACGCTACGAGGCCCCCGAAACGGCCGAACCGCGCGTGCTGTCGCTCGAGTACCACGAAGAGGACCTGGCCGAGCCCTCCCAAGACCCGGAAGCCGAGGAGGAGGGCCACAGCGATTGGCCTCCGCTCCCAGGTGGGAGCTCGACCGACTCCGACCAGGACAGGAAGGTGCTGGGTTCCTCCGAGGGGACCAGCGATGAGACCCGGGGCCTGGTCACCGAGGTGAACGAGTCGTGGCGGGACTCCAGCGGCCGTTACACGGCTCTGGCCTGGAGCGTGCGCAACGAGGGCACCGGCGTATGGCGCATGCCCATCAATGCCCTACGCGCCCACGGGCAGGGTTACGCCGTTCCGGCCCTGGCCGGGGTGGCCCTGACCGACACCGCGTCATCGAAGCGCTACCTCCCCCCGATGAACGAGGCGAAGCAGTGCCTGTGTCCCCGTGACCTCTACCACGGCGTGGACACCCGACTCGAACCCGGCGCGAGCAGGACCTTCTGGTCGTTGTACGCGCTACCGCCCCAGACGAGGAAGGTGACCGTGGAACCGGCCGGGTTCGCGCCGATCACGGACATCCCCGTCGATGGGTGACATCAAGCCAGGAGGCGACACCGGAGTGGGGGGCGGGCCTCGCTTCGGCGGACACGATTCCACGACCTGGGGGGGTTCCCGGACCTGGAGGGTCATCGGGGAACCGATCCGGCTGACCACCGGAAAGCGTGGAACCGTGCCGTGTCGTCTCCACCCCCGTTCCCTCACCTGACCGCTGTTCTTGGGCTCGGGTCGGGGGAACGGGGTCCCGACCACGGGTGCCGCAGCGGGTGCCCGTGCGAGGCGGGCGTGCGACCCCGTGCTGTGTCCTCCTTGGTCGCGCGTCCGTCTCACCCGGTCCTCCTTCGGGTCCTCCCGGGCCGTTCGGTTCTCAGCACGTGCGCTCCGGACCCTCCAAGGGCTCGGGAAGGTCGACTCACCCCTACCCCGGACGGAATCGGTCCAGCCCGCCCGTCCTTTTCTTCGGCGCCCTGCAAGACTGCGCGGATATTCTCTCCCGCTCTCTGTGAATTCATCCCAAAACCCCCACAGCCAGGGGTAAATCTTCGAGTTCAGTAGCGCAATTCCACCCCCTGTCCCCCTCTTACCTCCTACTCTGATCGCTTACTCCCCACCGCCTCCTGGTCAGGGTGTTCGGTGGGGAAATCCGGGGGCGGACGCTGCTTTCCGTGGGGGCACGGAGCCGGCGTCAGGACATGGGGGCTCGATGAAGATCGCTTATCTGATCAATGACATGTACGGCATCGGTGGGACCGTACGCACCGTCGCCAACCAGGCGACGGCACTGTCGGCGCGGCACGAGGTGGAGATCGTCTCGGTCTTTCAGCACCGGAACGATCCCGTGCTCCCGGTCCCGGACCGGGTCACCCTGCGCCCGTTGGTCGACATTCGTGGCAAGGAGACACTCGCCACCGGCGAAGGTGGGCGCCCACTGTACGAGGGGTCCGAACGCGCTGGTCTGGCGCCCCTGCTCTTTCCTCCGCAGGATGNNNCCCCACACCCGCCTCACCGATGACCGGCTCGAGGAGTACCTGGCCAGCACCGACGCCGACGTGGTCGTGGGCACCCGTCCCGGGCTCAACGTGGTGATCGCGCGAGCGGCGCCCGAGCGCGTGGTCAAGGTCGGCCAGGAGCACCTCACCTACGAACAGCACTCTCCGGAGTTGCGAGCGGTCATGGCCGCCGAGTACCCGAAGCTGGACGCCTTCGTCACCGTCACCGAGGCCGACGCGTGCACCTACGCGGAGAAGATGCCCTTGCCGGGTGTTCGGCTGTTGTCCATCCCCAATTCGGTGCCCGCTCCGCCCTTCATCGGCGACGGCCACAACACCCGAACGATCGTCTCGGCCGGCCGGCTGGCTCCCAGCAAACGGCACGACCTGTTGGTCCAGGCGTTCTCCATGGTCAGCGA
>NZ_ANBD01000173.1 GCF_000341005.1 Nocardiopsis alkaliphila YIM 80379 | reverse complement strand
GGGGGGGCCAGCCGGCGTGGGGCGTTGGACAGGCTGGTGGGGTCGCTGGGGTTGCAGGACCGGGTGTGGCTGATGGGGGCCCACCCTCGGGTCGAGGAGGTCTGGGCACAGGGGGCGTTCGCGGCGGTCACCTCCAGCGAGGAACCGTTCGGGATGACCATCGTGGAGGCCATGCGTTCGGGCCTGCCGGTGGTGAGCACCGACTGCCCGCACGGGCCGGCGTCGATCATCCAGGACCAAGAGGACGGTCTCCTCGTCCCGAACAAGTCCGCGCCGGGCATCGCGCGGGGGTTGGCCCGTTTGATGGGCGACGACGACCTGAGGCGGCGGATGTCGGCGGCGGCGCTGAGCGCTTCGGAACGTTTCGATCCGGTGAACGTGATGCGCCGCTATGAGGAACTCTTCTACGAACTGGCCGGGTCCGGTGCGCCGGACCGGCCCGCGATCCACGTGCCCAGGCCCCGCCCCGCCCCGCCCGCGTCCTGTCGGGTGGAGGTCGGGCCGGACGGAGTGACGGTACTGGACTTGGGGCCGGTCTCCTTCGGCTCGGGGACCGTCCTGGCCTCCGACCGGATACCGGACACGGTGGTGCTCACCAAGGGAGAACGGCGTCTGGAACTGACCCCGGAGGCCGATGGACGGGTCCTCGTGGACGCCACGAAGCTGGACCTGAGCACGGGCACCTGGCAGGTATCCCGCGTGGACCTGACGAATCCGGGGAGCGAGAACGGGTCCCGGCCTGAGGGCGTGGAGACCCCCCTTCGTGACCTGAGCATCCAGCAGTACGGTTTTCCGCTCTCCCCCTCCCGGGTCACCGAGCTGTCCCTGGTGATCCCCGCGCGTTCGGTGAAGGGGAGCCTAGTGCTGCACGTGCGCCGTTCCCCGCACCACGCCGAGGTCGAGCACGTGGAGGTCGCCGACGGACGGATCACCGTGCGGGGCCGGGTGCTGGGACGTGAACTCCCCGACGCCAAGGCCCGAGTGGCGCTGCGGCCGCACGCCTCCTCCCAGACCCTGCACGCCTTCGACGCCGCCGTGGCGCGTGGTGGCGAGTTCACCGCCGTCATCGATGCGCGGATGATCACGCACGGGCGCCACGGCGACTCCGACAAGTGGCAGATGCGTCTGGTGCTGTCCGATGGCACCGAATGCACTCTGGGCCGTCACCTGTCTGGGGTGGTGGGTTACAAGCAGATCATCGAATACCCCACTCAGCAGGTGCGCCCGGCTCAGGGGGCCGGGACCAAGGTGCGGCCGTACTACACGATCAACGACCGGTTGGGGTTGAAGACCTCGCCGGTGGCGCCTTCACTCTCGGTGGATCGAATGCGGATCCGGCCCGCCGGCAGGCGCGCCGACGAACTTCGACTGGAGGTGTTCCTGGAAAAGCCGCTGCCCGAAGGTGTGTCCTACGCGGTGGAGGTGGTGCGCGGCAGCCACGCCGGGCAGCGTTTCCCCTTGCGGGAAGTGCCGCTGTCGTCCGGTTGGGAGGAGGCCATGTTGGTGGGCCGACTCCCGTTGCTGGGCCATGAGGACCACCAGGGAACGGAAACGCTGCGCTCACGCTGGCGGTTGCGTTTGCTCGCCGGGCCGCCCGGGGCCCTGAGCCGCATGGGGGCCAAGAGCATCCATCCCCGTACCGCTCGTAGGTGGAGTCGAGGCCCGTATGTGCGGTCGGCGACCGTGTCTGCAGTGGATTCGGGTGATGTGGGGTTGGTCGTCGCCGACGTCCACGTGGCGGGGGCCGTGCGGCGCCGGTTGCGCTGAAGGCAGGCTCCTGCGCCCCCGAGTCGGTCTATCGCTCCCGCTCGGGGGCGGCCTCGCGCTCGCCACGGGCGATCAGGCGGGGGTGGTTGAGGAACCAGGTCACCAGCAGGAGCACGATGACCGGAAGCAGATACGCCACGAGTGGCACCGAGGCCAGCAGCCAGCCCAGCGCGAGCACTCCCAACAGCGTGGCGGAGACCAGCGCGGCCAGGTGGCGTACGTCGGGCGGCATGAGCAGTGGGAAGGCCGCGATCAGTACCACCGGATAACCCAGTGGCAACCGGGCTCCGTTGCCCAGTTCGAGGGCGACGGCACCGAACATCCGTGCCTCCAGGCAGAGCAGCAGAGCCACCACGGGTGGGATGAGGCAACCCACCAGGGCCACCCAGGGATACGGCGGGGTCGGCAGTTTCTCCGTGGGCTTGGGGGAACGGTTCACGGTCGCGGAACCCTCCGTGCTTCCGACTGCGGTCAGGTACTGGTCGTGGCACCTGACCGCAGGATACGCCGCACTCGGTGTCCGTACATTTCGGATTTCAGGCCTCGGCGTTCGGGGGCGCCCGTTCGGGGGTCTCGGTGACGAGCCAGGTGACCTGGAACTCCAGGTCGCCCTTCAACCCCTGTCCGAAACACCGACCAAGTGGCCTGGTCGGTGTTGGCGCCGTTCAAAGCAGGGGCGAACCGGGCCACCAGGTCGCCGGGCGAAGGTGGGTCCACCATGGCAGCGGATCCGACACACCAGGAACCACCGGTGCATAGCGACCGAAGACAGGTGGGGCGAGCTCCCGCGTTCCGGACGGAACGGCCCACGGGTGAGTTTTCCACAGGTTCCGCGATCCCGCTTGTACCCCCGGTGTGGCCGGCCCATGCTCGGTCCAGGTCTCCTCCCCCTGTGAGAAGGTGAGTCGCTTTGTCCCGTGAGCCCGCGCGTTCCCAACCCCCTGCCTCGGACGAGATCGGCGTGCCGGTCCCCGAGGCCTTGGCGTCGCAGCTCTCGACCCCACCGGTCGCCCGTGAGCTCTCGCACGGCGACGACGGCTTCGTCCTGCGCGCCGCCGTGCGCCGGGTGGCACCCGACGTCTTGGGCACCTTCGACATCCAGCACCGGCACGTGCGCGACCTGAGTTCTCGTAACGGCGACCCGGTACCGGTACGGATGTTCCTGCGCCGCTGGGGCATGTTCGTGGAACTGCGCAGCTGCCCGCGCAGGGCCGCCCGGTTGGCCCACTTGGAGGTGGCCGCGGCCGAGGCCACCGACACCGAGAGCGCCCGCGCCGCCGCCCAGGAGATCGCCCGAATCCTCGACGGCCCCACTCGTCACTCGCCCGCGCCCTGAACGTGGTCACCTCGATCACGCCCATCAGGTCCAAGGCCACACCCCTGCGCCGTGCTCGGGCCGGCCCGTGATCGAACGGGATCGCGGCGGCCGGTCGTGGCCGCGTCGGACCGTACCCGCACGGGCGCCACCGAGCCCCACCTGGGATGACGGAATCAGCGCGTGCCCACCGGTGAGGGCGCCCCGAACCCCACCCCTGTACCGGCCGCCACAAGCCGGGTTAAGCTGCCCGACGCAGGGGTCCGTGCGATACGTGGTCGATCGCCTACGGACCCACGCCATCCGTGCCCTCGACCCTTCGCCCCCGACCCCGCCCTCGCGGGAACGACCCCTTTGGGACGGACATGCGACGGACCACCCTCCGAATGGAACGCCGACGTCACCTTTTGGGACGCCGCGACGATGGCCAGGCCAACATCCTCCTGCTTTTCGGCATGACCATCGCGCTGCTCTCCCTCACTGTGCTGTTCATGCGCGTGGGTTTTGCCAACGACCAGCGTTCCCAGGCCCAGACCGCGGCGGACGCCGCCGCCCTGGCCGCGGTGAGCGCCCTGCGGGACCACGCGGCCGACCAGATGGCCGGTGGCGCCTATCCCATGCCCCGTTACGACGAGGAGGCCGCCACCGCCCGGGCCGAGAACTTCGCCCGCGAGAACGGTGCCGTACTCACCGACATCCGAGCCAGTGACAACGTGATGGGCCGCTCGGGCAACATCGTGCGGGTGGAGGTACGAGGGGCGCTCTGTCAGAAGGAGCTGGAACCGGACGGCTCCCGGCACTGGAACGACGTGGTGTGCGAGGGCGAGGAGGACATGAGCGCCACGTCCTTCGGCAGCGCGGCGGCGATCGCGATCATCGACCTGAACGCGGACTGTGGCCGGGACGAGGTGGGACTGAACTGCGACGGTTCGGCGATCGGTGACTCCGTGCAGGCCTCGGCCCTGTTCGACGTGCACCTGGTCGACCAGGAGGGGCAGTACGAGTTCGACCCGAACTCGGTGTTCGGCGCCGGCGCGATCGTGGACTGCGCCGAGCTCGGTTCCCTGCACCCGGCGATGTGCGCGGCGCACCAGCGCCTCAACGAGCAGTTTCCGGGGTTCTACCTGAACGCCGGCGGCTACCGGAACGAGCCCACCAGTGACCACGGATACGGCGAGGCGGTGGACTACATGATGGCCGACCTGGGCGGGACTCCGACGCCCGAGATGGACGCCACCGCCGTGCGGGTGATCGACTTCTTGATCCAAAACCATCAGGAGATGCAGGTCAAGGGAATCATCTACGACTACCACATCTGGAATCCGGCCAGGGACGCCGTGGGGCCGTGGGAGAGCGTGAAGCGGCACGCCGGGTTTCGCGGCAACCCCACGCAGGACCACGTGGACCACATCCACCTGTCCGCCGGACCACCGCCCTTCAGGTAGCCGATCCTTTGCTGGGGTCCACCCCTTGAGGATCCCCCAGAACCCCCTCTGAGCAGGGGTTGTTGTTTATCCACAGCTTTTTGCGGTGTCTTGCCGAGGGTCGGTGCGGCGGCCGAACCTGAAAGGCATGACCCGAGAACCCCTCGTACCCGCCGGGGACGCTCCCGTCTTCATCCCTCCAGCCCGTGGTCGCGACGTCGCGAGGCGCTCATGGCCACGGGGCCAAGACCCCGTCGCCTTCCGGGGACCTGCTCGTGCACGCTCCGAGGCGGTCCCCGTACCGGGTGGTGGCGTCGTTCGGGATGGGCGACCCGTGATGACACTCGAACGGGCGGTGGGCCGATGATCGGCGAACACGAGAGCCTTCCTCTCCGAGGGAGGGCCCCAGAGCGTGGGGCGGGGCTGGTGGAGTACGCCGCGCTGCTGACACTGGTGGTCGCGCTCACGGTGTCCCTGACCGTGGTGGTCCCTCGGATGGCCGAGCACTGGGAGGTGGTGGCCGAGCGGGCTCTGGATCCGAAACGGCCCACGACCGGCCACGAACCCGATGTCCTGGGTGATCGCGAGTGGGATCCGGTGGAGGTGACCGAAACGGTCCTGCGGTGTCTTCCCACCCCGGACCCGGTGAGGAGGGTGGACTGCGCGTTGGCGTTGTTGGGGTTGTTGGACTCCGAGCCGCTGGAGGCCACCCTCCTTCGGCTCAACGCCGATGAACTGCACGAACTCTTCGCCAGCGACACCTTCGACTCGGCGACGGTGGCCCGCACCGCGGTGCGGTTGTTGTGGGAGCACGGTTCGGTCGAGTTGCTACGTCGGCTCTCCCGGACGGAGACCTTCGCCTTCCTCGAGGACTTCCTGGAGTCTCCTGAGGTCCACTACACCCTACGTTTCGTCCCTGTCGGTCGAGATCATGTGCGGGCCGTGCTCGAACAGAGCGGTGAGTCACCGCGTCGTACTCACCGTAGGCACCACCCCCCACATGCCGGACCGCAGAATCGAGGCGCTGTCAGTGTCGACATGGATGCCGTTCACCGATCCGCAGGACGAGGGCACGAAGGAGCCGCCCGATTGGCCGTTGACGCTGTTCGTGCTCGTGGCCTGCCTCGTGATGGTCGCCAGCGGCTGGGGAGTGGCCCGGCTGACCCTGGCCCCCGGCCCGGTGGAGGAGACCGCCCCACGGGAACGCCCCCTTCGGGAACGATCGGGCGAGGTGGAGCCCGCCGACGCGCAGGCCTTCTTGGAGCTGGCGTCCCAGGAACTGCGCCTGGCACCCGTACTGCACGTGAGTTACACGCAATGGTCCACGGACCAGGAGACCGGGCATGGTTGGGCGCGCGGCGGCGACGGCCTCGACGCCGAGTTCGAGCACTACTTCAGCACGTCGACGGGCGTGGAGGTGTACCGCTACGAGCTGGCCGGTACCGGTTACCTGATGACCGCGCGCGAGGGCTCGGGCGGGATGAGGTTGTTGACCTCGCCCACCGCGGCGGACCAGCGGTCGTGCTCGGCGGAGTTCGTCGTGGCTCCCCTGGACGAACTGATCGAGGCGGCCGAGGACATGGAGTTCGTGGGCACCGAGGAGCTGACCCTGCCGGAGAGCCCTGCCGGAGAGCCCGCGAGCACCCACACCACGCACCGGTACACGGGAAGCTCTTCGGTGATGATGAGTGGTTACGATTCCACCTCCGGCGACAACACGTTGACGCGGCTGCCACGGGTGGAGTTCGAACTGTGGGTCGACGAGGCGGGGCACCCTCGAAGACTCCACTACCGAACGGCGGACGGGACCGGGAAGACCTACGACTACCACGCGGTTGCGGACTGAGCCCGCCTGAGACGAAACCCCACCGGAAACGCACCCCCAGGGCTCCGGTCACGGGGCTCCGTCATAGGGCGCCGGCACGGCCACCGACGAGGTCGGGAACACTGACGGTGTCGTCGAGTTCGTAGACGTAGGGCGGCTCGGGGACCTCGCCGCGCAGGTCGGGCTGGTCGGAATCGACCAGGAGGTTGTCCCGGGTGACCACGTTGCCGGGTTCGTCGTCCTGGGTGGAGACCGACAGCGGCGTGCGCTCGAAGTAGTTGCCCTCCACGAGCACGTTGGAGCCGTGCGCGGAGCGGACCCCGTAGTCGGGGTTGTCGCGGAAGTAGTTGTTGAACACGTGGACGTGTTCGGCGTTGCGGGCGCGCGGGTGTCGGGAGGTGGTGCCGTCGAAGAAGTTGTGGTGCACGGACACCCGGAGGGCTCCGGGTGCGTCGTCGTCCGCGCCGATGCCGATGGCGGCTTCGGCGTCGGTGAAACGGTTCCAGGACAGGGTGACGTGGTCGGCGCCGTCGGTCACCGAGACGAGGCTGTCACCGTCACCGCCGCTGAAGGTGGAGCCGTCCACCCACACGTGGTGTGCGCCGCCCTGGACGCTGATGGCGGTGGCGTCGACGTTCATGGTGACGTTGGCGATGATGACGTTGGTGGAGCCGTCCACGACCAGTCGGCCCTTGGTGAGTTCGGCGCCCTCCCCCACCCCCAGGAGGGTCTTGTCGGATCCGACGTGGATGGTCCCGTCGAGGTCGATGTCGCCCTCGACCTCCACCACCAGGGGTTCGTCGGAGCTCAGGTGTTCGACGAGGGTGTCGGCGTCGGTGGCGCCGACGGTGTCCCCGTCGGCCCCTCCGGTGACGCCGGGATGCTCGGTGGGGCCGCTGGACTCCTGGGCGGAGGAGTCGTCGGAGTCCTCGTCCTCCGCCCCGTCCTCGCCGTTCGGAGCGCCCCCCTCATCGCTTCGGTCGGCTTCGTCGGACTCGGGGGCCGTCTCCACGGGCCCGGGTTGCGCGGCCCATCCCACGGGGGTGCCGAAGGGCCATTCCTGCTCGGGCTCGGCCGAGGGCGATCCGGATTCGTCGGCCTCTTCCGAGCCCGGGTCGGATGCGGCCTCGGTGGGGGTGTCGCTGTCCCCGCCATCGGTTCGGTGACCGGCGCAGGAGGTCACGGTCACGCACAACAGGATCGCCAGGCAGGCGGAGGCGAGAGGGTGGAGTCGCATCTGGAGCTTTCCAACGAGCGAGGGAGGGACACGAGTGTCAGGGGGTAAGGGGAGGGACGATGGTGGGATGCTACCGATTCTGTCAGGGATCAGGAGATCTCGACCACATCACCCATATTCGCCCTATACCTTCCTGTTCACCCCCTCCGGGTTCCTTGACCCGGTCGCGTGTTTCTCCCTCTGAAGCGCCCCGAACCGCCCTTGGGCAAAGGGCGAGGGCGCCGACCCCCACTCGGGGGACGACGCCCTCTGATCTCACGCGAAGACCTTCGGTGTTCCCGGCCCTGAACACCACGGGGTGTTCAAGGCCTTCGGACGCTCATCGTGTCCGTCTCGGGGAAGGCCGGTGCACCTACTCCTTGGCCCAGCCGATGTCCTCGTAGACGAAGTCGGCGGCCAGACCGAACTCACCGAAGTTGTGCAGGTCGTCCTTCATGACCCAAAAGCCGGGACGCTCGAACAGCGGGATGGTGATGGCCTCTTCCCACAGCAGGGCGTCGATCTCGTTGGCGAGCTCGGCGTAGCGGTCCGGGTCGGTCTCGACCGACAGTTCGTCGAACAGCTCGTCGATCTCGGGGAGGGAGTGCCGGCTGATGTTGGCGCCCCACTCCTCGCCTTCCTCGTCCAGCGGCATGCCGTAGTTGCCCTTGGAGCCGGAGACGAAGGGAGAGGTGCCGGTGTAGACGAAGGTGGCCATCTCGTAGTTACCGGGCGTCACGTACTCGGAGAAGAGCGCGTTGGCCGGAACCTGCTGGACATCGACCTCGATGCCCACCTCGGCGAGCATCTGCTGGGCCATCTCGCCCTCGTCGACGGCCAGGTCCATGCCCTCGGAGGCCACGTAGGCCAGGGTCAGGGTGTCGCCGTCCTCGTTGGTACGGAACTCCTCGCCGTCCTCGAGGGTCCAGCCGGCCTCGTCGAGCAGCTCGGCGGCGCGCTCGACGTCACGCGCACCCAGGTCGCCGCTGTTGTCCTGGTAACCGTTCTGGCTGGAGCGCAGCAGACGGTTGACCTCACCGGTGATGGGCCATTCCACCGCACCGAGGGCGACCTCGGCCATGGTGTCGCGGTCCAAGGTCAGGGCGATGGCCTGACGGACGCGCTTGTCCTCCAGGCGCGGGCTGGAGCCGTTCAGCGCGGTGAAGCGGTGACCGTGGTTGACGGCGCGGGTGAAGTAGGCACCGTCGCCCTCCATGTCCTTGACGCGCTCGTAACCGGCGGCGTCGTAACCGAGGTAGAAGGCGTCGATCTCACCGTTGGCGAAGGCACCGGCCTGGGCGCTGGTGTCCAGGCCCGCGAAGATGATGCGGTCGAGCTTGGCCTCCTCGCCCCACCAATCCTCGTTCTTGTGCACGGTGATGCGGGAGGCGACGTCGTCGAACTCCACGTCACCGAACGGACCGGCGGTGACGGGGATGTCCTTGTTGTAGCCCTCGGCGAAGAGTTCGGCGTCCTCCATGTACTCCTTGGGGTACAGGGGGGAGAACAGGGTCGGCCAGTCGCCGTAGGGCTCCTTCATCTTCAGGGTGAAGGAGTACTCGTCGTCGCCCTCGACGACCTCGTCGACCCACTCGTAACCGACGGTGGACAGGATCTCGAAGTCACCGTCGCGCTCGCCCTTACGGGTGATGACGGTGGCCTCGTAGTCTTCCCAGGTGATGGGCTCACCATCGGACCACACGGCGTCGGGGTTGAGCTCGTAGTCCACCTCGAGGCCGTCGTCGCTGACCTGGTAGTCGAGAACGTAGTTCTCGTTGGGAGCGAAGCCGCCTTCGGCGTCATAACGGGTCGCGGAGGGCATGACCGCGGACATGACGCGGCGAACGTCGGCCTTGTTGCCCTGAACGTGGTGCATGTTGTGCTGCTCTTCGTACTCGCTCAGAGCCCAGACGAAGTCACCTCCGTCCTTGAGGTCGTCGCGGTCCGCGGGGTTGAGGTCCTCCGCGGGCAGGGAGGCCTGCTCATCGCGGGCATCGTCCTGATTTTGACCATCGTCACTGGCGCAGGCGCTGGCCATCAGCACCAGTGCGAAGGCGGGGGCGAGGTAACGCGCCTTCCCGATACGCATGGGGATTTCCCTCCTAAGGGTGGTGTGGCCGGGGCGCGGGGCGGCACCGGCCGTGCCTTCGAACCGTGGATCAGACAAGGTCGCTCCGCCGCTCGGCGAAGTGACAGGCCGACCCCTGGTCCCCACCGTTGACGGGCAGGATCCGTGGTTCGGTGCTCATGCACTGCTCCCGGTCGGACTCCGAGAGGGTGATGAACTTTTGGCACCTCGTCCGGAAGCTGCAACCCGAGGGCGGATTCGCGGGACTGGGGAGGTCCCCTTCCAGGACGATGTGCGTGCGTGCTCGCTCCCGTTCCGGGTCCGGAACGGGGATGGCGGACAGCAGGGCTTGGGTGTAGGGGTGGCTGGGTCGGGTGTAGATCGACTTGGTGTCGCCGATCTCCACGATCTTGCCGAGGTACATGACCGCCACCCGGTCGGCGATGTGCCGGACCACGGACAGGTCGTGCGCCACGAACAGGTAGGCCAGACCGAGTTTGGCCTGGAGTTCTTCGAGCAGGTTGATCACCCCCGCCTGGATGGACACGTCCAGGGCCGAGACCGGCTCGTCCAGCACCAGTAGCTTCGGTTCCAGGGCCAGGGCCCGGGCGATGCCGATGCGCTGGCGCTGGCCACCGGAGAACTCCGCGGGGAAGCGGGTGGCGTGCTCGATGTTCAGGCCGACGAGGCGGATGAGCTCGTAGACGCGCTCGGTGACCTCCTTGGCCGGGACCTTGTGGGCGCGCAGGGGCTCGGCGATGATGTCGAACACCGGCATTCGCGGGTCCAGGGAGCTCATCGGGTCCTGGAACACGATCTGCATGTCGCGACGCAGCCCGAAGCGTTCGGCGCGGGTGAGTGTGCCGACCTCGCGGCCCATCACCTCGACGCTGCCACGCTGGGGCCGCTCCAGGTTCATGATCTCCATGAGGGTGGAGGACTTGCCGCACCCGGACTCACCGACCAGGGCGAGGGTCTCCCCCTCCCTGATGTCGAAGTCGATGCCGTCCACCGCGTACACCGTGCCGACCCGGCGCTTGAAGACGGCGCCCTTCAACAGCGGGTGGTGCTTGATCAGGTCCTGGACCCGCAGGACCTCGGCGCGATCGGCCCGGTCGACCATGGCCGTCGCGGAGTCGGGGATGTCCGGCACCGGGTAGATGTCCTGGGCGGTCCAGCCGTTGGCCTCGATCTCGGCGGAACGGATGCACGCGACCCGCTGCACACCGGTGTCCTGGGGTCGGGTGTCGTCGGTCCCGGGCGTACGGGAGCCGACACCGAGCAGTTCCGGCTCGGACTCCTCGCACTCGGGTCGGACGATGGGACAACGCGGCGCGAAGGGGCACCCCGAGGGCAGATCCGACAGGGAGGGCGGGTTGCCCTTGATCGGCACCAGAGCGCCCTGATCCTCCAGGTCCATGCGTGGGACCGCGCCGAGCAGGCCCATGGTGTAGGGCATGCGGCTGCCGTAGTAGATCTCGTCGACGGTGCCGATCTCCACTGGGCGACCCGCGTACATCACCAACACCCGGTCCACGAACCCGGCGACGACGCCGAGGTCGTGCGTGATCATGACGATCGCGGCGCCGGTCTCGCGCTGGGCGGTGCGGAGCAGGTCCAGGATCTGGGCCTGGATGGTGACGTCCAGGGCGGTGGTGGGCTCGTCGCAGATGATGACGTCGGGATCGTTGGCCATCGCCATGGCGATCATGACGCGCTGGCGCATACCACCGGAGAACTCGTGCGGGAAGGAGCGGTACCGCGACTCGGGGTTGGGGATGCCCACCAGTTCCAGGAGTTCCACCGCGCGGGCCCGGGCCTTGGCCTTGCCCGCCTTGGGGTTGTGCACCAGGAAGGCCTCGGCCAACTGGTCACCCACGGTGTAGACGGGGGTCAGGCCCGACAACGGGTCCTGGAAGACCATCGAGATGACCTTGCCGCGTTTACGGGCCATCTCCTTGTCCTTCTTGCCCAAAAGCTCTTCACCGTGCAGGAGCACGGATCCGGTGATCTCGGCGTGCTCGGGCAGCAGCCCCATGGCGGCCATGGAGGACACGGACTTGCCCGAACCGGACTCACCGACGATGCCCAGGACCTCGCCACGATGGACGGCGTAACTGACGCCCCGCACGGCCTTGACGTCGGGGTTGTTGTTCATCCCGGGGAAGGTGACGGTGAGGTCGATGACCTCCAGAACCGGGGTCCGGTCCGTGCCGTCGTTGTTCGTGGTCTGGCTTTCCACGATGGTCTCGGTGCTCATTGGTGTGCCTTCCCCCTAGGAACGACGCGACTTGGCGGTGGGGTCCAGGGCGTCGCGCAGCCCGTCCCCGATCATGTTCACGGCCAGGACCAGCAGCACCAGCAGGGCCGTCGGGAAGACGAAGACCCAGGGCGCGGTGGTGGCGAACGAGGCGCCGTCCGCGATGACCACGCCCAGACTGATGTCGGGGGACTGAACGCCCAGACCGAAGTAGCTCAACGCGGTCTCACCGATGATCGCGGTGCTGACCATGATGGTGGCGTCCGCGATGAGCAGCGACGACATGTTCGGCAGGATGTGCCGGAAGATGATCTTGTGCGAGGGAACGCCCATGAAGCGGGCGGCGTGGATGTACTCGCGTTCGCGGAGCGAGATGGTCAGGCCCCTGACCATCTTCGAGGTGACCATCCAGCTGAAGGCCGCCAGCAGGATGACCAGGATGAGCCAACCACCGTTGCCGACGAAGTGCCGGGACAGGATGGCGAGGATGACGAAGCTGGGCAGCACCAGGGCCAGGTCGGCGATCCAGGTGAGGGCCTTGTCGGTGAGCCCGCCGAAGTAGCCGGCGAAGGCACCGATGACGGCCGCCATCGCGGTCGAGATCAGGGCCACCAACAGACCGATGAGCAGGGACTTCTGCAAACCCGCCGTGGTCTGGGTGAAGATGTCCTGGCCTGTGCGGTTGGTACCGAACCAGTGGTCGGGCGAGAGGCCTTCCAGGAGTGCGGTGTAGTCGCGCTCGCTCACTCCCCAAGGACTGATCACCGGTCCGATGAAGGCGAACAGGGTCAACAGGACCAGGATCACGATACCGACGATGACGCGTCTGGTCTCGATGAGCTGGCGGGCGATGTCCTTGAGCCGGTTGGGTGCCGGAGGCGCGGCGGGCACTTCCGGGGTCGTCTCGGTGACGGTGGTCATGGCGTGGTCTCCAACAAAGCTGCTGCGGGGGCACCCTTGTGGGGCGCGCGGACGCTGTTCTGGTCGGTACGGCGGGTCATCGTCACACCCTCACTCGGGGGTCGAGCCAGGCGTAGAGGATGTCCGAGAGGAACGACGCCGCCATGATGGTGATGGCCATGAACCAGGAGACCGCGGCGACCACGTGGACGTCCTGTCGGGAGATGGAGTCGATGAGCCAGGCGCCCATGCCGTGCCACCCGTAGATCTTCTCGGTGAAGGTGGAGCCGGAGACCAAGGCACCGAAGGTGAACGTGAAGTAGGTGATGGTCGGAATCAGCGCGGTGCGCAGCGCGTGCTTGAACAGCGCCCGGCGCCGCGTGAGCCCCTTGGCCATGGCGGTGCGTACGAAGTCCGCGTTCAAAACGTCCAGCATCATGTTGCGCTGGTAACGGGCGAAGGCCGCGAACAGGGCCAGAGCGAGCACCAGGGTCGGCAGGATCGCGTGGTGGACGCGATTGAGGAGCGTCTCCCAGGCGTTGCCCTGGAAGCCCGCCGAATACTCGCCGACGTACTTGAGGAGGGTGAACCCGAGCCCGTCGTTGATCGCCACGGCCAGGACCTGGATGACGATCGCGATGACGACGGTGGGGATCGACAGCACGAAGAAGGAGGCACCGGTGGCCGCCTTGTCGAAGGCGCGGTACTGGCGCACCGCGGCGTAGGCGCCGATGGCGATGCCCAACGCGCTGCCCAGGATGGTGGCCACGGTGATGAGTCGGAGGGTGACCCCGGCCTTCATCCACATCTGCGCGGAAACGTCGCCGCCCTGGATGTTCTTGCCGAAGTCACCGGTGAGGACGCCCTTGATCCAGGTGACGTAGCGCTCGGCGAGGGGCGTCTGGTCGTTCAGGTTGAGGCTGTCCAACTGGGCGTTGACGACCTCTGGCGGAGGCGGTGGCTGCATCTGTTCGAAGTACACACGCGGCTGCAGGTTGGTGGCCGCGAGGAGGTACGCGAAACTCGTCGCCAGAAAGATCAGGACGACGTAGTTCAGCAGCCGCCTGGCCAGGAACTTGCCCAAAACTATCTCCGAACCTCACACCGAGCCCGGCGCTTGATCTGTGGTCGTGTGACGCCGAACACGGGGAGTGACTCGAAGTGGGCATGGGTTCACTCGCGCCCGAACGTTAGTCCGGCTAAGCGCTCGTGTTCTCCCACCATCACGAGGATTACTCTCTGTGACAGACGAAACACATTTCTTTCCCGTTTCACGATCTGTGACCGGAATGTCAAGAGTCTGCGGGATCACTAGACACTTGCTGGTAACCAGCGCATCAAGAAAGGGCAACGGTGCTAATTATGTGGCAAATTTCTATTCGATTGCCAATCCTTGCGCACATCGCACACGTTTGATTACTTTTAGTGTATATACACCCGCTGAGCTGGCTGAACACGGAAAACACGGGCCCGCATTTGTAAACGCCGTTTACACCACGACCCCCTTCGGTCTGAAACACGAACCGCCCCCAGAACCCGGTCGGCGCACGGAAAACAGCCCCCTCCACCGCTCGAGTACTTCCGGAATTCCTTACGGGCAAATACACAGCGTCACGAAAGGGCGCGTTGAACGTGTCTTGGGCGCCCCAGGCCGATCACCGGCTTCGCTCCCCACCGAGCACACGAAGTCAACCCTGGCTAACGACCACCGTTGACCCCGACTTGCCTGAAGGAACCTCAGAACCCACCCCCGCCCGCACCGATACCGATGACATGGCCGAGGCCGAAGGTTGGATGGCGGGCACCAGAGGAGCCACGGAGCCGGTTCGGACCACGCCCCACCAGGTGCCGAGGGCCCTCGCCGCGTCTGAGGTCACCGACAACGCCGTCCAGGCCAGGGGACCCACCAAGGCCGTGCCATGTCGGCGACGCCAGGAGGCCAGATGCGGAACCGTTAGAGCGGCACCGGCCACCAGAGCGGCACGCCCCCAGGAACGCCCAGACGAACCGGGGCCGTCCGAAGCATCCTTCGACGCGGCCTCCCGAGGAGCCCGTCCCCTCGAGGTCAAAGGCCTGGAGAACGAACCCTTGGAGGTGGAGCGCTTTGGGACAGCGCCCCCGCTTCCGTCTCGTGCCCACGCCAAGGCCCCACCCAGGGCCACACTCGCCAGCACCGGCCACCAGGTCGTTCGCCCGGTCCGCAGGGTCAAACGCACCGTGTGCGCCAGCTCCCCGAGCGCGGGCCGCACCGCGCCCACCGGCGGGACCCCGGCCCCCTCGTGGAGTCTGCGGGCCCGAACCGCGACCTCGGCCGCGCCCGCCGCCAGGCCCGACCATGGGCGCCCCGAGACCACCAACGCCACGGCCGCCAAGGAGGAGAACCCCACCTGCGGACCGGCCGCGCCTCGGCCGTGTCGCCGGGCCAACGGTGCGGCGCTCGCACCAGTCATGAAACGCCCACCGAGGTAGGCGCCCAACCGTCCGTCCATGGGCACCCGCACCCGGGAGCGTGGTTCGTAGCGCACCGACCGCCCCGTCTCCACCAGGGACCACACCAGGTCCAGCTCGGCGGCCGACCCCAGGGAGGCGTCCAACCGGGCGGATCCTCGACGCACCACCAAGGCGCGCGGCGGTTCCAGGGGATCGACCGGGAGCTCACCGGCCGGGGAGAGCCGTCCCGAATCATGGCTCCGGTGGCCCCAGGGCAGGACCGGGACGGGGTCGGTGCCCCGATCGGTGCGTAGGGCGTGCAAGGCGGCGATCACCATGCCCCAGTGCCCCCGATGTCGCCGCGCGGCCAGGGTGCGAGGGATCACGGCGGCGACGTCGGGATCGGCGAAGTGGCCCAGGGCGATGTCCAGCCAGCCGGGCTCGGGCTCGGAACCGACGTCCAAGAAGACGACGAACTCGGCGTCACAGGCCCGCAGCCCCAGAGTCCGGGCCTTGGCGCCCTTGGTGGGACCGTTCACCAAGCGGGCACCCAGGTCGCGAGCCGCACGGGCGGCCGACCCGGTGGCGCCGACCACGACCGAGCGCACCTGGGGGCACTCCTGGTGGATCCGCCTCAACGTCAGGGTGACCTGGTCCTCGTCGATCCCTCCGTCGGTGCCGACCAGGACGATCTGCACGTCGGCGCCCGGCACCGTGGGTTCGGGGCGAGGATGTGCCAGACCGGCATCCACCAGGACTCGAGCCAACACACGTTCACGGTGGTGGTCCGGTCGGGCACCGCTGAGCCGGCGGATCACCGAACTGACGTCCTCGGGAATCAGCCGTAGGGCACGTAGGGGCGCTGATCCGCCGACGAGGACGTGTCCCTCATCGGCCAGTCGGACGGCACGGTCGATCTCGACACCGAGGCCTAGGGGCAGCTGATCGGGGGTTGGCGAAGCCATGACCCATACCTTGTCCTGTGATGGGGACCACGCGCAAGAGTGAACGAACAGGCAAAATTCACGCCATCTTAATCAAATCGTTATCAAGACCCTAGGATCCCCTGAGGCACGAAACTTCGCCGTGATCCGGCCGCTACCGAAGGCCTCGACCCACTTCACCACCTCTTTATCCAGTTCAGGCAGGGTTACCCTGTGCGGAGCAGGCCGGTCGGGTTTCCAGAAAGGCACGGAGCGTATGCTGAGCGCGAACAGGCCCTTCAATGGCGTAGGGCGCACGTCACACCGAATATGACCATGCTCTACGGCCTGTTCCCAGGCCTCACCACCGTCCAACGTGAAGCCTCGCGGCTTCACCCACACCACATGTCGCCGCCCTCTCATCACGCTCCAGGCGTCACAGGGCGACTCCCCTCTCTGCCCCAGGGGGCTCCGCCCCATGTGTCCACCACGCGCCGTGACCCACCTCGGGCATGGACGCTCAGAGGGCCAGGCTTGCGATCAGCCCTGCCCGCGCACACACGTCCCCGGGGAGTGAACCCACATGTGTGAGACCGCCACCCCTCGCTCCGCGCCCTTCGTGAACCCGCACCAGACGACCTCGCCCCACTTCCATCGTCCCCAATGCCTTGCGGATCCCATGGCAGAGTCCAGCAATGACCGCCGCGTCACCGACGACCGAAACGACGACCGAGGCGCTGCCGATCACAGGCCGACGCGCCGCCGCTTCCCCGGTCTGCCCAGTCAAATCTCCTACGCGCGCAGATTCGTGGAACGCCAACTGGCCGCTTCCCCGGAAGTGATCACGGCGACCCTGCTGACCAGCGAGCTCGCCACCAACGCGATCAGACACAGCGCTTCGGGCTGCGAGAGCGGCAAATTCGAGGTGTGCGTGGAACACAAGCGCGGGTGGGCCCGCGTGGAGGTCCGCGACCTGGGAAGCACGACGGAAGCGCCACAGCCCCAGCAGCGAGACCCCTACGACACGGCCGAGAACGGCCGGGGCCTGGATCTGGTCGAGGCGCTCGCCAGCAAGTGGGGAACCGAACCACGACGTGACGGCCGGGGCCGACAGGTGTGGTTCGAGCTGGAGTGGGACGAGGAACAGGACCCTTCCTGAGGGCGGAGTGATCCCCGCACTTCCCACCCCGGCCATCGCCGTTCCGCGAACCCACTACGGGGTGGTGCTGGACTCCTCGGGCTCGGAGGCGGTGGAATCGGCCTGAGCACCGGCGGGTTCGGGAGTGGAGGCCGACGAGGCCGCGGGGGCGACGCCGTTCGCGGCGGGGTCGGTGGCGGGGAGCCGGAAGCGCTCGTACAACCGGCGAGCGTAGTCCTTGGCCTCCTGGGAGGGCTCGTCACCGAGCTCCTCGCGCATCAGGTTTTCGAGGTTCTTCTTCGCGTCGTCCATGGTGGAAGCCTGCCTGGAGTGCACGGATAGCACAAATCGACATCCCGGTGACGGAGAGGGAGCGTCCGCGATCCCCTATTTCGCAGTGCTTCCCGGCGAATCTCCCACCCTGGGCCCGGGAATGTCATGACACTTCCGGTGGCGCCGGCTCCACCACCTCACCGGCCCTTCCGTCTTCCGCCCCTCGAAGACCTCCGGTGCGAGGGCCCCTGGCAGAACCGAGCAGGGCGAAGGTGGTCGAAGGAGTCCAAGCAAGGACAGGGGCCGCCTGACCCAGGGAAGATCAAGGGTTTCTTGGATGAGGAGACCCATACGAAAAACCCCAAGGGCGCCACGCACATCGTGTGCGAGGCGCCCTTGGGGCTCAGGGCCGGGGCGTCAGCGCCGGTCTCGTCCGGCGTGCTCCTCTGCGTCCGCACCGAGTTCGGGGCCTTGGGCGGACCCGTCCTCGGAACGTTCGCCCTCGGACTTGTTCCCAGGGCCCGAGTCGCCCTCGGCGGTGCTCGCCTCGTCCGCGACCCTCGGCCCGGCCTTCTCCCGGCGCTTGGCGCGGCGTCGCTCGTAACGAACCCGTGCCTTGGCCTCGCGCTTCATCCGGCGCACCTCCACCAGCTGGTAGAGGACCGGAATCAGGATCAGGGTCAACAGCGTGGAGGTGATCAGACCACCGATCACCACCAGGGCGACCGGAGCCGACACGAACGCACCGCCACCGGCCAGGCCCGTGGCCATCGGGACGAGTGCGGCGATGGTGCCGACCGCGGTCATCAGGATGGGCCGCAGGCGGTGCCGGGAACCCTCCACGATGGCCTCTCCCAGCTCCATGCCCTTGGCGCGATTCTGGTTGATCAGGTCCATCAGGACGATGGCGTTGGTGATGACGATGCCGATGAGCATCAGCATGCCGATCAAAGCGGCGGCACCGACCGGGGTACCGGTCAGCATCAGCAGACCAAGCGAACCCGTGGCGGCGAACGGAACCGAGATGAGCAGCATGAGCGGCTGCATCAGGCTCTTGAACGTCGCGACCATGATCAGATAGCAGATGACGATGGCGGCGAGCAGGGCCAGGCCCAGTTGGGCGAAGCCCTCGCTCTGCTCCTGGCTGACACCCCCCAGGCCGGCGGCGGCTCCCGAGGGCAGGTCGAGGCGGTCCAAGGCCTCGGTGATCTCAACGCTGACCGCGCCCAGGTCGGAGGCGCTCGGGCTGGCCGACACCACGGTGCTGGTGACCCCGTCGATACGGGTCAGCTCCGGCGGCTGCTGAACCTCGGTGACCTCGGCGACCTCGGAAAGTTCGATCTCCTGCCCGGTGGGGGTGGCGATCGGCAACTCCTCCAGTTCGGCCACGGTCTGTGGCGCGTCCTGGACCAGGACGACCACGTCCCGACGGATGTCGTCGATGGTGGCCTTGCCGACGTTGCGGCCGTTGAAGGCTGCGGCGACGGTCTGACCGACCGTGGCCTCGCTCAACCCGTGCTCGACGGCCTCCTCTGCGTCCACGCGCACTTCGAGCGAGGGCTGCGATTCGGTGATGTCACTGGTGACGTCGTCGGCGCCATCGATGGCGCGCAACTCCTCCTCGACCATCCCTGCGGCCTCGGCCAGGGTGGCCTGGTCCTCGGCGGTCACCCGGACCTCGATGCCCGATCCGCCCATGCCGCCCATGGCGTCCAAACGCGGCTCGTACTCGGTGTCGATCTCGGCGAAGGTCTCGCGCAGTACGTCACGGTTGCGCAACTGGTCGGTCTCGGGATCGGCGGTGATCGTGTAGTCGATCTGGTCGCCGCCACCACCCATCATCGGATTACCACCGATGTTGACCTGGTAGGTGTCGATCCAGGCCATCCCGGCGAGCGCCTCCTCGACCTTGGCGGCCTCGGCGTCGGCGGCTTCCAAGGAGGTACCCGGGTCGAGTTCCTGGACGGCGACGTAGGTGTTCTCTTCGGACTCACCGAGCCAGTCGGTCTCGGAGACGGCGGCCATGGCCATGGTGCCGACGAAGATCAACAGGGACGCGGCCAAGGTGACCACTGTGGCGGTCTTGCGCTTGGTGGTGACCCAGCGAATGATCGGAAGGTAGGCGCGCTGCAACGGGGTGCGCTTCTCGCGCTCGTGCGCCCTGCGCTCGAGCTCCTCACGCGGGGTGTCCCCGACCTCGGCGGGGCGCAGGAACCAGTAGCACAGGACCGGGGTGATGGTCAGTGCCACGAACAGCGAACCACCCAGGGCCAGGCTGCTGGTCACCGCGAAGGGCATGAAGATCTCGCCGACCACTCCGCCGACGAACGCCAAGGGCAGGAACACGGCGATGGTGGCCAAGGACGAGGAGGCCACGGCCGTGGCGACCTCGCGGACACCGTCCTTGACGGCCGTCATCCGCTCCTTGCCGTAGTCCATGTGCCTACGGATGTTCTCCAGGACGACGATGGAGTCGTCCACCACCCGGCCGATCGCGATGGTGATCGCGGCCAGGGTGAGCATGTTCAGGGTGAAACCGAAGGCCTGCATGCCGATGAAGGCCACCAGGACCGACACCGGAATGGACACCGACACCACCAGGGTGGAACGGATGGAGAGCATGAAGACCAGGATCACGATGACCGCGGCGGCCAGACCGTAGCCGCCGGCCTCGAACATGTCGGTGATCGAGTCGTTGATGAAGGGTGCCTGGTCGAAGACGACGGCGAGCTCGACGTCGTCACCGAGCAGTTCGGACTGCTCGTCGATGACGTTCTGGACACCTTCGGAGATCTCGACGGTGTTGCCATCGGGGGTGGCCATGATCATCAGGGCGATGCTGGGGTTGCCGTCCAGGCGGGCGATGGAGGTGGCGTCCTCGGTCACCAGGTCGACCTCGGCGACCTCGGCGATCCGCACCGGGGAGGGCGCGGGGGCCGGCGGGGCGCCGGGCATGGCGGCCGAGGGGTCGGCACCGGCCGATGGCCGTACCCACAGGTCCTCGATCTCTTCGAGGCTGGTGTGCTGATCGCCGGTGGTGACGCTGAGGCTGCGCCCGTCCTCGTCGATGGTTCCACCGGCCATGAGCAGGCCGCTGGACTCCAGGGCCTCGGACAGGTCCTGGATGCTCACGCCCGCGTCGGCGAGTTCGTCCTCGTCGGGGGTGACCTCGACCCGTTCGGAGGGCAGACCGGTCAGGTTGGCCGAACGTACGCCGGCCACCGATTCGAGTTCGGGGATGAGCACGTTCTCGATGGTGGAGGCCATCGCCTGCTCGTCGTCGTTCTCGGAGCTGGCGGCCAGCAGCATCACCGGCATCATGTCCATGCTCATGGCCATGACCGAGGTGTCGGCGTCCTCGGGCAGCATTCCGGCGATCTGGTCGACGGCGACCTGGGTCTCACGAACGAGGGCGTCCTGGTCGCGGCCGTAGTCGAACTCGGCCATGATCTGCGCCGAGCCGGTGCTGGAGGTGGAGGTGATCGTGTCGACGCCCTCCACGCCTTGAAGGGCCTGCTCCAGGGGTTCGGTGACCTGCCCTTCGACGACCTGAGGGGTCGCGCCCTGGTACTGGGCGGAGACCATCACCATCGGCAGGGACATCTCGGGGAAGAGTTCGCGCTTGGCCGAGAGCGCGGAGATGACACCGAAGAGCAGCACGGCCAGGGTGATGAGGAGGACCAGCGCTCGGTTTCCGAGCGACATGACCGAAAGGCGGTTCACGCGTTCATCCCTTCCGCGTGGGGGGCGATGGACCCGGGCGAGGGTCGTGCGCCGAGTGCCGTAAAGGCCGGTCTGGACATGAGAAGTGCTCGCTCCTAGCTCTGCCGGTCGTGGGCCGACCTGACGGAAGGGACGCGTTCGTCCTCGAGCGCGTGCTCCGTGGCCGCGGGCCGATCCGCGAGTGTCTGGGCGGGATCCGAATTTTCGTCCGGGTGGACATGTGTTCGTGAACGGGCGCACGTGACCATCACGGACGAACGTGCGTTCGTCCGGGGCGGGCCCAGCGATCGGCCCGTTCATGCGCCCCATCGGTGAGCCCCGCATCCGCCGGGTGCATGACTCACCATACGTCGCGTTATATCGGAAGTCTGGCGGGTCTCGGTAACTTCAGGGAACTCTCAGGGAGATATAAGCCTTCGGTCAGGGACCACCCCGACGAAAGTTAGGGACACATTCCGCAGGACCAAGATTCCCCCACTCGGAGTGGGGTTTCACACCTGAGCAGAGCGACTCGCCCATGTAGCGGACATCACAGTGGCCGATTCCGGCCTTCCAAAAACGGACACGCACCGTAGGCACTCCATGCGTTCGCAGGGGTGCCTGGAGTGAGCGCATGGGCCTCCCCCTGGCGCGCGCTCCCCGTCCACCCCGACACCGACGAGGCGTAGCCTTCGACCCGCCCTTCAGCCAAAGGGGGACGCGGAATCGAGCGAGACGGAAGCAGGCGCACCACCCAAGACGGGAGGGTCGAACACTCAGCGCGCCACGGTGACTCAGACGGCCTCGGCCCGCTCCTCCGTGGGAGAGAGCGCCTCGTGCGGCTGGGTGGTGCCCCAGACGACGCCGAGCAGATCCTCCAAGGCGTGGGCGAGGGAGGCGTCGACGAGTTCGTAACTGACCTGGCGCCCTCGGGCGTGTGTGCTCACCAGGCCACAGTCGCGCAAACAGGCGAGGTGGTTGGAGACGTTCTGCCTCGTGAGTCCGAGCCTGTCGGCCAACCCCGCGGGGTAGTCGGGCCCCTCCAAGAGGGCCAGTAACAGGCGACACCGGGTGGGGTCGGACAGGGCGCGCCCCAAACGCTGGATGGCGGAGAGGCGCTGCTCGGAGGTCAACATGAAAACCATTGTACACCGTTTGCTGTATCGACAGTGTAGGCTGTATACACAGTGGTGACTGAACTATTCGGTGTGCAAACCCGAGGACAGGGGGGCAATGGGCGTCGGACACGACCACGGACCGATCACGGCCGGGGCCGCCAACAGGCGCAGACTCACCGTGGTCCTGGGCATGATGCTCACCGTCGCGCTCGTCCAGGTCATCGGAGCCAAACTCAGCGGCAGCATCGCCCTGCTCGCCGATGCCGGGCACACCGTCACCGACTCCCTCGGGGTCGCCCTCGCCCTGGTCGCCGTGTGGATCGCCGCGCGCCCCGCCACCAGCGAACGCACCTTCGGTCTCCAGCGCGCCGAAATCCTCGCCGCCGCCGTCAACGCGATCGTCCTGTTCGTCCTGTGCGCCTTCATCGTGATGGAGGCCGTCGATCGGTTCCGCGAACCCGCCGAGGTCTCCGGCGTGGGCATGGTCATGGTCGCCGGATTCGGCCTGGTGATGAACGTGGTCGCCCTGTTCGTCCTCAAGTCCGGCGCCGAGGAGAGCCTCAACGTCAAGGGCGCCTACCTGGAGGTGTTGAGCGACGCGCTGGCCTCGGTCGGTGTGATCATCGGCGGCTTGCTCGTGCTGTTCCTCGGATGGCGACAGGCCGACACCCTGGTCTCCCTGGGTATCGCCGCGATCATCGTGCCTCGTGCCTGGTCCCTGTTGAGGGAAGCCGTGCACATCCTGTTGGAGGCCACCCCCAAGGGCATGGACCTGAACGAACTACGCGCCCACCTGATGGACCACCCCGCCGTGCTCGACGTGCACGACCTGCACGTGTGGACCATCACCTCCGGGGTGCCGGTGATGTCCGCGCACGTGGTGGTGGCCGAGGAAGACCTGCGCGACACCGGCAGGATGCTCGACGAACTGCACGCCTGCATGGCCGGCCACTTCGACGTGGACCATTCGACGCTGCAACTGGAACCTCCGGGCCACGCCGACCACGAGGGGGCACGACACCCCTAGGGAGTGTTGGCCGGTGTTCGCCCGTTACGGCCCCACGACACGGCTCCTCCCAGGAAGGTGGGTTAGGAGTAGGGTCTGTCCGTGAGCAGGAAGAGCCCGGGCCCCGTACGCCGATGGTGGAGACGTCTCCCCTGGGCGATACGCAGACACAGCGGGGGTTTCGCCGCCCAGGCCCCCGATCTCACCCATCGGGAACCCAAGGCGTGGCGCAGGCCCGCCAGGGTCTTCCTCACCGTCTTCTTGACGGTGGACCTGGTGGGCACCTTGCTTCTCATGCTCCCCTTCGCCACCACCGACGGCCAGGGTCTGGATCCGGTCCCGGCCCTGTTCACCTCCACCACCGCCCTGGCCGTGTGCGGGCTGAGCGTGATCTCCATCGGCCAGGACCTGAGCACGTACGGTCAGGTGGTCGTCCTGACACTGATGCAGGTCGGTGGTATGGGCATCATGACCCTGACGGCGCTGCTCGGGAGTGCCCTGGTCCACCGCTTCGGTCTACGTATGCGCCTGAGCGTGCAGGCGGAGACCCGAACCCTGGACATCGGTGACGTCTCCGGGGTGGTGGGCCGGGTCACCATCATCTTCGCGGTGGTGCAAGGCGCGGTCTTCGCGATCATCACGCCTCGTCTATGGCTCCACTACGACATGACGTTGGGGGAAGCCGCCTACTCCGGACTCTTCCACGCGGTCTCCTCCTTCAACAACGCCGGGCTCTCGCTGTACGACGACAGCATGGCCGGGTTCTCCGGGGACACCATGATCCTCTTGCCCATCAGCGTGGCCGTCATCTTGGGGGGCATCGGTTTTCCGGTACTCATCGAGGTGTGGCGCGGGCTACGCGAGGGCGATCGTTGGTCCCTGCACACTCGCCTCACCATCACCACGAGCATCATGCTTTTGCTGTTCGGCACCTTTCTCATCACGCTCATGGAGTGGAACAACCCGGCCACACTGGGCGGCTTGCACTGGTCGGCCAAGCTCACCGACGGTGTGTTCCACGGCGTGATGCCGCGCAGCGGAGGCCTCAACGTCGTCCCCACGGGCGAGATGATGGACTCCACCCTGCTGTTCACCATCATGCTGATGTTCGTGGGCGGCGGCAGCGCCGGAACCGCCGGAGGCATCAAGGTCGCGACGTTGGCGGTGCTCTTCCTGGTCGTGCTGTCCGAGGTCCGCGGGCACACTCGGGTGCACACCTTCGACCGCACCCTGCCCCCCGAGGTGATCCGCCAGGCCCTGAGCCTGGTCTTCCTCTCGGCCACGGTCGTGGCCTTCAGCACCCTGCTCGTACTGCGCACCACCACGTTCGAGTTCATCCACGTGCTGTTCGAGGTGGTCTCCGCGGTCGGTGTGGTCGGCCTGTCCACCGGTATCACCCCGCACCTTCCGGACTGGATCCAGGTGTTGTTGGCCGTGCTCATGGTCGCGGGCCGTATCGGACCCATCACGTTCGTGGCGGCCTTGGCGTTTCGTAGCCGGCACCGGCACTACACCTTCGCCGAGGCTCGCCCCATCATCGGCTGAGACCCACCCGCCGCATCGTTCACCCACGTAAGGAGGGGCCTTGCCCCAGATCGACCGACGCAACGATGACAAACGCATCCTCATCATCGGCCTGGGCCGCTTCGGTGGTTCCCTGGCCCTGGAACTGGTCCGGCGCGGCTGGGAGGTCCTGGGCATGGACTCCAGTCCGCGTCTGGTGCAGAGCTACGCCGAAGCCCTCACCCACACCGTCATCGCGGACTCCACCGACGAGGACGCCCTGCAACAGATCGGGGCCCATCAGTTCAGCCTGGCCGTGGTGGCCATCGGCTCCCACCTGGAGGAGAGCATCCTGACCACCTCGCTCCTAGTGGACATGGGGGTGAGAAGCATCTGGGCCAAGGCGACCAGCCGCAGACACGGCCGGATCCTGGAGCAGGTCGGCGCGCACCACGTGGTCCTCCCCGAACACGACATGGGTGAACGGGTGGCGCACCTGGTCTCGGGGCGGATGCTGGACTACGTCGAGTTGGAGGAGGGGTTCGCTTTGGGCAAGACCAAGGCACCCCAGGAAATGATCGGCAAGAGCCTGCGAGAGACCCGTATTCGCCAGCGGTTCGGCATCACCGTGGTTTCGGTGAAGCAGGTGGGAGCCTCCTTCACCTACGCCACTCAGGACACCGTGCTGCACAAGGGGGACCTGATCGTGGTGGTCGGTCGGACCGACGACGTGGAACGGTTCGCCGAAAGTCAACGCCCCTGAGTCCTCCAGGGCGACCGGGAGCATGACCAAGAGGTGGCAAAGCGGGCAAATTGACAATCGTTTTCATTTTCATGATGATGTTGTCCATGCGAACCAGGATCACCGCAGGAACCGCCGCACTCGGTGCCGTCACGCTCATGCTCGCCACAGCGTGCGGAAACGACGAAGGATCCGCCGACAACGGCGATAGCTCCGCCACCGCCCTCACCATCGCCACCGGGATCTACCCCCTGGAATGGCTGGCCACCCAGATCGGCGGCCAGAGCACCGAGGTCATCCAGCTGACCGAACCCGGCGCCGAGCCGCACGACCTGGAGCTCACCGGGCGCCAGATCGCCCAGGTCAGTGAAGCCGACCTGGTGTTCTACGTGGAAGGTCTGCAACCCGCCGTGGACGAGGCCGCCGCACAGGAGGCGGCGGACGCCTCACTGAACGTCGCCGACGTCATCTCCCTGCGCCCCGTCGACGACGGTGGGGAGGAGCACGACCACGACCACGACCACGAGGACGAGCACGGTGACGCGGACGGACACGGCCACGACCACGGTGACCACGACCCCCACTTCTGGCTGGACCTGGACCTGATGGGTCAGACCGCCGAGGCCCTCGCCGAACGGATGGGTGAGATCGACCCGCAGGGCGCCGAACACTACCGGGAGGAGGCCGAGCGGGTCGTCGGCGAACTGGACGCCCTCAGCCAGGAGTACGAGCAGGGCCTGGCCTCCTGCGAGCAGCGCGAGGTGGTCGTGGGCCACACCGCCTTCACGTACCTGACCGACCGTTACGACCTGGAGCAGATCGGCCTCAGCGGGGTCGACCCGGAGACCGAACCCTCCCCCGCGCAGATCGCCGCCATCGCCGACGTCGTCAACGAGCACGACATCACGACGATCTTCACCGAACCCCTGATGCCCACGGCCACCGCGGAAACCATCGCGGCCGAAACCGGAGCGCGGGTGGAGGTGCTCGACCCGCTGGAAGGCGTGACCGACGACTCCCCCGGTGACGACTACCCGTCCATCATGCGTGGCAACCTGGAGACCCTCAGGACCGCCCTCGTTTGCGAGTAGGCCGCGCGCCCTCCCACCACGAAGAACCGAGCCCGAACCCGAATCCGGCGGACCTCGTCGACACCTCCGCCGACGGGAGCCGCCGGGTTCAACGCAAGGGACGGAGTCCGTTTCAGACCAAAGTCCCCAAAACACCGAAGGTCGCTCTCATCGAGGGCGACCTACCGCTTTGACCAGGGATGATACGAGAATCAGCCGTCTCCAAGAACACATCCCGATCACATGGCGCTCACATCCCGCCAAACCTCCGGACAAGTGGCGGAGCTCACGCTATGCTCATGAGAGTGCTGATGCGAATGCACGTGCATTCGTGAGTGCATTAGCACGCACATTCCCCTCAGTGACGAAATCAAGGAGCGACAGCGACCATGACCGCACACAACGGCATCCGCGCCACCGAGCTGACCGAAGCCTCTTGGCAGAAGGCCAAGCGCAGCAACTCACAAGGCGCCTGCGTCGAGATGGCCCGCCTCAACGACGGCTCGATCGCCGTTCGTAACTCGCGTTTCCCCTCAGGCCCGGCCCTGGTCTACACCCAGGAGGAGATCGACTGCCTCATCATGGGCGCGAAGGATGGCGACTTCGACAATCTGCTCAGCTGAACGTCTTCACCTGCGTGATGCGGCGGTGGGGCCCACCTTGGGGAGGTGCGCCCGGTGTCCCGGTAGGCCTTTCCTGCCCTCTCCCGGGTCAGCCGTGCGTCGATCGCCGACCAATGGCAGAGGGCTCCGTCTCGTGCGGAGCCTTCTGGCACCTTCAGGTTCCTGCCCTGCCCCTCCGGCCGGCTTGCCGGGGGCGTCCTGTCGGCGGGGACACCGTGTTCCCGCAGAGGAACGGTTCCGGGGAAAAGCGTCGGATTCGAGGTGGTCGACCGACCGGCTCGGGTGCGCTCAATCCTCGTCCAAGTCCTCGATCATGCCCTTGAGCATCGAGACCGTCTCATCAGGGGTCGCGGCCGAGACGCTGAGCTTGGTCATCGCCTTGGTGTAGGCCTCCACCGTGGCCGGCTTGTCCACGATGCTGCCATCGGTGAGGTGCTCCAGGTACAGCACGTCGGAGAGTTCGAAGTCGGAGAAGCGCAGCAGGGTGAAGGATCCGGCCTCCGCGGCGTGCGCACCCACCTCGAACGGGATGATCTGCAGGGTGATGTTGTTGCGATTCTCGCAGATGTCGATCAGGTGCCTGAGTTGGCCACGCATGATCTCCTTACCGCGTTCCTTGCCTCCGATGGGCCTGCGCACCGCGGCCTCGTCGAGGATGATCCACATCCTCTTGCCACCGCGCAAGTGTTCCTGTCTCTTGAGTCTGGCCTGAATCCGCTGCTCGGAGATATCGTCGGTGGCGACCCCACCCGAGATGATCTCGCGGGCGTACTCCTCGGTCTGCAGCAGCCCTGGAACGAACTGGGACTCATAGATACGGATGTGGTCGGCCGCCTCCTCGAAGCCCACATAGCGGGTGAACCACTTGTGGAGGGCGTCGCCATACTCCTTCCACCAACCCAGGGCGATTTCAAAGTTGATCGCCTGCTCAAGACCCCAAGT
>NZ_ANBD01000172.1 GCF_000341005.1 Nocardiopsis alkaliphila YIM 80379 | reverse complement strand
AGTGAAGTTTATCCCCTGGTGTCCCACTCGACCCTGACACAGAGGGAATACGCGGGATGGATGGCCCAAGAAGCCGGCAACGAGCGGAGGGCTCTGTGGTGGACGGACACCGCGGTGGCCATGGCCAGGGAAGGTGGTGATCGGAACATGGGCGAGTACGCGCTCGTACGTCGGGCGTTGATCACGATGTACGCACATGACGGGATCGGCACCGTGGAATTGGCCCGACACGCCCAGCGCGATTCTTCGGTCTCCACTCGGGTGCGCGGTCTCGCCGCCAAACGTGAAGCTCAAGGGCATGCCCTGGTCGGGGACTCGTTGTCCTGCGAACAAGCCCTGGAACGGGCTCGCACCTTACTGTCCGCCGCTGTCGATGACGGATCAGCCGGCGGTCCGGAAGTCCTGGGTTCGAGTCACGTCACCGATCCGGTCGGGGTGACGCACGGCTGGTGCCTGGTCGACCTGGGAAGAGCGAAGGACGCGGCCGAGCTTTTGGACAGGGAGTGCTCGTCGTTGCCCGGGGACGCCAAGCGTGCTCGGACACGTTTCGGGGTACGTCGGGCCTTGGCCCATGCCCTATCAGGTGAGGTGGAACATGCCTGCGCCATTACCGAGGAGGTGCTGGCGGACGACGGTCACGGTGATTCCGCGACGGTCCGCTCGGACATGCGACGGCTGCACCAGACGCTCACTCGATACCACCGTCATCCCGCGGTGCGTGAACTCTCACCCCGACTACTGACCGTGTTCCACCAAGGGTGAGCGATCGTGCGGGGCGGGTCCAGCGGCACCGCCCCGCACGAAAGGGCCGATCCGAGCCCGTGTCTCCCCGTCAGGCCCCGGCTCCGTTTCGGGTGTGGGAGGGAGCGTCGAACTCATACCCGAACCAGTCCGCGCCTGGGTAGGGGGAGGAGAATCCACTCTCCTCACCGGACACCGTCTCCTCACCCTCCTCGTCATCGGGCAGGGGATGAAGGTGTCGGATCTCCTCGGCCAGGCGTGAGCTTCCCGCTTTTTCGAGCGTCACGACCAACCGATGCACGAATTGGATCCTGCTGTCCTCATCCTTGTCATCGACCTCCTGGAGAAGCGCCCGTGCCACTGCGGTGGTGTCCAGGTGGCCGGGCTCGGCACCCGCTCCCCGTCCCTCATGGTTCTCATATCCGACCGGTCCCATTTCGAACCCGGTGTCGGGCTCCTCGGCCCTGCGTTCCCTCAAGAAAGCGAACTCCTCCGGGGCGGCGTCTCTGAGTCGGGTCAACAGGTCCGCCAGATCCTCTCCCTTGGACGCCTCGGCCAGCCTGGCGAGCGTCTCGATCAGCCCATGGGTACGTTCGACGTCCGTTCCACCCCGAACCAGGTCCCATACGATCGCACTGCCCGGCGTGGCTAGGACGTCTTCGGCGTAATACTCGCGTTTTGCGGCCTCCACCGACTTCTCCACCTCCCAGACCGCGTTCTCCTTGCGAACCCGGGAAAGTCGGTCGAGGCGTGTCAGGTCCTCTTCCCGGAGAGTGAGCTCGACGTCTTCGGCCCAGACCTCCAAGGCGCCCTCGTAGGTGTACATCGCCACGCCCAAAGCTGCCGCGATCTGGTGGCGAGCCACGTCGTGATCCCCAGGGTGGTAGCGGACCGTGTTCTTGCGGGCCCGATCGACGACCACGCTCCGAGCCTGTCCAGCCGGGTTGCGCAGGCGAGGGTCAGGAGCTCCCGTCCACCGCCACATCACCATCGCGGAGAACAGGAATGGGTAATCGTCCTCACGGCTGGGCAACAAGTCCCCCTTGATCCGAGAGTTACGAGGGCCACTCTCCATGAACGGATCCGGGCGTATCTCCGTCTCGCCCGGAACCGCCGCTTTGGGACTGCTGAGCATGAGGACCAACCCACCGATGAGTAACAGGATCGGGGCCCACACCAGGGACCACCAACCCACCGCCAAGTGGAGGAGTCCGCACAACGACACCACGATCGCGATCATGATGATGGTGTGACGACGTATGTCACTCATTCGTTCTCCTTCTGAGGGGCGGTGGGAGCCCCCGCCAGGTGCACTCCCTGCGCCTCATCAATGCGGCGAAGGAGCAGCTCTCGTTCTCTTCTTCTGATCCGCAGTTCCTCGGGTCCGGAGGCACCGCGAGGCAGGCGAAGGGCCGTGGTGTAGAGGGACGACAGTGTCCCCGCCCGGGAGGAAGCCCTCACCAGGATTTCCATGAACTGTTCCGAGCGGCCGGCCCAGAGCTCCCCATAGCTCCTTGTCATCGACGGCTCACGAATCAGGAGGAGAACGAGTCCTTCACCGACCCAGCCCAGGAGGCCCGGATCTATGGAGCGTCCCGGAGATCCACGCAACAGAAACTCGGGGCGGGTCAGTTCTCGGAACAACCACTGATCGATCTTCTCGTCGCGCTCTCTGAGCCTGTTGGAGAGTCGACGCAGCGCCCGGCGGTGAAAGGAACGATCCTGCGCCAATTCCAACAGCTCCGTTCTCGCTGTCCGGGCGACCTCCGCCTCCTCGTGGTCGGCGAACAGATGTAGCCGCACCAGAGCCTGTTCCGGATATTCCGTCACAAGCTCTTGCACGCACACCGCGATCAGGACTTGGGCGAAGCGTCGAGGAAGCCTTCGATTACGCGCCCATCGGTAGATCTGGTGCCGCGCGAAACGTCCGTGACGAGCATCCTGAAGGGCCGTTGCCAGGGCCACCGCAGCCTGGGGGGCATGGTTTCCTCCACGGGACGTGCGTCGACTCCATTCCTCGATACGGGCGAAAACCTGGTATGGGCGATCGACACGCAGTACCTGCCCCGTCCAGCGTTCGGTCACCCGGTCCCGATCGACCGGTAACAGTTCGGGGTCACGGACACAGGTGTCGGCCCAATCGTCGAAGACACCGTGCAGCCAGGGGTAGGCGTCCCAGAGTTCATTTCGAATCGCCGACGCCTGCCCGATACGTTCGAACCGAATTCGACGGTCTTCTCCGACTTCGAGCCCCAGGTCCACCAACTCCTTCCGAAAGTGGTGGCGTTCAAGGGGCGGTGTCTCGTTCTCCGGAGAAGCGATCATGGGTAGGAGTCGCTCCACCGCGGAGGAGAGACGTTCCACCGGGGCCTGTTCCAAGAGCGATGCGGCGAAGAGGATCGCCCGTCCCCGTCCCGTCGCCTTTTCGAGCGGTTCGAGGAGTCTTTCCCCGCCCACTTCGAGGGCAGCGTCCAGCCACTCCGTGACCCGACCGGCCCGGTCGCGGTCCTGATAGACCCTCTCGACTCTGCGAGCGAACTCCTCGAGTTCCCCCATCGAGGCGTGACCGGCCCATTCGCGCACCGCTTCGGGAACGTACCGGGGAAAGAACCCCGGGACGTCCCGGGAATCGAGGTGTCGGGCGAGCACCGCGATCGGAGATGGTCGGCCCAAACGGACCACATGGTCGCGTAACTCCGCAGGCACCCGTGCCTCATCACGGCGATCGAGGAGTACGACCAACCAGGACCCGACCTTCCGTGCCTGATCGCGCAGTGCTTCGAGCCCACCCAGGACTCCATCCGTCAAAGGTGTTCCGTTGCGAGTGAGGTCGAGTAGTAGACGCTCCCCTTTACGTAACTCCTCCACATCCAACCGAGGAACCTCTTCCTCACTGGTGAGGTCCTCCCGCACATCGTGATCGTTCTCCTGGCCTCCAGGTACCAAGAGCATGTGAGCGGCGGTGCGGAGGCCGTCTCCCTGACGCCCCAAGAGCACGAGCGCGCCATGAGTGTCCAGGTAACGGCGTTGGTTCTCCTCATCCAGGCCCGGAGGTGCCACGAAGCGCCTGCGCAGGACGCCGAGCCGATCACCGGCGACCCGTCTGCGTCGACGTCTGAGGCGAGGAAGGCCGTCATCACCGAACTCGAATCTGGAAGCGTCCTCGGGGGAGACTCCCTGGAACAGGATCTGATTTCCCCGACCATAGTGGGCGGGTGAGTCCCGATGAATGTTGCCATGACCCGTATGGGTCGTCTGTTCTGCGTCACCGGCCGGGGGGTCGGTCTCGGGCGCATCAACCGGGTTCATCGACTCCTCCGTCGTTCGAGTGCCCCGATGATCTGATCCCCGGTACCGTGATGAACGGGTGAGTTCCGGTGGATGTCACCGGTTCCGTTGTGCACGATTTCCGGGGACCCGTTGATGATCGTTCCGACCTCACCGCTCACTCCGGACACCCCATTGTTGGTGTGCTCACGCGCTTGCACCGCGTAGCCGTGAACATCGCGCATCGTATTACCGGTGTTCGTTTCCGTGTCTCCTTTTCCGGCCTCTTCCTTGGCACGACGGGTGGTCTTCTCCTCCAATTCGGGCGCCGCGATTTCCACGGCTTCGATGAGTTCCACCAGGTCGCTTTCGTTGGTGCGGTGCCGGTAACGCCGGTATTGGCAGCGGGCCAAGGGGGCGAGATCCTCGGGCAGGTCCCTCGTTCGCAGGCGAGGGGTGTCCTCGATCAGGACCGGGATGACCGTCGCACCGGTGTCGAAGGCGGCGACGATCTCCTTCCTCGTCCAGTCATCGGGGTCATCCAGGGCGCGACGACCATCGCCTTCCCGCGGTTGCGTCCAGCGTGGACCGATGACCGCCAAGAGCACCTCACAGTTATGCACCGCCCTCCCCAGCTCCTTCTCGAAATCCGCCCCGGAAGGAATCGACTTGCTGGCGCGGAACACTTCCTCCTCGCCGAATCTCCGGGAAAGCTCCCGGTCGATCAGGGTCGCCACATGTTCGCCATCACCGGTCCGATAGTTGATGAAACAGCTGTTCACAGCTTCCTTTCAGCAAGCATGAGAAATTAAGACCGCTCTTAATTTGCACACCACAGAACAAGCAACCCAGAGGAAGCCTCTCGGTCGCCGGCTTCGTGATGACGTTCCGATAATGTTCCGTCAGCCCTGCTTTGAAAAGGCCGGTCGACTCGTTTCCCACCGACTTTCCTCGGGGAAACGGGAAACCCGGACAGCGACGGCGGCACACCGCACGGAGACACTCTCGTGTCACTTGGGGGTGCGACAGATGTCGGATGAGGGGCGCCCGGGTGACGAATTCACCAGACCCGGCCCACCGGCGGTGGACGAGTCAAGGAACACTGTTCGAATCCTCACCGTGTCGGCTTCGGCTGCTCCCTGAGCGGGGTGACCATGGCCCAATGCGATCACTCGCTCTCCCCGCGCGACCACCCGTCCCATCGGCAGGGCGGACCGGTGGGCCCATCGGTTACTCCGTCACCCGGTTCCGGCCCGAGGCGCGGGGGTCGCGCGCGCTCGCCGAGCACGGGCGGGTGTCCCCTTCCGGGTTCTGCGCGCGCCGTCTCCGCCGGTCGCTGCCTCTCACCTACTCCGGGGAAAGAGGAGACACCAATCGACTGAGTCCGAATTGTCAGCATTCGATTCTGGGCATTCTTCACAAGGATCCATAGAGTGCCTTGCGGCGCCACTCCGAAAAGGCGTTCGTGCACGTTGGAGCGCACCTTTG
>NZ_ANBD01000171.1 GCF_000341005.1 Nocardiopsis alkaliphila YIM 80379 | reverse complement strand
CCCCCGCCACGGGTCGACCCGCGCACCGGCGACCAAGGGGAGCGACGAGTGTCCTGGAACCGGCGGGCCCGCGAAGAATACGAACAGCGGGTATTGGCCACCGCCCCGCACGAGGGCATGCCCGCCGACCTGTTCGACCGTTACGGCATCGACGCCCATTCGGCCGAGCAGCTGGGCCAGGACCCGGGCGCGTTCACCACGCACACCGACCAGGTGTACGCCTACTGGCGCGGACTCATGGGCGAGCGACGCGCACTGCGTCCGGTGTTGTCACAGATGATGGCGGATCATGAACGATTGGTGGCCGAGGGCTCCCTGAACCTGACGCACTTCCAGAAGGTGCGCCAGGACCTGAAGCCGCGAGAGCGGTCCGGATGGGCCGATGCGGTGGACGAACTCACCACCTCCGTGTTGGACCGCGCCGCCTTCGACCGATTGTCGCGCGGTGCCGAATTGTCCGAGGAACAAGCCTTGGAGGACCTGCGAACGCGCGGGGTCCTGGTCGTCGACCAACTGCCCGACCTACCCGTGCTGCCTCCCCTGCGGGATCACCGGGCACTCACCGACCACCTGCGTACCCGTGGCGCGCGCTGCTCCGCCGAGGTGGTGTTCGGCCGGGAACGGCTGGCCGAGGGGTTCACGGTGTTGGACGGATTCCGGCTCCGGGGCACGCGCGAGGCCTCGAACGCCTCCGAGACCACGCTCAGCGACACCGCGTTGGACGCCGCCGCGCTGCGGATCCAGCGTGAGCCGATGACCGAGGGCAAGGTCGCCGCCGAACGGGTGATCGCACTGCTGCGTTCGGCCGACTTCCCCGGCCAACGTGACCGGATCATGCTGTGGGAGATCACTTCCCAGCTGGCCTTCGAATCCGCGCGGGTGAGCGAACACGAACTGATCCGGCCCTGGGTGTCGTCGGGTCTGGACGAGGACGAGGCCCTGCGGATCGCGGCCGCGCTACGCCGGGGCGAGCACGGGATCGATCAGAACACGGCGATCGAGAGGCAAGTGCGTTCACTCCTGTCCCAACACTGTCTGCGCCAGGCCGAGGCTGCCGTAGCCGAACTCCCCCCGGAGCACGCGCTTCGCGTGGAGGTGGCCGAGGTGGCCGCTCACGTGGACCGGTTGGTGGAGCGAGCCGACCGGGCCTTGGAGGTCG
>NZ_ANBD01000170.1 GCF_000341005.1 Nocardiopsis alkaliphila YIM 80379 | reverse complement strand
TCGACTCGATCGCACCCGCCCCTCCCGGGGAGGTGGCGGCCCGTGTGGACGGACGCCGTGTGGTGGTGACCTGGCGGCCCAGTACGAGCGTGGTGGGGCGGGTGAGCTACCGGGTGACCCGCCGGACCGGCCGGGAGGGAGGCGATCGCGAGGAGTCGTTGGGAGAGGTGAGCGGAACGGAATTGGTCGACGACCGCCTCGGGGTGGGTGGCGACGCCTACTACACGGTGGTGGCGGTGCGGGGCGGCCTCGGGGTGTCGTCGGCCGTGTCGAGCCGGCCCGTGATGCTCACTCCGGAGGTGTCCGAACTGAGGCCGGTGGTGGCCGAGTCCGTGGTTTCGGCCTCTTGGCGGCCCCCACCGGAGGCCGTTCGGGTGGAGGTCCTGCGAGGAGAGGGCGCCCCACCGCACGGCATCGGCCCCAAGGTGGTGTCGGTGGAGCACGACGGATCGGGATTCCACGACACCTCCGTACGCCCGGACGTGGAGTACTTCTACCTCGTGCGGGCGGTGTACCTGACCTCACAGGGGCACGCGCGCCGTTCCGAGGGGGAGACCTTCCGAGCACTCCCCGGCCCCAAGGCCGTGCCCGTGCGGGATCTGCGGATCGACCAGGAGGAAGGGGGGTTCGTGGCCTCCTGGACCCCGCCCGAACGTGGCCGGGTGTTGCTGTTCACCGGTCGGCGGGATCCGTCCGTGGAACCGGGCGCCGAGGTCGACACGGGTTCGCGGTCGCCGGTGGAGGGCGAACCTCGACTGGACGCCGACGGGCGCTGCCGACTGCCCCTGGTGCTGCCCGCCGGGGTGAGCCACGTGTTGATCGTGACGGTGGCGGGTGAGTCCGCGGTGGCGGGCGCGTGCGTACGTGTGGTGGCCGCCCCACCCGTGACCGACCTGCGCGCCGAACGGTTCGACACCGTGGTCCGGCTCAGCTGGACCTGGCCGGAACACGCCGCCGTCGCCCTGGTCACCTGGTGCCCGGACGCGGAGGGGGAACCGGTGCACGCGCCGTCCCGGAGCCCGGCGCAGGACACCTCCCGGGGCACGGCGCGGGACACCATCAGTGAATCCGCGCAGCGCCGGGACACGACACGAGGGGCGGAACGCAGGTCGAGGAGGCGCTATGACGCGGAGGGCGGTTTCGAGGCACGCATGGGCTCGGGCCCCTTGGTCGTGACGGTACGCACCATCGTGTCCTCGGACACCGAGGAGACCCTGAGCGCCGCCACGACCGTGCGACTGCCCGGGCGAGTGGTGCTGGACTACCGGGTGGAGGCGGCGGGGCTGTTGGGCCGGGAACGGACGGTGCACCTGAGCACGGACTCCGACTGCGCCGTGCCGGAGATCGCGATCGTGTTCACTCCGGGTGAGGTACAGCCGCACACGTGTGAACGCGGTCGGGTGCTCTCGGTGCTACCCGCCCGACGTCTGAGGGCCGGCGAACGTGTCTCGGTGCGGGTTCGACCTCCCCGAGGCTCCGGTTGGCTGATGTGTTTTCCGGTGGACCACGACAGCGAGGTGCGTCTACGCCAGCCCTCGGTCAAGGAGCTGCGCCTATGAGCCTGAACTCCATGCCCACCAACCCTTTGGAGGGGCCACGCCTGGTGTGCCCCTACTGCTATTCGGACTTCACCGAACGACAGATCCGGTTCCGCTGCCTGGGACGTCCCGGCCCCGATGGGAGGGCGTGCTCGGAATCGGAGGACCAGGCCTTGCGGGATCACCTGGGCCGACGGGAACGGTTGCCCCCGGTGTTCGCGGGCAATGGCCGGCGTCCCAAGGCGCGTTGCCCCGAGTGCTCGGTGTTCAGCGATCGACAGGTGTGCGCGGTGTGCCATTCCAGACTGCCCGTGGACTTCGGTCGGATGCGCGGCCGAATGATCGCGCTGGTGGGCGCCCCGGACGCGGGCAAGACCGTGTTCATGACGGTGCTCATCCACGAACTGAAGAACCGGGTGGGTGAACGGTTCAGAGCGTCGGTGGGCGGCTCGGACGACCACACCAGGCACCGGTTCGGCGTCGACTACGAGTCCCCCCTGTACGAACAGGGCCGGTTGCTGCGGGCGACCCGTCGCACCGGCGCGACCCGCGAGCCCTTGGTGTTCCGCTTCACCGGGCAGCGGCGCGGCCTGGTGGGGCAGCGTCCCCACCACACCCTGTTGTCCTTCTTCGACACGGCGGGCGAGGACCTCAACGACGAGAGGAGTGTGGAGACCAACCTGCGTTACCTCAACAACGCCGACGGGGTGATCGTGCTGTTGGACTCCTTGCAGATGGAGGGCGCCCGCCGGTCGGTCGCTCCGGGCAGCAGGTTGCCCGCCCCCGAGTCCCCACAGAACCGGCCGATCCACATGTTGGAACGGGTCACCGATCTGTTGTTGCGCCGGCAGGGCACCGCGAACCGACTGATCAAGGTGCCCATCGCGGTGTGCCTGACCAAGATCGACGCGCTGCGCGACCAGCTGGACGAAGGGTCGCCGTTGCACCGGCCCCAGCCGAGCGAACCGTACTTCGACGCGACCGACGGCCAGGACGTGCACGCTCAGATCCAGCAACTCCTGCACCGGTGGGACGGACCACGCATCGACAACCACGTGGCCAACCACTACCGCAACGCCCACTACTTCGGGGTCTCGGCACTGGGCGACAGCCCTGGGGAGGACAACCTCGTGCGGGGCGGGGTGCGCCCCTACCGCGTGGCCGACCCGTTCTTGTGGATGCTCTCACGGTTCGGGGTGATCTCCGCCAAGGGCTCGGACCACCGACCACACCTGCTTTGACGACGTCGCCCGCCGGGGCACCACGATGTCCGACCGACGAAGGAGATCACCGGCGTTCCACACCTCCACCACACCACAGGCATCACGGAAAGGGCACACACAGGCGATGGGGTCACCTCAGCTCTACTACACCTCGTGTGAGCACGGTCTGTCGGGCTACACCGGCTACCAGTTCAACGCGGCCACCCCGGGTGTGGACGCGCGTGTACTGCGCGAGGTGGAGCGCTTCACCGTGTACGAGCCTCCCAGGGCACTGCCGCCGGACCAGTTCCGGCGCCACCCGGTGAACCTGTGCTACTCCCCCGACCTGGGGGGCGTACGGGTACTGAGCCGGGTGGTCTCCAGTGGGGACGACCCTTCCGGGCGGCCCGGCAACTACTTCGCGCACACCCTCCTGTTGAACGGAACGGTCGATCCACTGCCCGCGGAACTGTGGGAGGCCTCCTTTTGGACCGGTCGGCCGGTGGCCGAACCGAACCTGCCCGGCCTCACCCCGACACCGGGGCCACTGGACCGAGAGCGGACGGCCGCTTGGCTGCGCGGTCGAGACGAGGCGACGCTGAGCCGGTTGTTGATGGCGGTGGACGCCGCGATCGATGACGGTCCTCCGGTGCTTCTGGTGGCCGAGGACGAGGACGCCGCCCACTGGGTGGCCGCGTTGTCCCACCTGCTGCCGCCCCGTCGCGTGCTTCGGATGTCGTTCGCGACCTACAGCGGCAGCCCCGAGAACACCTTGGTGAACGTGGTGGCGGTGCCGGCGGGGACCGACATCCGGATGCTGCGGGGACGCTTCGTGGTCTTCGATGCTCCGAGCCTGGCCCGTACCCACTCCAACGGCGGGTCCGGCGTCGTGGCGGGATCGAACCGAACAGGTCCGGACCAGACCGCCTCGGACGCCCACGCGGTGGTGGCGAAGCTGCTGCGGGCCGGTGTGAGGGACGCACCGGCGCTATGGGCCGGCGCCCTCCCCTACTCGTGCGGGCAAGAGGGCGCTCTGGCCCAGTGGCGACCACTCCTGGCCGCCGCTTCCTTGGCCGACGGCTCCGTCCCGACAACGGAACCGGACCTGCGGGCGGTCCGCGCCTGGCTCCCCGCCGCGGCGGCCCGACTGCCCTCGGACCTGACCCGTGACCTGCTCGACCGGTTGCTCGACCTGGGCCCGGACACCCTGCACGAAGACGAACTGGCCCGGCTTCAACGGGTGGTCCACACGTACGGGTCGTGGGCGCTGACCGAGCGGCTGGAAGGGCTGCTCGCACGCCGCTCGCTGAACAGGATCCTCACGGGCTCTCCCGCTCCTGCGGTGGCGCCCATGCGTTCGCCCCGGGTATCGGCGTCCGCCGGCGAACGCGTGGGCGCCCTCTTGACCGGGGGCCCGGGACGGTTTCCGGAGCCGGACCGCGCCCTGGAGCTGCTGCGTTGGGCCCGCGCCGGCCAAGTTCCCCTACCGGAGGCGAATCTGGAACGGTACGGCGTCGAACTCGTCGCCCGGCGTCTGGCCGAACACCCACCACGTCTTCGGCCCGGTGTCCACCTGGCGGAGTTGGTCACCGACCATACGCCCGTACGCCGGGGGGCCGCCCGTGGGCTGGGGGAGCTGTCCGACCCGAACCTGACCACACTGGCCACGGGCCCCATCGGAGCCCTGTTCATGACGGACCGGGACGCCTCGACTGCGGTGTTGCGCGAGTTGCGCATGCTCCACGCGCACGAGGGCGACCCTCTGCCGCTGCTGCGTGAAGTGGTGTCCCTGCGCACGCGTTCTCGACCCCACGCTCCGCCACGGTTGCCCGAACACGACCTGGACCGGAAGCTGCTGCTTCGGGTCTGGGGCACCGCCCCGGAGGCCGAGGCGGTGGTGGCCTCGTTCGGCGTGGTCGATCAGGACACCCGCCTGGCACCCGACGTCGGTCTTTGGTGCACCGAGGTGCTGTCCCGGCTGCCCTCTCGGGAACAAGAGCGGTGGTGGTACGAGGCCGTGTCCCTGCTGTCGCGCCGCAACCTCCCCCTGCCCGCCGAGGGGCGGTCGCTGCTTCGAGACTGGCGCCGCGTGGAGTCCCGGGTGGGCGCCCTGGACCGGGCGCGGGGTACCGAGCGTCCCCGGGCCTTGGCCGAACTCACCGCCCACAGTCGAGGGTGTGCTCCGGTGGTGAGGCGTCTGGTGCTGCGCCGTGTCGGTGACCGGCTGCTGCGCTGGGATCAGAACCTGGGCGCCCGGGTTCTGGCCGAGTGCGGGCCGGAGGTGTTCGACGCCTACCGCCGAGTGGCCTCCGAACGGTTGACCCTGTCCTGTGCGTCGGCCTCGGGCCGCGCGGGTGGTCCTCTGGACGTGGCACTGGTGGTGCGGGTGTTCTCGACCGCACGACGGATGGTCGAGGCCACCGAAGCGCGGGGTTCGGTGGCCGAACGGGGGCGTGAGTTGCTGACGAACGTGCTGGAACCCGCCTCACTCACCTGGTCGCGTAGGAACACCATCGCGGTGCGCAAGGCCTTCACCGTTCCCGAGGAGGAGCAGGCCTTCGAACAGTGGATCCGCCAGAGCCAAGAACGGAGCGGACGAGGAGGCCTGTTCGCTCGGCTGTGGAGGGGGACGCGCTGAATCCGAGGCGAGGACACCCTGGAGAGGAGAAGGCCATGGAGACCGTGCGAATCGTCATCGGCTTCGGGGTGTGCGCGGTGATCGTCGCTTGCGCCCTGGCCCTGGCCCTGGGAGCGACCTGGTCGGCCCTGCTCCACCTGCGCCGAGTCCACGAGGTCATCCACCGTGGTGAGAACCCGAGGGTGCGACCGCTCGGGCCTCAGGAGTCGGCCTGGCCGGGTTACCACGCCGGTCCCCTGTGGTGGGATCTGGCGGAGGTCCACCGCCGGGTGCTGCGTGAAACCGGCCTGTTCGCTCCCTTCATCCAACCGCTCCTGCTGCTCCAGGCGGCTCTCGCCCTGGCCCACCTGGTTCTGGCCTGGTCCGGGGTGGTGCTGCTGCGGCTCATGGATGGTGCCCTGCTGGCCGCCCGCCGGATCCGCATGGTGTGCCCGCACTGTTTCGAGTGCATGCCATACCCGTCCTACGGTTGTGACGGCTGCGGTCGAAGACATCGGGACGTGCGGCCGGGGTCGCGGGGCGTGTTCCGACGCAGGTGCGCGTGCGGCCGGGACCTGCCCACCCTGCTGCTGCTGGGCAGCGCCGACCTGGCGACCCGGTGTCCCCACTGCGACCATGCGCTGGAACACCGCCCGGGCGAGGACCGCGAGTTCGTCCTGCCCCTGTTCGGTGCGACCGGGGCGGGCAAGACCCGGCTCAGCCACGGGCTCCACCAGGTTCTGACCCACACCGCCGGGCACGACCGTGACGTCCACGTGGAGTCGATGGGCGAGGAGACCAGGCACCGGTTGCGCGACAGCGAGGCGATGCTCCGCCCTCGGCATCGCACGGCACCCACTCCGCCGGGCAGGCGTGCCCGGGGATTGACCCTACGGGTGGTGGCGGATCGGCGTGCCTTGTCGTTACAGGTGTACGACACCGCCGGGGAATGGTTCAACACCACCGGCCGCACCGAGGAACTCACCTACCTGGGCAAGGCGGGCACCTTCCTGCTGGTGGTGGACCCGCTCGCGGTACCGGCGGTGTGGAACGCACTGGACGTGGACGAGCAGCGTCGGCTGGCCGGGGACCGCTCCGGCGCGACCGATCCCGAACAGGCCTACATGCAGGTCCGCGACCAGGTGCGACGGCAGTACCGAACCCTGGGGGCGGATGCGGCACGGAGCCGGTTGGCGGTGGTGGTGACGCGGGGAGACCTCCTCGCCGGCACCACCGTGGACCCCACGGGGACGCCACCCGAGCCGTGGATGCGTGAGGTCATGGGAACGGCCAACCTCCTACGGGCGGCGCACGCCGACTTCGGCACGGTGGAGGTGTTCGTGACCAGCGCGGTCGTGGACCATGAGGGGGTCCCCGATCCGAGTCTGGCGGTGTTGCTGCGCTGGGTGCTGGCCCGGGAGGCGGGGGTCTTCGGCACGATGCTCACCGACACCCATGGCCTCTTCGATCACGGTGCCGGACGGTTCGGCGACCCCGCGCCGGTGGGACCGGGGAGAGACTCTGGGTGATCGATCCGAAACGGTGTTACCACGCCGTCCGCCGTGCCACCGCGTTGTCGGTGTACCTGGTCATCACGTTGGCCACCGCGACCATCCTGCTGTACCTGGCCGTGGGAACCCATGCCCTGGTCCGCTCGGTCTGGGGCTTCTTCACCGGTTAGGCAGACTTCGCTCGCCGCCCTGTTCCGCGATGACGCTTCTAGCGCTCATGGGAGCAAGATCATCGCTGTGGTAGGGGAAAGGGGGAGGGAGCACCAGGCCGCGCCCGCAAGCCCGACCTCAGCCCTTCTCACCAGACCGATCTCGACCGCGCCGGAACCATCCTCGGGGGGCGTTGACGATCCGAGCTCCCTCACCATCGGTCGAGGTGGACTGTCCCCACAGCACGAATCCCAGGCTCACGATCAGCAGCGCCACGACCCCCAGGCCATAACCGGTGCCCGACAACTCCTGCCGGAGAAGGATTCCCGCGTAGCCACCGGTGACCAGCACCCCGACGGCACCGAGCGCGACGCCGGTCCAGGCGCGGTCGGTGAACCTGCGCTGATGGTCGCGGACCACCTCCACCATCGCGGCGACCGCCCGCCGGGAACCCTCATCGGGGTTGGTCACCCGCACCCGGGAGTCTCTATCGAGGATCACGGTGATCCGGGTCCGCCCACGTCTGCCGAGGATGTACAACTCCCTCGGCTTGACCTTTCCCGAACGTCGCCGGTGCTCGGTGAAGGACTCCGGGGCATGGCCCACCTCATCGCCACCGTCGGAGAGGCCGATCGTCAGGTCACCCGCGCACTCCTCCCGAACGATCTCGGCGAGTGCGACCAGTTCCTCGCGGCGCAGCGCCGGATGCCCGAGGTCGGTGGATTCCTCACGGTCGATCCGCCGACCTCGCTGTTCCAGGGACATACACCCATTATCCGTGCCTGAGGGGACCGAACGGTTCGGCTCACTCCGCCGGCCTCCCCAGAGCCGTACGCACCGGAGCGGGAACGGTGACCAGACCGCCCAACAGCCCGGCCCGCGGATTCGGTTCGCCTTTCAGCAGACCCATCTGGATGAGCAGACCCACCGCCCGCAGCACGTCCTGGCGAGTCCACGCCCGAGTCCACAGGGCGCTGAGACCGATCACCGGGACCGCCGCCGCGCCTTGGGAGGCCGCCACCGACAGCACCTGTCGGGCCAGGCCATGGGGAAGCGTGCGGTCGGCGCACGCGATTCCGACCATCGCCGCGACCACGAGCAGGGCTTCCTCGTCCAGGGCCTCCTCCCCCGGGTGGAACGGATCGTTCTGCCCGAGTGACCTGCCGTGATACCAGCGGAAGAGTTCCATGTACTCGTCCAAGGGGGTCGCGGTGTGTCGTTGGCACTCGACCGCCAACTCCAACAGCGCCCCCTCTTGGGGTCGAGGATGGCCCTGGCCTCGGAGTAGGCGATGGAGCGAGAGGACGTCGGGATGGTCGGGCCGAGACGTCCGCCGGGGCGGGACACGTGGTGGAAGGGTCTCTTGGGGGAAGAACCGGTCGAGTCCGCAAGCGATGGTCTCGGGATCGGGCCTTCGCCTCGGGTCCTTGCTCAGACAGTCGGCCACCAGTTCCCGCAGCGCCAAGGGCACCCGGCCCAGGTCGGGTTCCATTTCATGGATCCGGTGGAAGACCGCGTCGTCCCTCTCGCCGAACGGTGGGGCTCCCGTGGCGGCGAAGTAGAGCACCCCACCCAGCGCGAACACGTCGGATGCGGCGGTCACCGGCCCACCCCGCACCTGTTCGGGGGACATGTAGGAGGGGGTCCCCACCACCTGTCCCCGGGAGACCCCGGTACTGTCCCGGGCCGCCTTGGCCAGCCCGAAGTCGATGAGCCGTGGCTCCTCCTGCGCCATCATCACGTTGGCGGGTTTGATGTCACGATGCACGATGCCCTGGTCGTGGATGATCGCCAACGCGTGGCCCAGACCCCAGGCCAGGCGTTGGAGCCCGGGCACGTCCAGGGGCCCGCCGGAGTCGACGTGTTCGGCCAGGGTCGGACCTTGGATGTACTCCATGGCCAACCAGGGCGGTGACGCCTCGGGGTCGGCGTCGAAGATCTCGGCGAGGAAGCGCCCCCTGACCCGGCGGGCGAGGGCCACCTCCCTGCGAAAACGCTCGCGGAAGGTGGGGTCGAGCGCCCACTCGGTTCGGACCACCTTGATCACCACCGGCTCCGGCGTCCCGGTGCCGCGCGAGGTCGCGACGTAGACCCGCCCCATGCCTCCTTCTCCGAGGCATTCGAGCAGGTCATAGCCACCGATGGTACGGGGATCCTCGTCGCGCAGGGGTCTCACGTCGGTGCACACTCCTCGGGGGTGGGAAGCGGGCACCGAAAAGAACGAACAACGGCGACCCTTTGTTCCACCAATGTGACACAGTGCTACAACGACGCCCATGGGAGACCCCGGCGATGGTGCCCGAGGGCTCGACGAAACAGGGTTCACAGGGTGTGCCGTGCGGTGGCCTCCAGTGCCTCGGCGAAGACGGACTCGGGGTTGGTGAGCGTGATCGGTGCACCGGTGTAGTTCTCGGCGAGCAGGGTCCGGCCCGCTTCGGATCCGGTGACCAGGTCGAGTTCGGCGCGTCGACGCCGATCCTCGAAGAGGTCCTTGCCCACCTCGGTGTGCAGCATGGAGGTCATCCACCAGGAGAAGTGCTGGGCCCGCCAGACCCGGCGCAGGGCGGTGAGTCCGTAGGAGTCGAGCAGGTCCGACGCCGCCTGGTGGAAGTGGCGTTCGAGCGCCTGGGCGAGGACGGCCACGTCGGCGACGGCCAGGTTCAGGCCCTTGGCGCCGGTCGGCGGGACGACGTGTGCGGCGTCGCCGGCCAGGTACAGGCGTCCGTGGCTCATGGGTTCGCACACGTGGCTGCGCATGGGGATGACGCCGCGCTGGATGATCGGCCCCTCCTTGAGCGCGAAGCCGTCGCCGTTGACCCGGGCGCGCAGTTCGGACCAGATCCGCTCCTCGCTCCAGGCGCCGGCGTCCTCACCGGGTTCGCATTGGAAGTACATGCGTTGGACCGTGGGGCTGCGGGAGCTGATCAGCGCGAAGCCGTGCTCGGAGTCGGCGTAGACGAGCTCCTCGGAGCTGGGCGGCGCCTCGGTGAGGATGCCGAACCAGCCGTACGGATAGGTGCGGGAGTGCTCGACGCGCGGTGGGCGGGGGATGAGGGAACGGGTGAGGCCGCGGGTACCGTCGCAGCCGGCGACCACGGCACAGGAGAGTTCGACCCGTGCGCCGTCGGCGTCGGTGAAGTGGACCGCGGGGGTGTCGGTGGTGACGTCGTGAACGCTCACCTCGCTCACGCCCAAACGCAGGTCGCCGCCCTGTTCCAGACGGGCGGCGATGAGGTCCTTGAGGACTTCGTGTTGGGGATAGAGGTACACGGAACGGCCGGACAGGCCGGGCAGGTCGATGCGGCGAGACTCCCCACGGGTGCGCAGTTCGATGCCGTCGTGTCGGGTCCCTTGCGCCAGGATCCGATCTCCGACCCCGGTACCGACCATGAGGTCCACGGTGCCCTGTTCGAGGATACCCGCCCGGATGGTGGCCTCGATGTCGGCGCGTTCGCGTAGGTCGATGACGACCGAGTCGATTCCGGAGAGCGCGAGCAGGTGGGAGAGCATCAGGCCGGCCGGCCCCGCCCCGACGATGGCGACCTGGGTCCGCTGGTTCGTCGCGTGCATGGGTGTGTTCGACTCCCTGCGGTGTGGGGGTGGATCGTTCTCGGGGCACGGCCCGGTGAGGGAAGAACCACCCGCGCGTTCACATGCAGCACAATCGTGCGCCATGCGCACATTACGGCTAGGGCTCCGGATTGTCCATGCCTTGATCGGCCCGATCTCGCACGCTCGACACGATGACGGCCTCGCTTGGGCGAGGCGGACCCACCGTCCCCCTCGGCATCAGGCCGTGTCCGGCGCCGACCGCCGAGCCCTCCCGAGCACCGAGCGCGGACACCAAGGCGCCCGGGGGAGGGATCTCCCCCAGGCGCGGTCACATCGATCCACCACCCCGAGCGTTCACACCACGTGGCCGCACCGCCCGAGGAAGGATGCTCAGTGGCGCTGCTTCGTACGGGACACCGGCTCCCCCGCCCTCCGGGCGGAGCCGCCCTCGGTACGGCCCCTCTCCCCTTCGGACTCGGCGAACTCGTCGGCGTTGGCCCGTTGGAAGGCCTCCCGCGCCCGCTGGTCACGTTCCCAGAGGACGAAGCGCTCGCTCTCACCAAGGGCCATGGTGGTCAGCCACACGGCGACGGCGACGTCATCGACCAGCCCGAAGACGGAGAAGAGCAACTCTGGAACGAAGTCGATCGGGGAGACGACGTAGGCGACGAGCACCAACATGCCGAGCAGCTTGCCGTTGCCGAGTTCGGAGTACCGGCCCCTCAGCTTGGCCCCGAGCATGCGCGGGAGCGCGCGGACCCGCTGCCAGAGGGAAACCTCGCCGTGGGTGTTCCGGATGATCTGCCAGGCGGCCGCTCCGGCCGCGGCACGGTTTGCCTTGCGCATCGTTCGTTCTCCTCAGGGGGCACGTGGCTTCTCAAGATATGACGCGAAACCTGGTCGTTTCGTTCCCACAGATCAGCGGAACAACCCCGAGAGAGACGTACGTGACACCGACGAGGGGTGGCAGATGGGAAGCAAGCGTCTCCTTTGGTGATATCCGCGCTGATGAGAGGACTTTCGGCGCGTGTTATCCACAGTGTCGACGGGGGCACTGGTGGCGACGGTCCGAAAAAGGCATCCTTGATGGAGTGGCACCCCCTTTCGTGTCGCCGTTCAACACCAAGAGCAACGGAAGAACCTCGAGCAACGAAACACCACGAACCATGGTGACCACTTACGGCCACCCACGCCCACTCCTTTTCGAAGAGGTTCCGGTATGCCCGTAGGTAGGGCCATCCTCGGCGGCCACCGCCACGCCCCCGGGCCCGACCACACCCTCCGATCCACCACTCCACGAAAGGCGGCGAGAACCCACCTCCCCTCACCCAGCACATCGCAAGGCGACGAATACCGCCCCTCCCGCTCTGAGCCACCCATTCGTTACGATGCGTCCGAGTGGTACCGGCGGATGCGGGACGCCGCTCCGCTTTCGAATTCGCTCACCTGCGTAGAACCGATGGAGCCTTTCCAGTGTCCAATGCCCAACCCAGGTCGGCGACGACCGTAGCCCTGTTGGCGGATATCCCCAGCACGGGCCACGTGGGTGAGGCCGAGGCGCGCCGGTTCCCACTCCACGGTGACGGACCCGGTGCGCGTAGTTCCGCCTTCGTCACCTTCGCCATCGACCAGGTGCGGGCCGGCCGCAAGGTCATCGCGCTCTACCCCGCGTGGCGGGCCGAGGACGCCCAACGCGCCATCAACTTCGCCCGGGGCGCACTGCGCACCGACCGGATCGCCGGAATCAGCGTCGACCTGTCACCCCTTGCCCTGTCCCTGATCGCCGACCAGCTCGCCTATCTGGCCCCCTACCTACCACCGGGCATGATCGCCGCCCTCAGCCGCGAACTGCCCAAACACCTGCTCGCCGGGGCCTGGCTGCGTACGGTCTCCAACCTGTCCACTCTGCCCACCAGCATGCGCCAGCACGTGGGCTCCTACGCGCCCTCGGTCTCCTTCCTGGCCTTCTGCGCGCCCAGCGCCCAAGTGGGCCGGTTGCGACCCGACGAACTCGCCTCCCGGTTGCCGTTCCGACCCGTGCGACCCGTGCAGTTGCTCTACTCCACACCCGACTCCGTCACCACCAGGACCTTCGACGACAACCTTCCTCGGGTCATCCAACCGGTGGCCACCCGCCGGTTGCCCGCCCAACCCTTGGGCAACACCTATTGGGGCACCGGCAAGTACGTCGAGTTCGTGGCGCTGAGCGCACACCCCCAGGCACTGGCCTACGCGGCCGGTTCCATCAAGACCTCCACCTGCGCCTGGTGCGGTGAACCCATGGCCGCTCGGCCCTGCCCCTTCTGTTCGGCCAACACCGCCGGGCGTACCACCTACGTCCCTCCAGCGCCCCCTGCCCACTCTCCCGGGCCCGCGCCGTCCCTCCATCGGGAGTCGCGCCAAGGTCCGGCCCCCCGACCTCGGCCCGGACCGGTGTCCGGGGAGGTCCCGGAACCGAAGCCACCCCGGACCGGGGCGCCGCCATCCGACCCGTCACCGACCGGCGCACCCGTCCCGGGGCCACCGCCCCACGAAGCGGCCCGCCCTCATCCCACCCACCCGCAGGCCACCCCCGCACGGAGGTCTCCCTCCCCCCACCCCGAACCACGGACCTACTCTCGGTGACGACTCCCCCTCCACCGGGTCACACCACGCCCCCGGGCTCGGGGCCCACCACGACACTGGAAACGGATACCACCCCCTATGAACCCCCGTCAGCGACGCGGAGTCCTGCTCATGGTCATAGCCGCGGTCGGCGCCGTGGCCGTGTTCACGTCCGTCTTCACCTACCTGAACAACCAGCAGGAACGCCTGGGCCAGTTCTCCACGGCCCTGCGCCTGGTGGAGGACGTGGAGGCCTACCAGCCCATCGGCCAGGATTCGGTGGAAAGAGTCGAGGTCCCCAGCATGTACTTCGACCCGGAGGTCTTCATCACCGACCTGTCCCAGGTGGAGACCCCCGCCGACCAGGAACTGGTCGCCTCCTCCCATCTGGAGAGCGGCGTGTACCTCCAGCGGGGCATGGTCCTGCCCCAACCCACGCTGACCGAGGGCGAGCGGGAGATCGCCATCATGGTCAACGCCGAGACCGGTGTGGCCGGCAAGGTTCGACGTGGCTCGACCGTGGACATCTACGGCACCTTCCAGCCACGCGACCACGGTGAGGCCTGCGCCACCCGGGTCCTGACCGAGGTGGAGGTGCTGGACATCGGGGAGATGCGCAGCCAGGAGACCGACTCCGGTGTGACCGGGGTGGTCCCGGTGACCTTCCGGCTCGACCCGGACAGCGCGCTGCAACTGGCCTACGCCGAGGAGTTCTCCACCAAACTCCGGCTGGCGCTGGTCAGCGCGGCCGGTGGCGGCGGTCTGGGCGACGAACAGTTCTGTAGCGGGGACTTCGACGACCTGGTGGGGCAGGGCAACGACGACCACAGCGATGAGCGGCGTACGCCGCATGGAGGGTAGGAAGCGGTGAACTTCCGCGTTCTGGCGGGGATGCCCACGTCCGAGACCGAGATGGTGCTCGCCGCGCGATTCGAGGAACTGGGCAGCTGCGACCTCGTGGCCGTCCGCAACACCGGCACGGCGCTGATCGACGCGGCCGGCGAGTTCCCCGAACTGGACGTGGTCCTGGTCCACCAGGACCTGGGGCCCGCACCGGTCTTCGAGAGCATCCGTGACCTGTCCCACCGCCATCCCCAACTGGCGATCCTGCTGGTCTCCCCCACTATGGACCCGGACACCTTCACCGGGGCCATGGAGGCGGGTGCTCGCGGAGTCCTGGCGGCCGACTCCGGGATGACCGAACTGGAGACCCGGATCGCCAAGGCGGCCGAGTGGTCGCGTACGCTCCGCCGCCACCTGGAGTCGGCCGCTCACGAACTACCGGCTTCCGGGGTGCGTGGACGGGTCGTGACGGTCAGCGGCGCCAAGGGCGGGGTGGGCACCACCACCTGCGCCGTGCACCTGGCCATGGCGGCCGCACGACGCGACCGCGTGGTGTGCCTGGTGGACCTGGACCTACAGACCGGTGACCTGCCGGCCTTCCTCAACCTCCAACACCGCCGATCCATCACCGACCTGGTGGACGCCGCCGACGACATCAGCCCCGGCATGCTCGCCGAGACCCTCTACGTGGACCCACGCGGCCCCCACGTGCTGCTCGCTCCCGAACACGGTGAGCGGGGAGAGGACGTCACCGCCCGCGCCACCCGACGCATCCTCAGCGCCCTGCGTTCCCGTTATGAGCTGGTGCTCGTGGACTGTGGCTCCACCATGAACGAGGCCACCGCGATGGCGGTGGAACTGGCCGACAGCGCGGTGGTGACCGTGACCCCCGACGTACCGGCGCTACGCGGAGCCCAACGGCTGATGGCGATGTGGGAACGCCTACAGGTGCGCACGCAGGACAACGTGTACTCACTGGTCACCAGGCACAGCCGTAAGAACGAGATCCAACCCGACTTCCTCCAGCAACTGCTGGGCACCAAGGTGCTGCGCACACCCGTTCCGGCCGCTTACCGGGCCCTGGAACCCGGTGAGAACAACGGCGACCCCACCAAGGTGACCGACGAGGGCCTGCGCAAGGCGTTCGCCCGACTGGCCTCGGAACTGGATCTGTTCAACGCCCCCTCCACCGGGGGCAGCGGCAAAGGCGCCTACACGCCCTCCGGTGGGATGACCCCCGTGCCCTCGTCCCCGATGGAAAGGGCCTCCTCCACCCGCGACGTGTCGGGGTTCCTCGACGCCCCGTCTACCCCGAATCCGCACAACGGGCACCTCGGGCCCCGTACGGACGCCCCGGGAGGGCGCAGGGGCTGGGGCGGCTCCGGGCCTTCGGGACAGCGCACGTCGGGACGGGGGTTCGGTGGCTGAGCACGCCAGGCCCGCGGGGCTTGGACCGCACGGGCGGCCCTGGTCGTCGGACCTTCGACGCCTCGGGAACGGACGAGGGCGTCGAGGCGGGGACCGGGGCGGGGTCATCGTGGAGTTCGCCGCGATGGTGCCCTTCATGATGCTGGCTCTGGCGCTGGTGTGGCAGGTGCTACTGATCGGCTTGACCTCCATGTACGCCTCGCACGGCGCGGCCGAGGCGGCCCGTCAGGCCGCGGTGACCCCCGACGACATGGAGCGGATCGACGAGGAGGCCCGCAAACGGGTGCGTTCTCCGTGGGACGCTCCGGACGTGCTCACCACCAGCGTCGTCGAACGCGAGGGGGTGCGCTACGCCCGGGTGAGTGTGGCGATGCCGGTGTTCTTTCCCGGCACCGAGGGTCCCTGGGACATCACCGGTGAGGCCAAGGTCGTCACCGAGGTCACCCCAAGAAACGCAGTGGACCGACCGATCCCGGACGAGGACCCACCCGATGACCACGCGGGCCAAGGGGGCGACCGGTGACCCGAACGAGCCGGCCCAGGCCCCCACTGCGGTCCCGTCGCGACGCCGACCGTGGTGGCCCGATCCTGGAGTTCGCCGCGGTCCTGCCCCTGTTGCTGCTCACCGTGGTGGTGGCCTTCGAGGCGTTCATGGCCTTCGTGGCGATCGAACGGTTGGAGTCCGCGGCCCGCGCCGGGGCCAGGGTGGCCGGCTCCCAACGGTTGGAAGGCGCCGAGGCGGCCGCCCGTCAGGCCCTACCCGCCTGGTTGGAGGACGCGACCATCACCAGCGGCACCAACGACAGTGCCGGGTTCTACGTCGAGGTCTCGCACTCACTGCCCATCGTGTTCTCGGTGGACCTGAACGTGACGCTGACCCGGCGGGTGGACATGCCCAACGTTTAGGGATGCGTGCTCGGTATCCACGAGCGCCCGGCATCCACCGAGGGAGGAACGAGGAAACATGGGGTTGAAGGACCGCTTGGAGGAAGACCGTTCCACCGAGGAGCGGGCGGACCGGAGCAGTGTGACGCACTGGCGTCGGCGTCTGTTGGCCGAGATCAACCTGGAGGACCTGTCCCGGCTGACGCTCGCTCAACGGCGGGTGCGGTTGGAGAAGGTGGTCCATCACATCCTGTCCCGTGAGGGGCCGGTGCTGTCGGACCGGGAACGTTCCGTCCTGACCCGTCGGGTCGTGGACGAGGCGCTGGGCCTGGGCGTGTTGGAGCCGTTGCTGGCCGACGAGAGCATCACCGAGATCATGGTCAACGGCCCCGACAACGTGTTCGTGGAGCGGGGCGGCCGGATGGAGCGCGTCGACGCCACCTTCAACGGCGAGGAGCAGCTCTACCAGACCATCGACCGCATCGTCTCCCTGGTGAACCGGCGCGTGGACGAGTCCTCACCGATGGTCGACGCCCGTCTACCCAGTGGTGAGCGCGTCAACGTCATCATCCCGCCGCTGTCCCTGTCCGGTCCGATCCTGACCATCCGACGCTTCCCCAAGCCCTACCCCATCGAGGAACTGGTGCGGATGGGCAGCCTGGACCAGCCCACCGGGGTGCTGCTGTCGGCGATGGTGCGGGCTCGGTTCAACATCGTGGTCTCCGGCGGTACCGGCACCGGTAAGACCACCTTCCTCAACGCCATGTCGGCGTTCGTGCCCAGCACCGAACGCATCGTCACCATCGAGGACTCCGCCGAACTCCAGTTGATGCAGGACCACGTGGTGCGTTTGGAGTCCCGTCCGGCCAACATCGAGGGGCGGGGCGAGATCGCCATCCGTGACCTGGTGCGCAACGCGCTGCGGATGCGTCCGGACCGGATCATCGTCGGTGAGGTACGCGGCTCCGAGACCATCGACATGCTCCAGGCCATGAACACAGGCCATGACGGTTCCCTGGTGACGGTGCACGCCAATTCCGCCGAGGACGCCATCCACCGAATCCAGACCCTGGCCACCCTGGGTGATGGTCGGGTGCCCTACGACGCTCTGCGCGACCAGATCAACAACGCGGTGGACGCCATCGTGCACCTGGGCCGGTGGCCGGATGGTTCCCGCCGGGTCGCCGAGGTGGCCGTGGTGTCCTCGCGTCGAAGCGAGGAGTTCCGGTTGGAACCGTTGATGGAGTTCGTGTCGATGCCCACCGGGGCGGACCATGGCGTGGTGGGGCACTTCCGCCACCACCCATTGCCTCGCCACGTCGCCGGCCGTATCTACCACGTGGGAGAGAGCATCCCCGCGGTGTTCGGTGTGGTCTCCGATGGGCCCGGTGGAGGCCGCCGATGAACCTTTTTCCGCCCTGCCCTCCACCTCCGGTGCCCGTGGCGCATCCGACCCGATGGGAGTCAGCGTGACCTGGCAATTCGCGGCGATCCTCGGCGGCCTGGCCCTGGTCCTGGTCGTCCTACTCTGGGCCGTGTGGGAGTTCGTGGTCAGCGCCGAACAGCGCAGGCTGATCGCTTCCCGTAGCGCCCTGGCCCAGGCCGAGTACAGCGCGTCCACCCCGATGGTCCGGCTGGACGCGGCCCTGCACCGGACCGAATGGGGTGCCCGGCTGAGCCGGCGCCTGGCCCGTGCGGGCACGGAGGTGCGCCTGTCCACCTTCCTCGTGGCGTTGGTGGGTGGTTCACTGCTGGCCGTGGTGGTGGTCTGGCAGGTCTTGGCGCCGTTGTTCGGGTTGTTGGCCGCCGCCGGGGTGGCGTTCCTGTTCTTCTCCTACCTGAGCCGGGCCGAGGCCAAGCGACGAGAGGAGTTCACCGGCCAACTACCGGACCTGGCCCGGGTGCTGAGCAACGCGACCTCCGCCGGGTTGGCCCTGCCCACCGCCGTGGCGATCGCCGCCGACGAACTGGACGGCCCGGCCGGGGAAGAGCTCGGGCGGATGGCCGAGTCGATGAAGCTGGGCGCGAACTTCGAGGAGGCCGTCGCCGAACTTCGCGAACGCATGCCCTCCCGAGAACTCGGGGTGTTGCTGTCCACCCTGATCGTGGCGTCCAGATCCGGTGGTTCCCTGGTCAGCGCCCTGCGCAACATCTCCACGACCTTGGAGAACCGCAAGGAGACCCGGCGTGAGGTGCAGACCATCCTGGCCGAGACCACCAGCACCGTGTGGGCGCTGGGGTTCATGTCGGTGGGGGCCCTGTTCCTGCTCAACATGATCCAGCCCGGCATCATGCGCACCATGACCAGCGAACCCGCCGGTATCGGTGTCCTGCTGATCGCGGCCGCTCTGTTCGTCGTCGGATTCGTGGCGGTGTCGCGGATCACCCGATTCAAGATGTAGGTCCCGCACCGCCCCACCCCCCGAAGGAACCACGATGAACCTCTTGCCCCTGCTGGTGGCGTCGGCCGGCGCATCGATCGTGCTGATCGGCTGTTACGGCCTGCACCTGCTCCTGTCGCAGACGCGCGTGGCGGTGCGGGAACCCGTCGCGGGCCCCGCCGTCAAGAGCGACGACACGTTCTTCCTGCACAAGGTCACCGAGAGGATCGGGCGACCCTTCACCGCTTGGATCCTGGCCTCGCTCAGTGACGGGCGGCGGCGTTCGATCGCCGAACGCATCGAGGCCTCCGGCCGAGTCGATGGCTTGACGGTGGAACGCTACGTCCAGCGCAAGGCCGGCGAGGTCCTCCTCTACGGTTCGCTGGCCGTGTTGTTGCTGTTCTCCGACAACGCCATGCTCGGTCTGGTGATGCTGGCGTTCGTGGGGCTGACCGACCTGAGCATGTACGTCAAGACCCAAGAACGAGCCGACCAGGTGCAGTCCCAGCTGCCGGACTTCCTGGACGTGCTCGCGGTGACGGTGAGCGCGGGCATGTCGTTCCGTGCCGCCGTGGCCCGAGTGGCGGATTCCATGCCGGGTGTGCTCTCCGACGAGTTCGTCATCGCGCTGCGCCAAATGGAACTGGGCACTTCCCGCCGCGAGGCCTTCGACGCCCTGCGCCGCCGCAACCGCAATGAGTCCTTGAACAAGTTCGTGACCGCGATTCAGCAGGCCGAGGAGCTGGGCGCACCGCTCAGCGACACCCTGGTCGGCATCAGCCAGGACATGCGTCGTGCCGACGCCCAGTACATGCGCCGTAAGGCCCAGCGGCTCAACCCGAGGGTGACGGTGGTGACCGCCACGACCCTGCTTCCAGGGCTGCTCATCCTCATCGTGGGTTCGATGATTCTGGGCAACGACGTCGACTTCGGGGTGATCCTGGGCGGTTGAGGAGTGGGCCGGGTGTTCTCTCCCACCCGACCCACCGCTCCCTCTCGCCGTTCATCCCACCTCCTCCCGTCCCGAGTCGGTGAGAGAACGACGATGATCTGAAACTACCGGATTTCGAGCGGTGAAGGTCTTCGCTGGTCCGGTCGTAGAGGGCTCGAACGATCGATCGGCTCGATCACTCCTCTTGGTCCGGAGTGGGCGACGAAGAGTGCGGAGCCGTGCGAAACCTCAGCCCTGGCCGCCCTCGGTGATCACGCCGCCGGCATCACCCGGGCCGCCGTTCCCGAGGCCGCTCTCAGCGGCACCGTCTTCGATTCCTACTCCGCCCGCGTCGCCTTGGACTCCCTCGTCGGCCGTGTGCGCCGCCTCGCCCTCATCAGCGGGCACCTCCGCTGGACAATCCAGCATGGTGTTGTCCTGCAACGACGTGTCGGGCATGGCGAAGAAACCCGAACCCAGTGCTTCCTCGTCTCGCCACTCCAGGGTGCCGTCCACGTCGTAGCAGTGCCCGTTCGCTTCGTGTTCCAGGGGAGCCGAGTGTGGGGCGGGCCGGTAGGCCACACCCGCTCGCTTGGGGGCTCCGGGGATGTGGACGGTCAACACCTCGGAGGGGTTCTGGGGGCTCAGCACCGCCAGCGTGGTCAAAGGCGCGCCGATCTCACTACCGGTGCCTCCCCGATGGGTTCGCCGGTCGACTCCGTCGTTCTGGGCCGGGTCGATCGGGATGAGGGCCATGAAGTCCTCGGCGTACACGTGGTGACTGCCCACGTTCGGGTGGTAGTTCACCTCGACGGTGAACTCCGCCCCGTCGGCGGTCGCCTCCACCTGGCTCATGCACACGCTCAGTACCGGGAACGCCGAAAGGCTCGGGGTGGCCAACCCGTAGTCGACGGTGTCGTGGTCGACCGGGTGGACGAACGGCCAGATCTCGGGGTCGGTGACCGGCACACCCTCGGGGCCGGGGGTGAGCAGGGCGAGGTACTGCTCGGCCGTGGCCGCTTCAGGGGAGAAGGGGCGCCAGTGGGCCTGGGCCTCTTGGGCTTGGACACGGTCGGGATCATCGCAGGCCAGGGGCTCGGGGGCAGCGGGTTCGGGTTCCGGCTCGGGCTCTTGCTCTTCGTTCGTCGGTGCCGCGGTGGGGGTCTGGGCTCCGACGGTGTCGGCGGGGGCACCGCTCAGGAGGTCGTACAGCAGGTATCCCCCGCCCAGCACCAGCGCCATACCCACGGCGCCCACGCCCAGCCACATCCCCATCCGAGGGCCGCCCGCGGTCTCCTCTTCCTCCTCGAGCCCGGCGAGCTCGATCTCAGCGGTGCTGTCGTGCCCCTGGTTCCCCCGCCCACCGAAGAGGTAGGCGGCGGCCTCGCTGCTCTGAGGTGCTCCGGGCGTGACCGGACCGCGCACGCCCGGCATCGGGGTGCCGGGGCCGGACGCCACCGGACCCCTCGGTTCGCCACTCATCGTTTTGGCGCTCTGCTCCGGGGCCGGGTCCGGGGAGGCCTGGGCCTGTCGCCTCTCGGCCAGGGCCAAGGCGGCGTCGGTCCACACGATCGGGTCGTGCCAGGACAAGTCCAGGGCCGGCCACTGTTCGGCGATGAGCGCGCGCAGTCGGGCGGGCCAGGTGTCCGCGGTGGCCTGCTCGTCGATGCCGAGCAAGAGCAGGCACTCCAGGTAGGCCTCCTCGGCGGAGGGGCGCCGCTCGGGGTCGGAGGAGAACGCTTTCTCCAACAGCGGGCGCAGGTCTTCGGGGATCGTGCTCAGATCGACGCGCGCCTCACGGGCGCGGGCGGCCATCTCCCACACGATCTGACCGGGGACGCGCCCAAGGACGTGACCGGCCGGGTTGGCCCCGAACGGTGGGTTACCGGTGGCGGCGAACAGGACCAGAGCGGCCCAGCCGTGCACGTCGGTGGCGGTGGTGGCGGCGGCCCGCTCATAGCGTTCGGGTGCCAACCACCCCAGGCTTTCGGCGCTCTGGGCGGGTGCGACCGGGTCGACGCGGCGGGTGATCCCGAAGTCCAGCACCTTGGGCCCGTCCGCGGCCACGACCACGTTCCCAGGGCGCATGTCCCCGTGCACGAGCCCTTGGGAGTGGAAGGTCGCGAGGGCTTCGGCGAGTCCGGCCGCCAAGGCGAGGAGC